>NZ_JBIVXW010000062.1:0-55310 GCF_044769405.1 Streptomyces sp. NPDC090442
TCCAGGCACGGCGCGGCCGCATCCGCTACAAGATCGACGGGGAGAAGGGCTTCCCGCACACCATCTCGGCCACCGGGTTCTGCGACCGCCTGATCATCGCGATCATGGAGAACTACCAGCAGGAGGACGGCTCCATCCGGGTGCCCAAGCTCCTGGCGCCGTACCTCGGCACCGACCTCATCCCGGTCCGCCCGGTGGAACAACAGCGACCCATGGTCCGGTAGGAGACATGACCCACGCTGCCGCATCCCGCTTCGACACGGCCTTATCCGACTACCTCCTCGCCAACAAGTGGTTCCGGGAACGGTGCGACCACTGCGCACGCACCTACTTCGGCAAGTGGCACCGGTCCTGCCAGAGCCCCTGGTGTCCCGGCTCCCGTCCGGCGGACCTGGGTGTGCGGGGCGCGGCCGGGCCGCCCCGGCCGCCGTCGATGCAGTGGCAGCGCCTGCGCCGCGCCCTCGCGGGCCGCGGGGTGCCCCCGTCGGCCATGCCGAACCTCACGAGCGCGACCCGCGACACCGATCTGGTCGTCTCGGCCCTGCAACACCTCGATCCGGTGGTGCACGACGGGGCGCCGGCGCCGGTCGGCCCGTATGTCCTGGCCCAACCGTGCGTGCGCTGGCAGTACTTGCCGACCGCCGGGCGGGAGGACGGCGTCTCCTCCTCGTTCGTCAACCTCTCGTCCTTGGAGGTGGGCGGGCCGGATCTGGTGGAGCGCCTGGCGCACCACCTCGACATCTGGCTGGACGGCCTGTCGGCCCTCGGCATCCACGCCCGTGACGTGACCATCGCGCTCACCGACGAGGACTGCGCGTACGGGCCGTACGAGGGGCGCCGGGCCGATGTGAACTGCGCCGGCGTGGAGATCGGCGAGCTGAACTGGTACTACCGCGTCGCGGACGCGGCGGACCGCTCGCTGGCAGTGATCGACTGCGGTTTCTCCCTGGAGCGCATCCTGTCGACGGCGACCGGCGTGCACGGCTACCACGCGGCCCTCTCGCCGATCTATCT
The DNA here is from genome assembly GCF_044769405.1 of Streptomyces sp. NPDC090442. Taxonomy (NCBI): domain Bacteria; kingdom Bacillati; phylum Actinomycetota; class Actinomycetes; order Kitasatosporales; family Streptomycetaceae; genus Streptomyces; species Streptomyces sp. NPDC090442. The sequence continues at coordinate 1,015 of NZ_JBIVXW010000062.1, forward strand.
CGCCGGCGTCAAGGGCGGCGGCGTCGTCAACGACCGGGCGCGCACTCTGGCGTTGCTGTCGCTGTTCGGGGTGACGCCGGGCAGCCGCGGTCCGCGGCGGTACGCCCGACGGCTCGCCGACGAGCTGGCCGTCGCCCTGCTCAAGGGGGTCAATCTGCGCGGCTGCCTCGACCATGCCGCCGACTACTGGCGGCAGTTCGCGACGCCCACCGCGGCGCCGGCGGCGGCTCTGGCGACCGCCGGCGAGGCGATCGAGCAGCGGGCGATCGCCCGGCTGTCCGGGGCGCTGGGGATAGCGGTGCCGCCCCAGCGCATGGCGTTCGCCGAGGTCGCCGACTTCCTGGCGGTCCGCGCCGGCGGCTGGGAGGGGGTGTCCCGGGCCGTCGAGGCGCTGGACGCCGAGGCATGACCGGGGCCCGGGTGCGCGGCATCGGCCCGGACCGGTGCCGCGAACTCGGTCGTGTCGAGGGGGCGTTGGGTCAGTGCAGCGAGGAGAGCGTGCCGTCGATGGCGTCGGCGTCGACGTCGGGTGGCAGGTCGCGGCCGCCCGGCGGGCCGGGCCGGCGCGGGAGCGGTGCGGGGACGGTGTCGCTCAGTATCCAGTCGTGCAGCTCGCGCAGTTCCCGGCAGGGTTCGATGCCGAGCTCCTTGACCAGGAGGCGGTAGCCGTCCCGGTAGACGGCCAGCGCCGTCAGCCGGTCGCCGGACCGGCTGAGCGCCAACATCAGCTGGAGCCGCAGGCGTTCGTGCTGTGGATGGGCCTCGACCAAACGTTGCAGGTCGGGAAGGAGCTCCCGGTGGCGGCCGGCCTCCAGGAGCACCTCGAAGTAGTTCTCGGACAGCAGCAGCCGCAGTTCCTCCAGACATCGGATCTCCGCCGCCATGGCGACCGTGCCCATGAGGGCGGACAGCGGCCGGCCCCGCCACAGCCCCAGCGCCTCGGCGAACAGCGCGCCCGCGCGCTCGCAGTCCTGGGCGCGCCAGGCGGCGTTGCCGTGCCGCATGAGCCGCTGGCAGCGCCGGAGGTCTATCTCGTCCTCGTCGGCGGCGAGGAGGTAGCCCTTGCCGACGGTGTGCAGCCGCGGCTCGGGTTCGGCCGACGCCAGCGTGCGGCGCAGGCGTCCCACATACAACTGGACGTTCTTCACTGCGGATGCCGGCGGATGCGCGCCCCATAAGGCGTCGCTGATTTCCGTGACCGTCACCTGTCGGTTGGCGTGCAGTACGAGATACGCAAGGAGGATCTGTTGCTTGGTGCTGCCGAGGGGAAGTCGAGCGCTGTTCTGGGACATGGTCAAGGGCCCCAAGACAGTAAAATCCATCGTCGCTCTCCAGAGATGTTCTTAATGGCCGACGTCGATCCTGGACCCCGAGTGGTTCCCGTTGGCGCGGGACGGGAGTCGAATGCCGAGCGGTGCCCTGACGGATTGCCACGCCGTCTGCGGCCGGCATGGCGTGAGGGCTCGAAATGGCGGGCGGGGGGCGGGAGTTGACGTGCGGCACCGTCGACTCCGGGTCAACTATGTGTAGCAGCCACCCACGAAAGTGCGGAGGGAATGCGGTGCGGTTCGCGCCATATCGGCCGGTGCCACCGCACCGGCCGCTCCGCGCCCAGCCCGGAGTCCGGGCGAAAACCATGTGCCGCGAAAGCGAATCCGGGCGCGAACGCACGCGGTTGCCACCGGTAGGCCGGCGGGGATTCCCGGCCTTCGAACCACCGAAACCAGCTTTTCGCAAAGGAATCGCAACTGCATATGACTGGCAGTAAGAGGTGAAGGATTGGCAGAAAGTGACTCCTGAGGGCCCGGTGGCCAGAAGTCGGCCTCCAGATCCGGCCGCGTGATCGTTACGGTGATACCTGGACGGCCCGGAGAAAGAGCGTCATGACGGGGCGCGCGAAGCGGCCTCCCCTCCCCCGGGGCGCCGCGCCCTCCCCACCCCCCTTCGCCTCGGAGCCCGGTCTGCGGCGAAGGGAGACGACCGCGCTCGGGCCCGCGTCAAGGAATTCCCCCCAACCTCGCGACGAGCCGTACCGTGCCGGGACGCAGGACGGACGTGAAGGACTCAAGTGGACCGCCAAGCTGCCCGCATGCCCCGCGGCTGGATCCGGAGGCTGTTCCGATACTGCCGCCGGCACCCGCTCGCCCTGACCACCGTCGTGCTCGGCACCCTCGCCGGTACGGCCGCCACCGCCGCCGTCCCCCTGATCACCCGGGCGGTCGTGGACGACGTGATCGGCCACCGCCACCGCCCGCTCGCCCCGCTGCTCGGTGCGATGGCCGCGGTCGCCGTGGTCGGCTTCCTCGCCTCCTACGCACGGCGCCGCGCGGCCGGCCGGCTCTCCCTGGAGGTGCTGCACGACCTGCGGGCCGACGTGTTCCACGCCGTCGTGCACGCCGACGGACGGGCCCAGGACCGCCTGGGCAAGGGCCAGTTGATCAGCCGGATGACCTCCGACGCGGCCACCGTGCAGAAGCTGCTGGCCGACCTGCCGGTCATGGGCGGCGCGGCACTGCTGTTCGGGTGCGCGCTCACCGTGATGGTCGTGCTCTCGCCCTCGCTCACGCTCGTCGCCGTCGCCGTCGGCCTGGCGGTGTGGTGGGTCGCCAGCCGGGCCTACACCCGCGTCTCGGCGGCGGCCTGGCACGCCCAGGAGGAGGCCGGCGCGGTCGCCACGGTGGTCACCGGGGCGGTGGACGGCGTCCGCGTCGTCAAGAGCTTCGGCCAGGAGGACCAGGAGGAGCGCAGGTTGCGGACCGCGGCCCGCAACCTGTTCGCCTCCCGGGTGCGGTCGGTGCGGCTGCGCAGCCACTACGGGCCCCTCATGGGGATGCTGTCGGCGCTGGGGCAGGTCGGCATCATGGTGGTCGGCGGCTGGCTGGCCATCGGCGGCGCCATCTCGCTGGGCACCTTCCTCGCCTTCTCGGCGTATCTGGCCCAGTTGATGGAGCCCACCATGCTGCTGTCCGCCATGGTGACCGAGGCCCAGCAGACCCGGGCCAGCGCCCAGCGGATGTTCGAGGTCATCGACGGCGACGCCCCGGACCGGCCCGCCGACCAAGGCGCCGCGGCCCCGCGGGCGAACGGCGCCACCCCGCTGCCGGACGGCCCGGTCGCCCTCGAACTGGACGGCGTGTCCTTCGGGCACGACATGGGCCACCCCCTCCTACGGGACCTCTCCCTCACGGTCGCCCCCGGGGAGACCCTCGCCCTCGTCGGACCGGCCGGATCCGGCAAGTCCACCCTCGCCGCCCTGCTCACCGGCTTCTACCGGCCCACCGGCGGCCGGATCCGCGTCGGCGGTCGGGACATCCGCCAACTCCCCCTGGATTCCCTGCGATCCGTCATCGCCGTCGCGCTCCAGGACGACTTCCTCTTCCGTGGCACCGTCCGCGACAACCTCACCTACGGCCGCCCCGACGCCACCGACGCCCAGGTCGTCGCCGCGGCCCGGGCCGCCGAGGCGCACGCCTTCGTCGACGCCCTGCCGCAGGGGTACGACACCGAACTCGGCGAGCGCGGGCACACCCTGTCCGGCGGCCAGCGGCAGCGCCTGGCCCTCGCCCGGGCCCTGCTCCGCGACGCCCCGGTGGTCGTGCTCGACGACCTGGCCAGCGCCGTCGACGCCGAGACCGGTGCGGCCATCGACCGCAACCTCCGGGAGGCGCTGCGCGGGCGGACCGCGCTGATCCTCGCGTACCGGGAGTCCACCCTGGCGCTCGCCGACCGGGTCGCGCTCCTGGACGGCGGACGGATCGTCGCCACCGGAACCCACGCGGAACTCAAGGAACGCCACCCTCGCTACCGCGCCCTGGTGGCCACCACGGCCCCGCTCGCCACAGCCGCCCCGCCCGACCACGACGTCCCGCCGCCCCTCGCCACCGTCACCCCCGGCCCCTGGGCGCGGCGCGTCGAGGCGGCGGAGGCCCGGCGGGACCCCGACGTGGCCGCACTGCCCGCCGCCACCGACACCCCCGACATCGACGAACGGGCCGCCCGCCGGGTCGCCCCCGACTTCGGGCTGCCCCACCTACTCCGGCCGCTGGCCGGCCCGTTGGCGCTCTCCCTCGCCCTGGTCGTCGCCAGCGCGGCCGGCATCCTCACCCTCCCCGTCCTCCTCCGCACCGGCATCGACCAGGGCATCGCCCGGTCCGACCTGCCCGCGCTGACCGCCGCCTCCCTGGCCGGCCTGGCCGTCGTCATGGTCACCTGGGGCGTCAACGTGGCCAAGGACCGGGTCAGCGGACGCACCGCCGAACGGCTCCTCTACACGCTCCGGGTAAAGGCGTTCGCCCACCTACAGCGGCTGCCGTCGGACTACTACGCGCGGCAGGGCGCCGGCCGCATCATCACCCGGCTGACCGCCGACATGGAGAAGCTGTCGGCGTTCCTCCAAACCGACCTCACCACCGGCCTGTTCAGCCTGCTCTCCCTGGTCACCGTGGCGGTGGTGCTGCTGGTCATCAACGTCCCGCTCGCCCTCGCCGTGCTGGCGCTGCAACCGGCCCTGATCCTGGCCACGTTGGTATACCGCGCCAAGTCCACGCCGGTCTACCTTCGGGCGCGGGAGCGGGCCGGCGCCCTGGTGACCACGCTGGAGGAGACCGTCGCCGGGCTGCGGACGGTCCAGTCCTACCGTCACGAGCACCGCAGCGAGCGGGAGTTCGCGGCCCGCAGCCAGGACTTCACCGCCGCCCAGTTCCACACCCAGGTCCAGCTCGCCGGGTACTTCTCGTTCGTCCAACTGCTCGCGGACCTGAGCACGTTGCTGGTGCTGGCGCTCGGGGCGAGCTGGGTCACCGGCGGCGCGGTGAGCGCCGGTGTGCTCGCCGCCTTCCTCCTCTACATCGAGCTGTTCTTCTCCCCCGTCCAGGAGCTCTCGCAGGCGTTCGACAGCTACCAGCAGGCGTCCGCCGGTCTGCACCGGGTGCGGGAACTGCTGCGGGAGCCGGCACCCCGGCCCCGCCCGGCCGCCGAACTCCGGCCGCTGCCGGCCCGTTTGGACGGCCCGGTCACCCTGGACGGGGTGTCCTTCAGCTACCCGACCACCGCCCACGAGGCGCTCTCCGGCGTCGACCTCGTCCTCCCGCCCGGCCGGACCACCGCGCTCGTCGGCCGCACCGGCGCCGGCAAGTCCACCGTCGTCAGACTGCTGTCCGGGCTGCACGAGCCGACCGCCGGCGCCATCCGGATCGGCGGCGCGGACCTGCGCGACTACGACCCGGTCGGCTATCGGCGGCGGCTGGGCATCGTGCCCCAGGAGGCGTACCTCTTCGCCGGCACCGTCCGCGACAACATCGCCTACGGGCGGCCGGACGCCGAGGACATCGCGGTCGAGCGCGCGGCCCGGGCGGTCGGCGCCCACGACATGATCGCCGGGCTCGACCACGGCTACCACCACGACGTGGGGGACGGCGGCCACCGCCTCTCGGCGGGGCAACGGCAGCTCGTCGCCCTGGCCCGGGCCCAGTTGGTGGACCCGGACATCCTGATCATGGACGAGGCCACGGCGGCGCTCGACCCGGTTGCCGAGGCCGCGGTGGACCGTGCCCGCCGACTGCTCTCCCGGCACCGCACGACCGTGGTGGTCACCCACCGGCTGCACATCGCGGCCCGGGCCGACTTCGTGGTGGTGCTGGACGACGGGCGGGTGGCCCAGTCCGGGACCCATGCGGAGCTGCTGGCCGCGGGCGGGCGCTACGCCGATCTGTGGAGCGCGTCGGCCTCCACGGAACACCCCTCGGTGCCCACGGTGCCACCGCTGGCGGACCCGGCCCGCGCCGGGACGTAGGGAGGGGGAAGGAAAAACCGAAGGGAGTCCGCGCCCGTTCCGTTCGCACCATCACCAATCGGTATTGTCCGAAAGGCAGTTGGGCGGACTGTTCGGGCGGACGGTTCGCTCCCGTCGGTGAATTCCCGAACCAGGTTTCTGTATTGCTCCGGCGTAACGCCTCTGCCAGCTTGTATATGCCCGCGGACAAGGGGTTGCGGGCCAACGAGTAGCCGCGGACGGAATCGTCACCGTACCGGATGAATTCCTTCGCGCCACTTTTCCCTTCGGGCGTGCCGCAGTGCTGCGTTCCCCCGTCGGAACGCTCCCGCGCCACGCGGGAATTCCGGCGGGCGGTCCGGTGCGCGCGCCCAGAAGGGCCTTCCGGCAGAAGGGCGGAAAGGCCGTGCAGGGTCGGGGTTGTAGAGGTTTCAGCGGCGTCCGGGGAAGTCGGGGGCGTCGGCTCGTGCGGTTGCTACCGGGGCGGGCCGATCTCGCGGCGGTGCGCCGGGCACCGCGCAAGGACCTGTTCGCCGGGCTGACGGTGGCGGTGGCCGCGCTGCCGCTGTCCATCGGGTTCGGCGTGGCGACCGGGTTGGGGGCCCGCGCGGGGCTGGTCACCGCCGTGCTCGCCGGCGGGTTGGTGGCGGTGCTGGGCGGCGCCCGGTTGCAGATCACCGGGCCGAGCGGGGTGATCGCCGTGGTGCTCGCGCCGATCGCACAGGCGCACGGGGCGGCGGGGGTGCTCACCACGGGGCTGTTGGCCGGAGTCGTGCTGCTCGGCCTGGCGTTGACGCGCGCCAGCCGGTACGCGCGCTGGGTTCCGGCCCCGGTCGTCAAGGGCTTCGTGCTCGGCGCCGCCGTGGTGATCGTCGCGCAGCAGATCCCGCCGGCGCTGGGGAGGGCGGTGCCGCACGGGGAGGCGGTCGCGGCCGCCGCGGCGCGGGCGGCGGCCGGCTTCGTCGCCGCACCGGACTGGCCGGCCCTGCTCACCGCCCTGGCGACCGCGGCCGTCAGCCTGGTCGGGGCGCGACTGCGGCCGGCCGCGCCCTTTCCGCTGTTGGCCATCGCCGCGGCCACCGTCGTCGCCGAGGCCGCGCACCTGCCGCTGGCCCGGATCGGACACCTCCCGACCGGGCTGCCCGCGCCGTCCGGCGGCTTCCTGCTGCCGTCCGAGGTGCCCGCGCTGCTGCCCGCCGCCGTGACGCTGGCGGCGCTGGTCGCCCTGGAGTCGCTGATGACCGCCGCCGCGGCGGACGCGCTGAGCGGCACCGAACGGCACGACGGTCAGCGGGTGTTGTTCGGGCAGGGCATCGCCAATCTGGTGGTGCCGTTCTTCGGCGGGGTGGCGGCCACCGGCACCATGTGCCGCACCGCCATCAACGTGCGGTCCGGTGCCGCGTCCCAACTGGCCGCGCTGACCAATGCGGCCGCGCTCGCCCTGGTGGTGTGGAGCGCGGCGCCGCTGGTGTCCACGGTGCCGTTGGCGGCGTTGGCCGGCGTGCTGATCGCCACCGCGCTACGGATGATCGACCTCGCCGCGCTGCGCGCGCTGGGCCGGGTCGGCCGGGGCCAGGCCGCGATCGCCGCGCTCACCGGGGCGCTCACCCTGGCCGTCAACCTGGTCACCGCGGTGGTCACCGGGATCGTGCTGGCCATGGTGCTGGCGCTGCGCACGGTGGCCGCGACGGCGCGCGTCGAGCACGTGTGGATTCCCGCGTGGGTCCCCGTGCAGGGCGCCCCGCCGCTCGCCGGGCGACCGCCGTCGCCGGACGTACCGGGCGCGCCGGACCTGCCGGGCCCAACGACCGTTCCGGACGCGCCGGATGCGCAGATCTCGGTCCACCGCTTCGCCGGCCCGCTGCTGTTCACCACCGCCGACCGGGTCCTGCGGACGGTGCTGCCGTCGCGGGCCCAGGTGGTGGTGCTCGACCTGGAGCGGGTGACCGGCCTCGACAGCACGGCGATGCTCACCCTGGCCGAGGTGGTCGACCACCATGCCCGGCGCGGCGCCGCGGTCCATCTCTCCGGGGTCCGCGACACCCACCGGCTTCACCTCGGCGCCCTCGGCGTGCTGGCCAAACTGCCCGCGACGGGAGCCCTGTTCGAGACCGTCGACGAGGCCGTCGCACACGCCCACCAGCGGAACCGCCCCCGCGCCGCCACCCCGCCGGAGGAGCCGCTGCCGCACCCGCAGAACTGACCGGGCGGGGCCGCGGTCCCAGCCGACCGCCTCACCGGACCGCGGCCGCCGCCGCGTCGTCGTCGGTCTCGGCCCACGCGTCGTCCCCGGCCAACTCGACGTGGACCAGCAGGTCTCCCGAACCGCCGCCGCGCAGATGCCGGACGCCGTACCCGGCCAGCCGCAGCGTCTGCCCCGGGCGCAGCCCCGCGGGGATCCGGACCGACCGCACGCCGTCGAGCGTGACCACCTCGACGGTGCCGCCCGCGCGCGCCAGGGAGCGCGGAATGCTCCGGGTCAGGTGCAGGTCGTCGCCGTGCCGCCGCAGCTCCGGGTGCGGCAGCTCCACGATGTCGACGTACAGGTCGGCCCGCGGGCCGCCGCCCGGTCCGACCTCGCCCTCGCCGGCGAGTTGGATGCGGGTGCCGTGGTCGACGCCCGCGGGCACCCGCACGCTGAGGGTGCGCCGGACCCGCACCCGCCCCTCGCCCGCACAGTCGGGGCAGGGTGTCGGGATGCGCACCCCGAGGCCGTCGCAGTGGGGGCACGGGGCGGTCGGCTCCCCCTTGCGCACCCGGCCGTGGGTGCCGGCGCCGGCGCAGAGGCGGCAGACGTGCACGGGTGCGTCGGCGGCGGCGCCGCGGCCCGCGCAGCCCGCGCAGCGCGCGGCGCTGTCGAAGGCGAGTTCCGCGACCGTGCCGAGGGCCGTCTCGACCAGCGGCAGTTCCAACCTGACCAGCGCGTCCTCACCGCGCCGGGCCAGCGGCCCGCGCGCCAGGGAGGACTCCGGCTCGACACCGTTCCAGGCGTCCTTGAGGCGGGCGAACAGCCCCTGGTCGGCGGGCGTTTCCGGCCGCGGGGCAGCCGTGCCGGCGTCCGCGAACGCCGCCTCCTCCGAGGGCCGGTCCTCGGGCCCCGCCTCCCCCGACGTCGCGTCGGACGAACCGTCAGTCGCCCCCGCGGACGCCCCCGTCGACGCCCCGGCCGTCGCGACCGCCCGGGCCAACATCACTCGCCCCTCCAACTCCAGCCACATCTGCGGACGTTGTCGCGCCCCGCTGCGGTGCAGGTGCTCGTACGCGTAGTCGTAGAGCTCGTTGACGGTGATGCGGCCGTCCCGGTCGGTGTCCGCGGCACCGGTGCGCAGGCCCTCTATCAGGGCGCCGGTGAAGCGGGACGGCTGCGGCGCGGTGGCCTGGAGCTGGTCGCCCTCCCAGGCGTACTCGGTCCGGCTGGTCGCGGTGAGGACGGCCCGGCCGTGGCCGGCCAGTTCCTCCTTCACGTGCACGTGGTCGTCGCCCTTGGAACCGGGGAAGAACGCGCCGCTGTAGCAGCAGTCCAACAGCACGACGATGGTGCGGGCCCGGCAGCGGGCCATCTGGTCGTGCAGGAAGGCGGCCGGCACCGCGGTGGACGCCGGCAGGTCCTTGTCGGTGTCCCGGGCGGCGAAGTGCAAATGCCCCTCGTCGTCCTTGATCCCGTGGCAGGACAGGTGGAGCAGCAGCAGGTCCTCCCGGCCGCGCTGCCGGAAGAACTGCTCCAGGGCGCGCTTGACCTCGTACGACGCGGCGTCCACGTGCTGTTGGACGCGGAAGTCGCCGATGGCGGGGTCGCCGAGGACGGCGGCGAGACCCTCGCAGTCCTGGCGCGGCGAGCGCAGCGGCCGCAGGTCCGGGCTGTCGTACCGGCCGGTGGCGATCAGCAGGGCGTCCCGGCGACCGGCCGGCGCACCGGTCACCGGCTCACTCCTCGGGCTGCGGGTTTCCGGCCGGCTCGACCCGCGCCCGCACGAACGCGTCGATCAGCCGCCCCTGGTCCTCGCGGGAGGCGTTGGTCAACTCGATCTTCCCGCCGTCGAGTTCCACCGTGACCGTACGGACCGGGCGGTTGCGCAGCCAGGTGTCGACCAGATTCAGCACCTGGCGGACGAGCACCGGGGCGGCGGTGACGACGAGGGCCCCGACCGCGATCGCCTCGGCGGGCTTGGCGCCCGCCGGCGCCGGGGCGCCGCCGCGGGCCAACCGCACGTCGTCGACGTCGAGTTCGAGCAGCGCGCGGCGCAGTTGCTCGGTGAGCGCCGAAAGCTCCTCCGGATCGGTGTCCGACGCGCCCGTCAGACCGAGGGCCAGCCTGCTGGCACCTGTGTACATCCCGCCCCCTGTTCACGCATCGGAGCAGACAGTGTATGCGGCGGGCACGGCGCCCGGGTCCGGGAGGGAGCGGGCGCCGCGGCCCCGCGTGCACGGCCGGCGGCGAGCCGGTACAGGAGAGCAACGGCCGGTCGTGCGGCCGCCGTTCAGTCCCGCGGTGCGGCGCCGGCCGGTGGGCGCGCCGCGGTGCGGTACAGCTCCTTGGCGATGATCGAACGTTGGACCTCGGTGGCGCCCTCGTAGATGCGCGGGGCGCGGACCTCGCGGTAGAGGTGCTCCAGGAGGTGGCCGCGGCGCAGGGCGCGGGCCCCGTGGATCTGGACGGCCGCGTCGACGACGTACTGGGCGGTCTCGGTGGCGAGCAGCTTGGCCATCGCCGCCCGGCGGGCGATGTCCGGGGCGCCACGGTCGTAGGCGGCCGCGGCCGCGTACACCAGCAGTCGGGCGGACTCCACCCGGGTGGCCATCTCGGCGAGTTGATGGCCGACGGACTGCAGGTCCTTGAGCGGCCCGCCGAACGCGGTGCGGGTGCCGGCGTGCGCCACCGCGGCGTCCAGCGCGGCCTGCGCCATGCCGACCGCGAACGCGCCGACGCTCGGCCGGAAGAGGTTCAGGGTGCGCATCGCCACCCCGAACCCGCCGCCCACCTCGCCGAGCACGTCCGCGGCGGTCACCGGGGTGCCGTCGAGGACCAGGGTGCCGATGGGGTGCGGGCTGAGCATGTCCAGCCGTTGGCCGCCGAGGCCGGGGCGGTCAGCGGGGACGAGGAAGGCGGTGATGCCGCGGGGACCGTCGGCGCCGGTGCGGGCGAAGACGGTGGCGAAGTCGGCCTCCGGGGCGTTGGAGATCCAGCACTTCTCGCCGGACAGCCGCCAGCGGCCGGGGCCGTCGGGCGCGGCGGCCAGGGCGAGCGCCGCGGCGTCCGAGCCCGCGCCGGGCTCGCTCAGCGCGAAGGCGGCGACGGCCCGCCCGGCGGCCACCTCCGGCAGCCAGCGGTCCCGTTGCTCCGCGGTCCCGGACTGGAGGATCGGGCAGGCTCCCAGCCCCTGGAGCGCCAGGGCGGTCTCCGCCTCCGTGCACTCCTGCGCCAGGGACTCCCGCAACAGGCAGAGGTCCAGCGCCCGCGGGCTGCCCCCGTCGGGGAAGAGGCGGCGCAGCAGGCCCAGTTCAGCGAGGGCGGCGACCAGCGGCCGGTTGACCCGGCCCAACTCCCCCCGCTCCGCCAGGGGACGCAGCCGTTCGGCCGTGTCGGCGCGCAGTTGGGCGCACCATTCCTCCTGCTCCGGTCCCAGTGCGAATGCGGTCACAAGGCGGCTCCCCTGGTCAGCGGTACCGGTCGCGGCGACGGCCCGGCGACCGGTTATCGCGGTCTGTTGACTGCCGTCACGAAGACGTTACGCTGACGGGGATCCGTTCGGCAGTCCCTTCCCTTACTCCCGGCCGCGCGGCGGCCACCTAGGGGGCGCACCCCGCATGGAGCTCCGGTCCTCGGCCCACACCGACACCTTCACCCGCGACCGGCTGCCGCCGCCCGAGCAGTGGCCGCACCTCACCGACCTGGGCTATCCCGACCGGCTGAACTGCGGCGCGGAGCTCCTCGACGGCACCATCGCCCGGCTGGGCGCGGACCGGCCCGCGGTCCTGGCCGCCGACGGACGGGCCTGGTCCTACGGGGAGTTGCGGGCCCGGGTGGACGCCCTGGCTCATGCGCTCACCGGCCGGTTGGGCGTGGTGCCGGGCAATCGGGTACTGCTGCGCGGCCCCACCTCGCCCTGGTTGGCGGCCTGTTGGCTCGCGGTGATGAAGGCCGGCGCGGTGGCGGTGACGGTGCTGGCGGCGCACCGGCCCGACGAGCTCGCCACGATCTGCGACCTCGCCCGGGTCGGGCACGCGCTGTGCGACGCCCGCGCGGCCGACGATCTGGTCCGGGCCGACGTCCCGGGCCTGCGCATCGCCACGTTCGGCGGGGACCGGCCGGACGATCTGACGCGGTGCGCGCGCCCCGGCGGCGCGCCGTACGAGGCGGTGCCGACCGCCTGTGACGACGTCGCGCTGATCGCCTTCACCTCCGGCACCACCGGCCGCCCCAAGGGCTGTCTGCACTTCCACCGCGATGTGCTCGCCGTCGCCGACACCTTCTCCGCGCAGGTGCTGCGGCCGCGCCCGGACGACGTGTTCGCCGGCAGCCCCCCGCTCGGCTTCACCTTCGGGCTGGGCGGACTGGTGATCTTCCCGCTGCGGGCCGGGGCCGCGGCGTACCTGGCCGAATGGGGCGGTCCCCGGCGGCTGTTGGGCGACATCGCCGCGCACCGGATCTCGGTGCTGTTCACCGCGCCGACCGCCTACCGGGCCATGCTGCCCGAGTTGACCGGGCACGACCTGTCCTCGCTGCGCCGCTGCGTCTCGGCCGGCGAGAACCTGCCCGCCGCGACCTGGCGCTCCTGGCACGAGGCGACCGGCCTGCGGATCATCAACGGGATCGGCGCGACCGAGCTGTTGCACATCTTCCTGTCCGCCGCCGACGACGCGATCCGGCCGGGGACGACGGGGCTGCCGGTGCCCGGTTTCGAGGCGCGGGTGGTGGGCCCGGACGGCACGACGATGCCGGACGGCGAACCGGGACTGCTCGCGGTCCGCGGCCCGACCGGCTGCCGCTACCTCGCCGACCCCCGGCAGACCTCCTACGTCCGCGACGGTTGGAACCTCACCGGCGACACCTATGTCCGGGACGGGGACGGCTACTTCCGCTACGTGGCCCGCGCGGACGACATGATCATCTCGGCCGGGTACAACATCGCCGGGCCCGAGGTGGAGGACGCCCTGCTGCGGCACCCGGACGTGACCGAGGCGGCGGTGGTCGGGCGCCCCGACGAGCACCGCGGGGAGGTGGTCGTCGCCCATGTCGTACTGCGGGACGGCGTCCCGCCCGGGGAGGAGACCGTCGCCGCGCTGCGGGAGTTCGTCAAGTCGCGGATCGCGCCCTACAAGTGCCCGCGCGAGGTGGTCTTCCACGCCGCGCTGCCGCGCACCCCCACCGGCAAACTCCAGCGCTTCCGGCTCCGCGACCCCGAACTAGAGTGATCAGGTGAGCGACGAGCCTGCCCAGCACACCCCGCGGTCCCTGATCGTCACGTTCTACGGCGCCTACGGCCGGGGCGGCCCCAAGGACGCCGGCGGCGAGCCCGGTCCGGTGCCGGTGGCCGTGCTGATCCGGCTCCTCGGCGTGCTCGGCGTGGATCCGCCGTCGGTGCGTTCGGCGGTCTCCCGGCTCAAGCGCCGCGGGCTGCTGGTCCCCGAGCGCACCGCCGCGGGCGCGGCCGCGTACGGGCTCTCCGACGCGGGCCGGCAACTGCTCGCGGACGGCGACCGCCGGATATTCGGCCGGCCCGCCGGACCGCCGCCGGAGGGCTGGGTGTTGGCCGTCTTCTCCGTCCCCGAGGAGGAGCGGCACAAGCGCCATCTGCTGCGCTCGCGACTGGCCCGACTGGGCTTCGGCACCGCGGCGCCCGGTGTGTGGATCGCCCCCGCGCACCTCTACGAGGAGACCCGGCACACCCTGGAGCGGCTGCAACTGGCCGCCTACGTGGACCTGTTCACCGGCACTCACGCCGGATTCACGCCCACCGCGCAGGCCGTGGCGCGCTGGTGGGACCTGGACGCCCTCGCGGCGCGGCACCGCGCGTTCCTGGCCGAGCAGGAACCGGTGCTGGCCCGTTGGAGCCGGCGCCGCTCGCTTCCCCCCGAGGCCGCCTACCGCGACCATCTGCTCGCCCTGGACGCCTGGCGGCACCTCCCCTATGCGGACCCCGGTCTGTCCTCTCCCCTCCTGCCGGAGGACTGGCCGGGCGGCCGCGCGGCGGAGGTGTTCCGCCGACTGCACGCCACCCTGCGGGCGGCGGCCGCCGCATACGTGCGGGAGGCGACGGCCGGGACGCACCGCACCCAGGACGCCGGTTGAGCCCCTCCCGCCGTCGACCGTGGTCAACGGCGGGAGGTGTCCCGCGTCCTCGTACGCCCCGCTCCGTCGCCTCCCGCCCGCGGTCCGGTGTTCCCCCTGGACCGCGGGCGTGGCCCGTACCCCCCGGTGTCAGCGTCGCCGCTGGTGCGCCCCCACGGGGACGGCGGCGGCCGGGCGCTGCCGGACCGGGCCGGCGGCCGACGGACGCGGCCGGGCGGCGGCGATCACCGAGACCACGTCCTTGAACGAGCTGCACATCCGGGTCCCGGCGACCGCGGCGAGTTCACCGAAGGTGCCGCTGCCGTAGGTGACCGCGACCGGCTCCATGCGCGCGGTCACCGCCATCCTCATGTCCCCCACGGTGTCCCCGACGTACGCGCTCTGCCAGGCCGGGACCCCCAGCCGACCGGCCGCGCGCAGCACCATCTCCGGGTGCGGCTTGCCGCGGCGGACCATGTCCTGCCCGATGACCGGGCCGACCAGGTCGCGGATGCCCATCACGTCGAGCAGGGCCTCGGCGCTGCGGGTGGTCTTGGAGGTGGCGACGGCCAGTTCGACGCCGTGGGCGCGCAGCGCGGACAGCCCGGCCGTCACTCCCGGGTAGAGCAACTGCGGCCCCTGGCACAGGACCTCGTAGGAGAACAGCTCCCGGTAGCGGGAGATGGCGGCCTGCACCCGGCCGTCGTCCTCGGGGCGGCCGAGCAGCCGCCCGAACGCGGCGGCCGGGGGCTTGCCGATGGCCGCGGCCGCCTGCCGCGCGGTCACCGAACAGCCCTGTTCCGCCGCCACCTTGACCAGCAGCTTGCTGATCGCGGGCAGGGTGTTGGCGAGGGTGCCGTCCAGATCGAAGACGGCGGCCCTGAGCGTCTCTCCTCCGCTGGCGCTCCGCGCGCCTCTCACAGGACGTTCGCCGACTTCCATTGATACGCGCATGGATGGGACCTTTCCGGATTCCGATGGGTGCGGGGGCTCGGTGACGTGTGCGGGTCCGGCTGGTCGGGCCGACCCCGCACCTCGACGACTGTGGCGGCAGAGGCGGTCTCGCCGTGGCGCACCACTGTCCAAGGGCGGCGCGCGACCGTCGAAGCGGCGGCATCGGAAGGGATCGTCCCGTTTACCGCCTTCGGAGATTTAAAAACCGCCTGCGCTGTTTGTCAATGCGCCTTAGCCCCTCCCTGACGGGTCGACAAGCCTTACCCAGCGGGAGACACTGGAACCGGCCCTGGAAGCCGCGCATCCGCCGGGTTCCGGGCCCCGCAAGGGCCGTTGACTTTCCGACAGACCGCGGCAGAACCGGCCATTTGTCCTCACCATAGCGAACCGCATGGTTGGTTTTCTCTGTAGACTGCACGCAGGTTGCAGTCGTACGAGAGACGGGACGGACACCGTGCCCACGCAGCATCGAGCCATCCAAAGCCGTCAGGCGCTGATCCGCTCGGCCGCCGAGACGTTCCTGGAGAAGGGAGTGCCCGCCGCGGGCATGGTCGAGATCAGCCGGCGGGCCCGACTCAGCAAGGGAGCCCTCTACTTCCACTTCACGTCCAAGGACGACCTGACCCTCGCGGTCCGGGACACCGCGCTGGCCACCCTCAACGAGATCGAGGAGGGCTTCCTGCGCTCCCCCCAGCCGTTGACCGTCGCCGTCCGGGACTTCGCGGTCACGCTGTTCGGCCGGGTGCAGTCGGACCCGGTGCTGCGCGCGGGGTTGCGGCTGCGCCCGGAGACCGCGCCGGGCCTGGACCTGCACGCCCTGGAGCAGCGCTGGTACGCGCTCTTCCTCGACAAGGCGGTGACCTGCGGCACCGGCGACCCGGTCGGCACGGGGCCCGGGCTCACCGGCCCGGACCCCGAGGACGCCGAACCGCGCCGCACCGCCCAGCTGTTGACCTCGGTCGTGGTGGGTCTGTTGCACCTGGGCGGCGGCGACCGGACGTGGTGGGACGCGGAGGCGGTCACCGGGCTGTGGGGCTTGCTGCCGGTCACGGCGGAGCGGGTCGGGGCCGCCGGACTCCCGGCGCCGGCTCAGGTCGCGGCCGGCTGACCGCGCCGCGGCGACCCGACCACCCGCGCCCCCGTGCCCGACTCACAACTCCACGATGACCGCCCCGACGTGACGTCCCTGGGTGAGCTCGCACAGCGCCCTCGGCGCCTGTTCGATCCCCTTCAGCAGCGCGTGCGGGAAGACCAACGAACCGTCCCGCAGCCCCCGGCCGAACTCCGCAGTCCACTCCTCCGCCAGGTCGGGATGGGCGTACCGCCCGAAGCCGCGCAGCGCCACCCGACGCGTGATGATCAGCCCCGCGTCCAACTCCACCGGGCAGGTCGCCCCGCCGTCCCCGCCCAACTGGCTGGACAACAGGCCCACCAGGGCGAAGCGGGCCTCCGGACGGGCCACGGCGAGCGCCGCACGCAGCTGCTCGCCGCCCACGGTGTCCAGCAGGACGTCGATCCCGTCGGGCGTGGCCCGGCGAAGCTGCTCCTCGATCGGCCCGGCGCCGCGCACGACCGTGGCGTCGTACCCCAACTCCGCCCGCAGTCGGGCGGCCTTGGCCTCCGAACCGGTGCTGCCGATCACCCGGCCCGCACCCAGCCGACGGGCGAGCTGACCGGCGAGGCTGCCCACGCCGCCGGCGGCGCCGGTGACGAACACGGTGTCCCCCGGCCGCACCTCGGCGGCCCGGCGCAGCGCCCCCCAGGCGGTGTCACCCTGGGAGAGGTGCGCCAGCAGGGACGGCAGCGCGGTCGGGTCGATCGCGCGCACCCGCGCCGCGTCGACGACGGCGAACTCACGCCAACCATGGGGATGGTGGACGAGATCACCGGGCGCGAAGGCACCGCCGGGCGCGGCCACCACCTCGCCGACGGCGGCACCCGACAGCGGCTGCCCCGGCTCGAAGGACGGCATCGGCAAACGCGCCGCGGTCATCCGGGTCCGCATCGCCGCGGTGACCACCATGTAGCGGGTGCGCACCAGCACCTGATCGGGGCCAGGGCTGGGCAGCGGGACCTCGGCGACGGTGAAATGACGCCCCGTCAATTCTTCGTCGCCGACCCGGCGGGCGAGCCGTACCTCCCGGTGGACACAGGGGAGTCCGGGCGCGTCGGTCAGGGTCATCGATCTACTCCTTGCACGTTCGGCAGTACCACAGGCACCGCGCGGCCGGAGCGCGAATTCCGGCCGCAAACCGGCGTGCGGTCAATGAATACCGCACGGTTGGCTTCTTTATGATGCGGAAATAGACTGCGCGGCCACGGCAACGGGTCGCACCCAGGCACAACAACTCCAAGAGAGCATACGGAGGATGATCGGTGGTCAAGCAGGAACGCGCAGTGCGCACCCGACGCGCCGTCCTCGAAGCCGCGGCCCATGTCATCGGCACCCGCGGCTACGAGGCCGCGACGATGGCGGAGATCATCCAGCGCGCCGGGGTCACCAAGGGCGCCGTTTACTTCCATTTCCGGTCCAAGGACGCGTTGGCGCGCGCGGTCATCCGGGAACAGACCGACCCGTTCGTACCGCCGGTGAGCGACTCCCGCCTCCAGGACGCCATCGACTTCACGCACCAGGTGGCGCTGGCCCTGCGGAGCGATCCGATGATCCAGGCCGGCACCCGGATCGCGGTCGAGACGACCTTCAGCGACGAGCCGCTGGTCCCCTACCAGGCGTGGATCGACATCATGGCCACGATGTTCACCGAGGCCCGGGACAACGGCGAATTACTGCCGGCCGTCGCCCCGGACCGGGCCGCGGAGTTCTTCGTCGCCTCCTACATGGGCGTGCAGCTCTTCTCCCGCGCCGCGACCAACCGCGCCGATCTTCCCGAGCGGGTCACGACCCTCTGGAAGCACACCCTGCCGGGCCTGGCGTCGCCCGGCGCGCTGAGCCACCTCGACCCGCACGGCCGCCCCGCACACGTCACCGTCTGACCCCTCCACGCCGAGCCCGCCCCTTGTACCGCCCCGCCCCGCTGCGTCCGGCCTCCCCGTCAGTGCAGCGTGAGGCGGGGCTTCGGCGCATCGGTGCGGCCGGTGGGCGGGGTGCGGCTGCCCGCCTGGTAGGACGGCGGCCAGGGGGCGCCGGGGCCGGCGTAGCCCTGTTCGGCGGCGGCGTGCAGGGTCCAGTGCGGGTCGTAGAGATGGGGGCGGGCCAGCGCGCACAGGTCGGTTCGGCCGGCCAGGATCAGGGAGTTGACGTCGTCCCAGGAGGAGATGGCACCGACCGCGATGACGGGGATGCCGAGGGTGTTGCGGATCCGGTCGGCGAACGGCGTCTGGTAGGAGCGGCCGAAGTCGGGGCGCTCGTGCGACACCACCTGCCCGGTGGAGACGTCCACGGCGTCGGCGCCGTGCTCGGCGAAGGCGGCCGCGACGGCGACGGCGTCCTCGGGGGTGGTGCCGCCCTCCGCCCAGTCGGTGGCGGAGATCCGGACCGTCATCGGCCGGTCGTCCGGCCACCGTTCGCGGACCGCGTCGAAGACTTCGAGGGGGAAGCGGAGGCGGCCTTCCAGGGAGCCACCGTAGGCGTCGGTGCGCTGGTTGGTCAGCGGGGAGAGGAAGCCGGAGAGCAGATAGCCGTGCGCGCAGTGCAGTTCGAGCAGGTCGAAGCCGGCGCGGGCGGCACGGGCGGCGGAGTCGACGAACTGGTCGCGCACGGTGCCGAGTTCCGATGCGGTCAGGGCGTGCGGGATCTGGCTGACGCCCGGGCGGTAGGGCAGCGGGGAGGCGGCGACGAGCGGCCAGTTGCCCTCCGACAGCGGCTGGTCGATACCCTCCCACATCCGCCGGGTCGAGCCCTTGCGGCCGGAGTGGCCGAGCTGGACGCCGAGGGCGGTGCCGGGGGCCTGGCCGTGCACGAAGTCGGTGACCCGCCGCCAGGCCCGCTCGTGCTCCGGCGCGTACAGCCCCGTGCAGGCCGGGGTGATCCGCCCCTCGGGGCTGACGCACACCATCTCCGTCATCACCAGCCCGGCCCCGCCCAGCGCGCGGGCGCCGAGGTGGACGAGGTGGAAGTCCCCGGGGGTACCCGCCCCGTCCGCGGCGTACATGTCCATCGGCGAGACCACGACCCGGTTGCGCAGGGTCAGCCCGCGCAGCCGGAACGGGGTGAACATCGGCGGCGTCCCGTCGGGAACGCCGGCCTCCGCGGCCACCGCCTCGGTGAACTCGGCGTCCCGCAGCCGCAGGTTGTCGTGGGTGACCCGGCGGCTGCGGGTCAGCAGGTTGAAGGCGAACTGGTGCGGCGGCTGGTCGGCGTAGGTGGCCAGCTCCTCGAACCAGGCGAGGCTGGCGCGCGCGGCGCGCTGGGTGGAGGCCACGACGGGGCGGCGCTCGGCCTCGTAGGCGGCCAGGGCCTCCGGCAACGTGGGCTGTTCCCGCAGGCACGCGGCGAGCGCGAGGGCGTCCTCGACGGCCAGCTTGGTGCCGGAGCCGATGGAGAAGTGGGCGGTGTGCGCGGCGTCGCCGAGCAGCACGATCCGGCCGTGCGACCAGCGCTCGTTGACGACCGTGCGAAAGGCGATCCAGGTGGAGTTGTTGGTGCGCAGCGGGCGGCCGCGCAGGGTGCCGGAGAAGAGCTCGGCGCACCAGGCGGCCGAGGCGCGCTCGTCCAGGGCGTCCAGGGCGTTGGCGCGCCAGACCTCCTCGCGCATCTCGACGATGACGGTGCTGGCGCCCTCGTCGGGGGCGTCGGGGCCGCCGGGCCGGTCCGGCTTCGGGCGGGCGTACGGATAGGCGTGGAGCTGGGCGATGCCGTGGCCGGTGTCGGCGGTCTCGAAGCGGAAGGCGTCCAGGGCGAAGTCGGCCGAGAGCCAGACGTAGCGGCACCGGTGGGTGGTCAGTCGCGGGCGGAAGACGTCGTCGTGCGCGGTGCGGGTGGTGCTGTGCACGCCGTCGGCGGCGATCACCAGGTCGTGGTCGCGGGCGAGTTCGGCGGCCGGCGGGGCCTCGGTGCGGAAGACCAGCCGGACGCCCAGCGACCGGCAGCGCTCGTGCAGGACCGCCAGCAGCCGGCGGCGGCCGAGCGCGGCGAAGCCGTGGCCGCCGGAGGTGAGGGTCCGGCCGCGGTGCACGATGTCGATGTCGTCCCAGCGCACGAACTCGGCCTGGAGCGCGCGGTAGACGACCGGGTCGGCGTGCTCGATGCCGCCGAGGGTCTCGTCGGAGAGGACGACGCCGAAGCCGAAGGTGTCGTCGGGGGCGTTGCGCTCCCAGACGGTGATCTCGCGGTCCGGGTCGAGGCGCTTGAGCAGGGCCGCGGCGTAGAGCCCGCCGGGGCCGCCACCGAGCACGGCGACCTTCAGCGGGCGCCCGGCCGTCCCCGCGGGCGCGGTCACTTGCCCTGCCACTGGGGCGACCGCTTCGCGGTGAACGCGGCGTGGAACTCGGCGTAGTCGGCGCTGTTCATCAGCAACGCCTGGGTGTTGGCGTCCAGTTCGACGGCGGCGGCCAGTGGCATGTCCAGCTCGGCGGTGAGCAGCGCCTTGGTCTGGGCGTGGGCGAGCGCGGGGCCGTCGGCGAGCCGTCGGGCCAGCGCCGCGGCCCGCTCGTCGGCCCGGCCCTCCTCGGTCAACTCGCTGATCAGACCGATCCGTTCGGCCTCGGGGGCCCGCACCGGGTCGCCGAGCATCAGCACCCGGGTGGCGTGCCCGAGGCCGACGACGCGCGGCAGCAGATAGGCCGCGCCCATGTCGCCGCCGGAGAGGCCGACCCGGGTGAAGAGGAACGCGAAGCGGGCGGAGGGGTCGGCGATGCGGAAGTCGGCGGCCAGGGCGAGTACCGCGCCGGCGCCGGCGGCCACCCCGTGCACGGCCGCGACCACCGGGAACGGGCACTCCCGGATCGCCCGGACGACCTGCCCGGTCATCCGGTTGAAGTCCAGGAGTTGGGCGGTGTCCATGCCGAGGGTGACGCCGATGATCTCCTCGACGTCCCCGCCGGAGCAGAAGCCGCGCCCCTCGCCGGCCAGGACCAGGGCGCGCACCGAGCGCTCCCGGGAGAGTTCGGCGAGCAGGTCGCGGAGGTCGGCGTACGCCTCGAAGGTCAGCGCGTTGAGCTTCTCGGGGCGGGCGAGGGTGACGGTCGCGACGCCGTCCTCCCTGCTGACCCTGATGTGCTGCCATGCGCCGGTGCTGCGGGCGGATCCTGCGAACGGGCTCATCGGTCTGCCTGCCCCCTTCAGCCGGTCGGCTGGTGCGTGGTGGTCGCGGATGCGGTGGCGGTGCGGGACGCGCGAAATGCCCCTCGAAGCTATCACTGCTTTGTGACCGTCGTCATGAGTGCGCGATATGAGCGCGGCGGCGACGGGGCGGGGAAGTGGCGTGCGGGGGTGGGGAGTTCCGGGTGGGGCAGGGGCGAGGCGCGGATACGGCTTCGGCCCCGGTCCCGGGCGTCGCTGCCGGGGGCCGGGGCCGAAGTCGGGGCCGCTGTCGG
The DNA here is from genome assembly GCF_044769405.1 of Streptomyces sp. NPDC090442. Classification (NCBI taxonomy): domain Bacteria; kingdom Bacillati; phylum Actinomycetota; class Actinomycetes; order Kitasatosporales; family Streptomycetaceae; genus Streptomyces; species Streptomyces sp. NPDC090442. Next base: position 22,503 of record NZ_JBIVXW010000062.1, read on the forward strand.
GGCCGGTGTCGGGGTCGGTGTCGGGGTCGGTGTCGGGGTCGGTGTCGGGGTCGATCAGGCCGACGCGCGGCGCGGAACGGTCAGTTGCCGCCGCGGTCCGGGCGGTCCCCGCCGCCGGCGCCCACGCAACCGGAATCCGCCGCGCCGGCCCCCGGCGCCCCCTCGCCGCCACCCCGCGGCCCCGGGAAGTCCCCCGCGCCGTCCGGGACGGGCCCGTCGGCCCCGCCCCTCGCGAGGCGCGAGTGCCGGCGCCCGTACAGCGCGTAGACCAGCGCGCCGAGGGCGAGGAAGCCGGCGAACTGGAGCCACGTGGCCGGGCCGGTGCCGTAGATGAGGTAGCCGCAGAAGGCGATGCCGAGCAGCGGGCTGAGCGGGAAGAGCGGGACGCGGAAGCGGCGCGGCAGGTCGGGCCGGGTGCGACGGAGCACCAGCAGGCTGACGTTGACCGCCGCCATGATCGCGAGCGTGCCGATGGTGGTCAGGTTCATCACCACGTCCAGCGGGACGACCGCGGCCGGGAGGGCGAAGACCACCGCGACAATCCACGTGTTGGCGACGGGCGTGGCGGTCCGGGGCGAGACCCGGGCGAAGACCCGCGGGACCAGGCCGTCCCGGGACATCGCCATCAGGATGCGGGTCTGCCCGTACATCACGGCGAGGACCACGGAGGCGATGGCGACGACCGCGCCGAAGGCGATCACCGCACCGCCGAGGTCGGAGTGGGTGACCCGGTCGACGATCAGCGACAGCGCGGCCGGGCGGCCCGCCACCTCCCCCGCGGAGAGCGCCCCGATCGCGGCGAGGGCGACCAGGCAGTACAGGACGGTGACCACGCCGATGCAGATCATGATCGCGAGCGGGATGTTGCGGCGCGGGTTGCGCACCTCCTCGCCGGCGGTGGTGATCGCGTCGAAGCCGATGTACGAGAAGAACGCGACGGAGGCGCCGGAGGTGATCCCGGCCAGCCCCTCCGGGGCGAACGGGGAGAGGTTCCCGCTGTGGAACGCGCCGAAGCCGATCACGCAGAACAGCGCCAGCACGGCCAGCTTGAGCACCGCCATCGCCGCGGTCGCCCGGGCGCTCTCCCGGATGCCGCGCACCAACAGCACCGCGGCCAGCAGCACCACGACGACGGCGGGGAGGTTGACGATGCCGCCGTCGCCGGGCGGGTTGGCGAGCGCGGCGGGCAGTTGCCATCCGGTGAGGCTGCCGAGCAGTTGGTTGAGGTACTGGCCCCAGCCGACGGCGACCGCGGAGACCGAGACGCCGTATTCGAGCAGCAGGCACCAGCCGACGAGGAAGGCGGTGCGCTCGCCGAGGGTGGCGTAGGCGTAGGAGTACGAGCTGCCGGAGACCGGGATCGCACCGCCGAGTTCGGCGAAGGCGAAGGCGGTGAAGACACAGGTGATCGCCGCCAGCGCGAAGGAGACGATGACCGCGGGGCCGGCCTGGGCGACGGTGTCGGACAGGCCGACGAAGATGCCGGTGCCGACGATGGCGCCGACGCCGAAGCAGAGGAGTTGGAACAGGCCCATGCTGCGGCGCAGGCCATGGCCGTGGAGGTCCGCTCCGGATTCGGCGAGGAGGAGATCGGGCGACTTGATGCGCAATCCGGACGTGCCTGGGCGGAGCATGGGGTGGTTCTCTCTCTGGTGGTGCGTGGCGCGCGGCGCGGGTGGGCCGGGCGCGGTGCGGGGCCCGAACCGGTGGGTCCGGACCCCGTTTGCGGCTCGATGGTAACCCGAGGCCGCATGATCGTTCATAACCCCGCATGGCTATGCACGGCCTGGCCCGCCGCCCGCACGGGCCGCGCCCTACCGCCCCAGCGTCGCCACCATCACGGCCTTGATGGTGTGCATCCGGTTCTCCGCCTCGTCGAAGACGACCGAGTGCGCGGACTCGAAGACCTCGTCGGTGACCTCCAGCGAGGTCAGCCCGTGGCGGGCGTGGATCTCCCGGCTGACCGTGGTGCCGAGGTCGTGGAAGGCGGGCAGGCAGTGCAGGAACTTCACGTCGGGCCGACCGGTGGCGCGCAGCACGTCCATCGTCACCGCGTACGGGGCGAGCAGCGCGATCCGCTCGTCCCAGACCTCCTTGGGCTCACCCAGGGACACCCAGACGTCGGTGGCGACGAAGTCGGCGCCGCGCACGCCCTCGGCGACCTCCTCGGTGAGGGTGATCCGGGCCCCGCTGGCCTCCGCGAGCGCCCGCGCCCGCGCGATCACGCCCTCCCCCGGCCACAACTGCTTCGGGGCGACGATCCGTACGTCCATACCCAGGAGGGCGCCGGTGACGAGGTAGGAGTTGCCCATGTTGCTGCGGGCGTCCCCGAGGTAGGCGAAGGCGGTCTCCTCCAGGGGCCGGCCGCCGCCGTGCTCGACCACGGTCAGCACGTCGGCGAGCATCTGGGTCGGGTGCCAGTCGTCGGTGAGCCCGTTGTAGACGGGCACCCCGGCGTGCGCCGCGAGCTCCTCGACGTCGGCCTGGCGGCTGCCGCGGAACTCGATGGCGTCAAACATCCGGCCGAGGACGCGGGCGGTGTCCCTGACCGACTCCTTGTGCCCGAGCTGCGAGCTGGACGGGTCGAGGTAGGTGGTCGAGGCGCCCTGGTCCGCGGCCGCGACCTCGAAGGAACAGCGGGTCCGGGTCGAGGTCTTCTCGAAGATCAGGGCGATGTTGCGGCCCTCCATGCGGCGGACCTCGGTGCCGGCGCGCTTGGCCGCCTTCAACTCGGCGGCCAGCTCGACCAGTCGACGGAACTCCTCGGCGCTGAAGTCCAGCTCCTTGAGGAAGTGGCGGCCCTTGAGGTCTATCGCCATGGGTGGGCTCCTGATTCGCGGCGGTCGGGGACAGGGGGCGTCGGGACACACAGCCCATGGAAGTCTATACGAATACTCGCATCCTTATACGGACACTCGGGTGCCCGGGTGCCCGGCACGTCCGCCCCCGGCGTCCCGGGATCGCGTCCCCGCCCCCCAGACTGCCAGCCGCGGCGGACGGCCACCGCCAGCGGGTCGACCACCGCCGGCGAACCGCCCGGCACCGCCGCCTCAGCCCGGCACCGCGTCCCTCGTCACCGGGCAGCTCATGCAGCGCGGCCCGCCGCGCCCCCGGCCCAGTTCGCTGCCGGGGATCGTGATCACCTCGATCCCGCGCTTCCGGAGGAAGGTGTTGGTGGTGACGTTCCGCTCGTAGGCCACCACCACGCCCGGCTCCACGGCGAGCACGTTGCAGCCGTCGTCCCACTGCTCGCGCTCGGCCGAGTGCACGTCCTGGGTCGCGGTGAGCACCCGGATCTCGGCGAGCCCCAGCGAGGCCGCTATGGCGCGGTGCATGTGCTCCGGCGGATGGTCGGTGACCTTCAGGTCCTGCGTGCCCGCGCCCGGCTCGATGGTGTACGAGCGGAGCATCCCCAGGCCCTCGTACTGGGTGAAGGTGTCCCCGTCGATCATGGTCATCACGGTGTCCAGGTGCATGAACGCGCGCCGCTTGGGCATGTCCAGCGCCACGATCGTCCGCGCGGAGCCCGCCGCGAACAGCCCGCGGGCCAACAGCTCCACCGCCTGCGGGGTGGTCCGCTCGCTCATCCCGATCAGCACCGCGCCGTTGCCCAGCACCAGGAGGTCGCCGCCCTCGATCGTCGAGGGGTAGTCGGCCTGCCCCTCCGACCAGACGTGGAACGTCTCCTCGCGGAAGAGCGGGTGGAAGCGGTAGATGGCCTCGTAGTGCACGGTCTCGCGCTGCCGGGCCGGCCAGCGCATCGAGTTGATCGAGACCCCGTCGTAGATCCAGGCGGAGGTGTCGCGGGTGAACAGGTGGTTGGGCAGCGGCCCCAGCAGGAAGTCGTCCAGGTCCATCACGTGGAAACGGACCGAGGTCGGCTCCGGATGCTGTTCCAGGAACTCGCGCTTGGTCATCCCGCCGACCAACGCCTCGACGAGTTCCGGCACCGGCAACGCGTCGAACGCCGCCCGCAGGTGATCGGTCGCCAGCGGCCCGTACTCCTTCTCGTCGAAGACCCGGTCCAGGACCAGCGTCCGCGCCTCGGGGATCTGGAGGCTCTCGGCCAACAGATCCCCGAAGAGGTGCACCTCGACGCCCCGGTCGCGGAGCACGTCCGCGAACCCGTCGTGCTCGGCCCGGGCCCGCCGCACCCAGAGCACGTCGTCGAAGAGCAAGGTGTCCTTGTTGGAGGGGGTGAGCCGCTTCAGTTCGAGGTCGGGGCGGTGCAGGATCACGCGGCGCAACCGCCCGGCCTCCGAGTCGACATGGAATCCCATCTCCCCATCTTGTCCGCTCGGGGGGCGTCGCGTCGCGGGTCCGGGGATCCCGGACGGGGTGTCGGGCGCGGGCGGCGCCCTGGGGCCCGTCCGACCCCGACCCGTCAGAAGCGCCCTAGGCCGTGGCCCTCCCCCGTCCCAGGGGCAGGGCCGCCGCCACCGCGAGCGCCGAGGTCACCGCCGCGATGATCCAGCCGGCGCGCAACGCCCCGAACGTCGGGTGCTGGCCGCCCATGACGGCGACCAGCACGGCCACGCCGAGCGCGGTGCCGGCCTGCCGGGACACCATCAAGACGCCGGAACCGAGGGAGAGTTGGCTACTGGGCAGCGCCCCCGCGGCGGCGAACATCACCGGCTGGTACAGGCCGGTGCCCAACCCGGCGAAGACCAACCCGGGCAGGAACCGCCCCCCGTAGTGCGTCCCCCCGCTCCCGTCGCCGGCCAGGACGACCCACCACAGCGCGGCCGCCACGAAGCACAGCGCGCCGAGCACCGCCGTCCCCCGGCCGCCGATCGCGGCGACGATCCGGCCGGAGACCGCGGAGACCACCAGCACCGTCAGCGGCCAGGGCGCCATCGCCACCCCGCCGTCCGCACCGGGTAGTGCCAGACATCGGTGAACAACAGGCTCGCGGCGAGCACCATCGCCCCGTAGGCGACGAAGTAGCCGAGCAGCCCCAGGGTGGCCGCGGTGAACCCGGGGGAGCGGAACAGCGCCGGATGCACCACGGGGTTCGCGGCGCGTCGCACATGGCGCACACCCAGCGCTCCCGCCAACCCGCCGGCGGCGAGGACCGCGAGCGTGCCCGGGGCGGCATAACCCCACTCGGGGGCCTCGACGAACGCGGTCACCAGCGCGCCGACGCACACCAGCACCAGCACCGTCCCCGGCAGGTCGAGCGCCTGCCGCGGACCGCGCGCCGAACGGGGCAGCAGCCGGACGCCCGAGCCGACCGCGAGCAGCACCACCGGGACGTTGATCAGGAAGATCAACCGCCAGTCGGCGGCGGCGAGCAGCCCGCCGATCACCGGCCCGGCGCTCGCCGCCACCGCGCTGACCGCCGTCCAGACACCGACCGCGGTCGCCCACTCGCGCGCCGGGAAAGCGGGCAGCGCGAGCGAGAGGGAGGTCGGGATCAACACCGCGGCGGCCACGCCCTGTACCACCCGTGCCACGATGAGCAGGGTGAGCGTGGGCGCCGCGCCGCAGGCCGCCGAGGCCACCCCGAACAGCACCATGCCGATCAGGAAGCACCGCCGCCGCCCGGCCTCGTCGGCGAGCCGACCGGCCGACACCAGGAGCGCGGCGAGCACGACGGTGTAGCCGTTGAGCACCCACGAGAGGGTGGCGGCCGGCGCCGGCGCGAAGTCCCGGCCGATCGCCGGGAACGCGATGGTGACCGCGATCAGATCGAGCACCGCCAGGAACTGCGCGGCGGAGGCGATCGCCAGGACCAGCCAACGGCGGCGGTCGGGGGCCGCGGGCTCGGCAGACACCGTGGCGGGGGCGGGCACCTCGGCGGGCGGGACGGCCGGCGGCGCGCCCTGTGGGGCGAACGGGCGCCCGCTGTCGTCGAGTTGGTGGCCAGCGGGGGCCGCGCCGGTGGGCGCACCTGTCCCCCGACGTCCCGGAAGAGGAGTGGTCATGTCGATCAAGCATCGGCCCGGCTCCCCCTCCGCACGAGTGGCAGCCCTGCCACCACCCGCTACATTCCTGCCACCTCGTCTGCCACACTCGCGCCATGCCCTCCATGGCGCTCGCCCTCACCGACGGCATGCCGTTCTTCGAACTCGCCGTTCCCGGCCACATCTTCGGCAACGACCGGCTCCAACTCCCTCCCGACTGGTACGACCTCCGGATGTGCCTGATCGCCACTCCGGGGTGCGCCAACCCGGAGGGCGAAGTGCCGCTCGCCGGCGCCCGGTTCAGCACCCGGACCCCGTACGGCGTCGAGGAACTGATCGCGGCCGACACGGTCATCGTGCCGGCGACCGCCGATGTGCACGGTGACCCGCCGGACGAACTCGTCGCGGCACTGCGCGAGGCCCACCGCCGCGGCGCGCGGGTGGTCTCGTTCTGCTCGGGCGCCTTCACCCTCGCCGCGGCCGGACTGCTCGACGGCCGCACCGCCGCCACCCACTGGATGTACGCGGCGCTGCTCGCCGAGCGCTATCCGTCGGTGACCGTGGACCCGACGGTGCTCTACGTCGACCACGGCGACGTGCTCACCGGCGCCGGCGCCACCGCCTCCATCGACGTCTGCCTGCACCTGATCCGCGAGGACTTCGGCACCGGCGTCGCCAACTCCGTCGCCCGCCAGCTGGTCGCGCCCGCACACCGCCCGGGCGGCCAGGCCCAGTACATCGAGACGCCGCTGCCGGAGCACCGCGACGACTCGCTCGCGCCGGTCCTGCACTGGGCCGCCGAACGCCTCCGCGAGCCGCTGACCGTGCCGACCTCGCCCGGTACGCGCACACCAGCCCGCGCACCCTCGTCCGCCGCTTCCACGCCACGACCGGCACCACCCCCATGCAGTGGCTCCAGTGCCAACGCATCGCCCGGGCCCGCGACTTGCTGGAGGGCACCGACCTGTCCGTGGACCGGGTGGCGGACATCGCCGGCCTGGGCACGGCCGCCAACCTCCGCCGCCACTTCACCCGGATCGTGGGCGTCACCCCGGCCGACTACCGACGGACGTACCGGGCGGGCCGGGCCGCGTGAAGCGGCGCCGCACCAGGGCACGTTGCCCGTCACCCGCGACCCGTTGCCCGTTGCCGTGCACACCGCCCGTCGTTACGGCGGCGGGGCCACACGGCGCCGCACCGCCACGGCCCGGGGCCACACGGCGCCGCACCGTCACAGACACGAGGCGACGCGGCGCCGCACCGCCATGGGTACGGGGCCACGCCCTCGTTCCCTCACGGATGCGGGGCCATGCGCCACCGCCCGGTCACAGCCGCGGATCCACCGGTTCCGACTCCAGCGCTAGCACCGCGAAGACCGCCTCGTGCACCCGCCAGAGCGGTTCCCCGTCCGCCAGTCGGTCCAGCGCCTCCAGCCCCAGCGCGTACTCGCGCAGGGCCAGCGAACGCTTGTGGCCGAGCTGACGGGCCCGCAGGCGCCGCAGGTTCTCCGGACGGGTGTACTCAGGACCGTAGATGATCCGCAGGTACTCCCGACCGCGGCACTTGACGCCCGGCTGGACGAGCCGCCCGTCCGGCTGCCGGACCAACGCCCGGGCCGGCTTGACGACCATGCCCTCGCCGCCACCGGCGGTCAGATCCAGCCACCACGCGACACCGGCCGCGACCGACGCCTCGTCCTCGGTGTCGACGACCAGCCGTCGGGTCGGCGCGAGCAGCCGTATTCGACCGGTGGCGGGCTCGGCGGGATCGCCGGCCAGGACGTCCTCCGTCACGCCGTCCGCGCCCGTCACCAGTGCCTCCTCGGCCGCTATCAGACGGTCGAGCAGGGCCAGTTGCTCAAGGTGCGGCAGGCCGGCCAGGCTGCGCCCCTCGGCGGCGAGTATCTGGAACGGCGCGAGCCGAACGCCGGCCAGCCCCGCGAGCCCCGCGCCCTGCCGTTCCGCACCCTCGTGGTCTCCCGCCTCGGCAGCACCAGGGCCCGAACTCCCGGAGTCCGAGCGCCCGGAGCCCAGGTCCCCAGCCGCCAAGCCCCCGGATTCCGGGCCTCCGTTCGGCGTCGCCTGCTCCCCCACGCGCCAGCAGTAGCGCCGGTACGCCGCGGTGAACGCCGCGGCGTCCGCGGCCCGCCCCCGCTGCCGGTCGAGCAGCGCCGCCACGTCGATCCCGCGGTCGACCGCCGCCTCCAGCGCGCCGAGCGCACCCGGGAACGCCGCCCGGGACGCCGCGCCCACCGCCGCGTACTGCGTCCGCAACAGCCCCGTCGCCTTCAAGGACCAGGGCATCAACTCGGCGTCCAACAGCAGCCATCCGGTGTCCAACTCCGCCCACAGGCCGGCCCGTTCGACGCACTCGCGGACCCGTCGCAGTACCCGCTCGGTGGTCTCCCGGTCGTCGAAGAACGGCCGCCCGGTGCGGGTGTAAACGGCACCCGACACCCCCTCGCCGGCCACCCCGAACCGCTCGCGGACCACCGCTTCGTCGCGGCAGACCAGCATCACCGCCCGGGAGCCCATGTGCTTCTCCTCGCACACCACTTCACGGACGCCGGCCGCGCGGTACTCGGCGAACGCCTCCCGCGGATGCTCCAGGAAACCCTCGCCGCGCGCGTCCGCCTCGGACTCCTTGGCCGTCGCGCAGGGCGCCGTGGTCGGCGGCAGATACGGCAGCAGCCGCGGGTCCGTCGCGAAGCGGCTCATCACCTCCAGCGCGGCAGCGGCGTTCTCCTCCTTCACGGCGAGCCGGCCCATCTGCCGCGTCTCGACGATCCGCCGGCCGGCCACATCGCCCAGATCCAGCGGACGGCCGTCCGCCCCGCCCGGCGCCTCCGAGGCCAGCGGCTTGGCCGGCTCGTACCAGACGCGCTCCGCCGCCACGTCGACCAACTCGCGCTCGGGCCAGCGCAACGCGGTCAGCTTCCCGCCGAAGACGCAGCCGGTGTCCAGGCAGATGGTGTTGTTGAGCCAGCCGGCGCGCGGGGTGGGCGTGTGCCCGTAGACGACGGCGGCGCGGCCGCGGTAGTCCTCCGCCCACGGGTACCGCACGGGCAGGCCGAACTCGTCGGTCTCGCCCGTGGTGTCGCCGTAGAGCGCGAAGGATCGCACCCGGCCCGACGTACGGCCGTGGTACTTCTCCGGCAACCCGGCGTGGCACACCACCAGTCCACCCCCGTCCAGGACGTAGTGGCTGACCAGCCCCCGCACGAACTCCGCGGCCCCGGCGCGGAACTCCTCGTCCTCCTCCGCCAACTGCGCGATCGTCTCGGCCAGGCCGTGCGTGTGCCGCACCGCCCGACCGTTGAGATAACGCCCCAGCTTCTGCTCGTGGTTCCCGGACACGCACAGTGCGTGACCGGCCGCCACCATTCCGCTCACCAGGAGCAGCACTCCCGGGCTGTCCGGACCCCGGTCGACCAGGTCGCCGACGAAGACCGCCGTACGGCCCTCGGGGTGCACCGCGTCCACGGCCCGCCCCCGCGCATCCCGGACCAGTTCATACCCCAGCCGGCCGAGCAGGGTCTCCAACTCCGAACGGCACCCGTGGACATCGCCGACGACGTCGAACGGCCCCGTGAGGTGTCGCAGGTCGTTGAACCGCCGCTCCCGGACGACCTCCGCGGCCTCGATCGCCTCCGCGCCGCGCAGCACATGCACCTTCCGGAACCCCTCGCGCTCCAACTTGCCGAGCGAGCGCCGCAGTTCGCGCTGGTGCCGCTGGATGACGCGGCGCGGCAGCCCGGCCCGGTCGGGGCGCGTCGCGTTCCGCTCGGCGCAGAGCTGCTCGGGCACGTCCAGCACGATCGCCACCGGCAGCACGTCGTGCTCGCGCGCCAGCCGCACCAGTCGGCCCCGCGACTCCGCCTGCACATTGGTGGCGTCGACCACCGTCAGCCGCCCGGCCGCCAGCCGCTTGCCCACGATGAAGTGCAGCACCTCAAAGGCGTCACCGCTGGCGCTCTGGTCGTTCTCGTCGTCGCTGACCAGCCCCCGGCAGTAGTCCGACGAGATCACCTCGGTCGGCTTGAAATGCCGCGCGGCGAACGTCGACTTCCCGGAACCGGTCGCCCCGATCAACACCACCAGCGACAGATCGGGCACACCGAGCGAACGCTCCCCCGCCCCCGACGACACCTGCTCGGCCGGCGGCTGCGACGCCGCCCCGCCCCCGTCTCGCTCCACGCCACTCATGCCGCTACCCCCTTCCGGCCGCTCGTTCCCGCACCGACATCTCCATCATGACCGCCACCACTGACAACGCGGCCGGGACCGCCGCCGCGAGCGGACGCGGACGGCATTGCGTCGCTGCCCCCGCAACTGTCACCACCGCCGCTACCGCCCATTTCCCTACCTCCGCTCGCACGCGCATCACCGTTCCCGCCCGCCGCCACGCTCCCGTCGCCCTGGCGCGTGAAGCACGCGAGCTGGGTGGGCGACCCGACCTCCGGGTCCTCCGCGCCCACCGGGCCGAACGCGACCGCGTAACGGTGCCGCGCGGCGACCTCCCCGGCCCACCGCCGGAACTCCGCCCGCGTCCACTCGAAGCGGTGGTCGGCATGCCGCACCTGCCCGGCCGGCAGCGATTCCCAGCGCACGTTGTACTCGACGTTGGGCGTGGTCACCACGACCGTCCGCGGCCTGGCCGCCCCGAAAACCGCGTACTCCAACGCCGGCAGACGCTCCGGGTCCACATGCTCGACGACCTCACTCAGCACCGCCGCGTCATACCCCTTGAGTCGGCCGTCCGTATACGCCAACGAGCCCTGGACCAGCCGGACGCGCCGGGCCTGACGCTCCGGCATCCGGTCCAGGCCGAGTCTGCGCCGGGCCTCGTGGAGCGCCCGCATCGACACGTCCATCCCGACGATCTCGGTGAACTGCCCCTCCTTGAGCAGCTCACCGATCAACTGCCCCTGCCCACACCCCAGATCGAGGACCCGGGCGGCGCCGGCCGCACGCAACGCGTCGAGCACGGCCTCCCGCCGGCGCACGGCGAGCGGAACCGGCCGCTCCTCGGTGTCCGTCGCCTCATCCACCGCGTTGTCGATCTCCTCGACGGCCGCGTCGTCCGCCTCGGCGAGCCGGGCCAACTCCAGTCGCGCCATGGCCTCGCGCGTCAGCGACCCGCGACGGGCGAGGTAACGGCCGGCGATCAGCCGCTGCTCGGGGTGGCGCTCCAGCCAGCCCTCGCCGGCTCGCAACAGCTTGTCGACCTCGTCGGGCGCCACCCAGTAGTGCTTGGCGTCGTCCAGAACCGGCAGCAGCACATACAGATGCCGCAACGCAGCGGCCAGTTCGACGTCGCCTTCGAGGACCAGCCGTACGTAGCGCGAATCCCCCCACTCGGGAAAGGTCTCGTCCAACGGCAGCGGCTCGGCCAGCACCGACCAGCCCAACGGCCGGAACAGCTTCTCCACCAACCCGGCGCCCCCGCGGGCGGGCAACACCGGCACCTCGATGCGCAACGGCATCGCCCGCCCGACCAGCTCGGGCCGGGCCGCGCACTGCCCCTTCAGCGCGCTCGCGAAGACGCTCCGCAACGCCACCGCCAGCAGCGACGACGCCGCATAGGGCCGGTCGTTGACGTACCTTCCGAGCGCCGAGTCCGCTGCCCCGCCGCGCCCCTTCCCCTGCCCGCGACGGACCAGGGCAACGGGGTCGACCTCCAACAGCAGCGCCGCCGTGCACCGTTCGGCGTCCGCCTCCGGATAGAAGACGTGCGCCGTACCGTGCGCGGTGGAGAACTGCTGCGACTTCCCTGGATGCTTGTGCAACAGGAACCCGAGATCGGTCGCGGGACGGTCAATGGTGCCAGTGGTGGTTATGGTCAGAAACACCCGTTCAGTATGGGTGTGTACGGGCTGTCCGCCCTACCGATTTTCCTGGGCCCCTCCCCCCGCCCCCACCCTCCCCACCCCATTCCCGGCAGGCCCCCGGACAAGCCCGAAAGACTCCCCCGTGATCGGATCCTGGCGTTTCGACGACCGCACGTCCTGGGCGTCGCCCGAGGCCCTTCAACACGACCTCAGGCAACGCATCGACGCGGCCAAGCCGAGACCCGGCCGACCAGCAACTCCGGCCGGGCATTGGCCTCATCACCCACACCGAGCGCGCACTGGTGATGCTGGTCAACGACGAGGACGACCCCGGCGAGCACGCCCCCCTCCCGACGCCACCGGCCACAGCACCGGATTCACGCTGGCCCCTGGGCAGGACAACGCCTATCCCGACCAGGACACCGTGCCCCTGAAGCAAGCCCTCCGCAGAGTCGGCCACATCCTCACCGCAGGCTCACCGCCCCCAGACACCCCCTGGACGATCGACCGCTGACCGGGAGCCGGCGCCGCACCATGCCACCCACGGCGCGACACCCAACTCCGCCCACGGCCACCGGACTACACGACCAGCCAGGCGCAGATCCCCGACTCCGCCCCGAACCACCCGCGATCGGAGCCCGCAACCGGCCCCGCCCCGGCCCTGGCCTCGACCTCGGCCCCGGAGCAGACGTCAGCCCTTCTACACACCTCAACTCATCCACGAGGCATCAGCAGAGCTGCACGACGCCAGCACGACCTGCGACGTCAACGAAGCTGCGACTGGACCTGCTCGGAGATCAACTCCAGGTGGTCCAGGTCCTCCAGATCCAGGATCTGGAGGTAGACCCGGGACGAGCCGATGGCACCGAACTGGCCGAGCCTGTCGACGACCTCCGCGGGCGAGCCCGCCACGCCGTTGGCCTTCAGCTCCTCGACGTCGCGCCCGATGACCGCGGCCCGCCGCGCCACCTCGGCGTCGTTCCTACCGACGCAGGCGATCAGGGCGTTGGAGTACACCAGGTCGTCCGCCCCGCGCCCGGCGGCCTCGGCGGCCGCCCGCACCCGTCCGAACTGGCGCTCCGTGTCTTCGAGCGAGGCGAAGGGAATGTTGAACTCATCGGCGTACTGCGCCGCCAACCGCGGGGTACGCGTCGCACCGTGCCCGCCGATCAGCACCGGCACCCTGCCCTGGGCGGGCTTGGGCAGTGCGGGCGACTTCTCCAACTGGTAGTACGTGCCGTCGTATGAGAACTCCTTTCCTACCTCGGTGGCCCACAGGCCGGTGACGATCGCAAGCTGCTCTTCCAGTCGCGCGAACCTCTCCTTGGGGAACGGGATGCCGTACGCCTTGTGCTCCTCCTCGAACCACCCCGCGCCCAGGCCGAGTTCCACCCGCCCGCCGGACATCTGGTCGACCTGCGCGACCTGGATCGCCAGCACGCCCGGAAGGCGGAAGGTGCCGGCCGTCACGAGCGTGCCGAGCCGGATTCGCTTGGTCTCACGGGCCAGACCGGCCAGCGTGATCCAGGCGTCCGTCGGGCCGGGCAACCCGTCGACCGTTCCCATCCGCAGATAGTGATCGGAGCGGAAGAAGGCGTCGAACCCAAGCTCCTCGGTGGCCTTGGCGGCCTTCAGAAGGGTGTCGTAAGAAGCCCCCTGCTGGGGCTCGGTGAAGATCCGTAGGTCCATACCTCCATCCTGCACCGGTGCCCGGCAAACCAACCTCCGGGCACTGCCGATAAACCAGGTGTCTTGTTTCCGATCTGGCTCCCATGCGTGCGGTTTCCGAAGCGCGGCATGTCCGCTGCGCGGCGTGCGCGATGCGTGACGTGTGCGGCGTGTGCGATGTGCGGTGCGAAGACACGGAGTGGGTGTGGTCGATGTGGCGTACACGGTGACCGAGGGGTCGGGATGGACAGACCGATCGAAGCGGGTGAGGTGAGTAGCGGCTGAGGGATCGGGGTTGAAGTTGAGCTTGAGGTCGGTGGTTGGGGTTGGACAGAAACGGCCTCGGTGACCCTGACTCACGGCGCCAGATCGATACCTCCAAGTCGCCCTATATGGCTGCCAGTTCACACGTCGCGTGGCTGGCCCAAGGGTCCGTGACCCACCAAGGCGGTCACAACGCCGTCAGCGGCAGCAGGCCCACGGTTCGCGATCAGAGAAGGAGAGACAGGGGTAGCGGCGAGAGAACGCGAGAGCAGGAGGCGGGAGGGAGAGCAGAAGGAGAAGAAGAGGGGAGATAACACGCGGGCGAGCGCCGACTCCGAGCACGATGGGACGGCGGCACAGGTCGACCACCCCTGTCCCGGCACGCCGGTCGAAGTGGCCAACAGACGTGCTGCGCCTCCCCAGGCCGGCAACGGCCCCAGACCACTGGCCGTACCGACCGTCATGGCGGCTCCGGCCGTACCGACCGTCCTGGCGACTCCGACCGCTCCGGTCGTTCCGGCCCTTCTGATGGTGCTGACTGTTCCGGTAGTTGCAGGGCAGGCAGCTTGAGAGACGGCCCGCCCTCCGTCAGGCAAGGTGCCGGTCGCGTACCTCCAGCTTCTCCAGTATTCCGGCGGCGTGGTCCCTCGATTCGTCTGCTGTGTCCATGGCCTCCACGCAGGTCCAGTACATCCCCTCCTCCTCGGCCGAGATCACCACCCCGACCAATGCCTCGCACACCTCTCGGAGCAGTTGGCACAGGCTGATTAAAGCCGCCTTGACGTCGCGTATCTCGGTGAGCTGAGCTGCCCGCAGCCCCCCGGCGGTCGCCGTCGAGCACAGCAGTCCCCCGCTGAACCGCCCGCCCGCGTCGCCCAACCCTCGAGCCCTGGACCGCACTTCGTACGGCCCGAATATCGCGAGGTGGCTACCTATCGCTTCCGCCAAGGCTTGTGCCTGCCACGCCTCGACGACCACGTCGTGCACCGTGCTCGCCTGCGCCAGACCGCGTCGACTGGCCGCGATGATTCGCACCGCGTCCATCTGCGTCCCTCCCTCCTTCTTCGTCATGCGCGTTCACCCCACTTCCCTTCCACTACCCAGCGTGAGGGTCAACAGCCAAAAACGCTAGAGGAATTCGCAAATCTGTGGACAACCAAGACGCTGTGGAAAGATCCATAACTCCATAGAGTGATGAGAGGCGGTTTTAGAACGGTCGCACCGACGGTTCCGGCCCGCGGAGCTCCCCCCTGCGTCACTACACCACCGCACATCCCTCAACCTCCATGAGACAACGTGCACCACACAGCACCCTCTTGTCTCGCCAGAAACTCCTGCCGCCGACATGCGGCACGCGGCTCGTGACGCCGACCGCTGCGACGCCGCACCGCACGGCGGTGTGCGCCGCGACCGACGCCCGGGCGGCGCGCAAAGGCCGACGGGGCGGAGGCTCTCGCCCCCACCCCGCCGGCCCCGTCCCTTCGCACGCCGCCCGATTCGCGCCGCCCGGCGGCTACTCGCCGCTCCGCGGACGGTCCGGCGGCGCCTGCCGCACCGCCGGGAACCGCGTCTCATTCCGTTCGATCTTCGCGGCGAGCGCGGTCAGCGGATCGATCCCCAGCGCCTGGCAGAACTGGAGCAGATACGCCAAGACGTCCGCGACCTCGTCCTCGACCCGCCCGGCCGCCTTGGGGTCGGACATCACCTTCGCCGACTCCTCCGGCGTCAACCACTGGAAGATCTCGACCAGTTCCGCGGCCTCGACACTCAGCGCCGCGGCCAGGTTCTTGGGGGTGTGGTACTGCTGCCAGTCCCGGGCGGCCGCGAAGTCGGCCAGGCGTCGTTGCAGCGCATGAAGATCCTCACTCATACCCCTAGGTGTAGCACCTGCACACCGGGCAGCCCCTCGGCGACCGACGGGTCCCGCACCGTCCCCAGCAGCCGGACATGCCCACGATCGGCCATCCGTACGGCCAACGACACCAGCTCCCGGGCCTGCCGGCGATCCATGCAACGGTCCATGCCGTCCGCCATCACCGTCATCTGCTGCAGCGCCGACGGGATCTCCCCGGCCGGATCCATGGCGAGCACCCCGGGGCCGGTCAGCAGCACCAACGCCAGCGCGAGGAATCGCAGCTCGCCGTCGCCGAGCTGCTCGACGGGCATCTCCCCCAGCGCGCCACGGTCGAGGACGGTCCGTAGGGCCGGCGGGCCCAGGGTCCCCTGTCCATCTGGCGCCGCCCCGCCGCCCGTTCCCCCCGTGGAGGCGGCGTCCGCCGCCGTCGCCGCATCCGGCTGCCGCGGCACCGCCCGTACTCCGTCGACCGGCCCGGAACAGGCGTCCCGTACGGCCGCGACCAACACGGCGTGCCGCCGGGCGCATTCGCGACTCGTGCGCTCCAGTACGGCGGAGAGGTTCTCGCACGACGACCGCAACCGCCCTTCGTCACGCTCCTCGTCGTGCCCCCAACCACTGGCCTCCGCGCCGCTCCTGACCCCCTTCCGCCCGCGCGCCGCCGACGGTCCACCGGGACCACTGGACCCTCCACTCTTCCCCGAGCGCCCCGGACTGCCGCCCCGGCCACCACCACGCGCCCCGGCACTACGCCCCGCGCCTCCCCCACCCGACGCATCGCCCGCCGCACGACCGTCGTCCGCGGCGACCCGTTCCGCGCGATCCCGCATCGCCTCCGGCCGCGGATCGCACACGAAGGCCGAACGGAGCGCCACCACGACCTGTTCCGCGGCGGCCAGGACGAGCCGCTGCCCTTCCGTCTTGCCCGCGACCCGCAACGGGAGGAGGGATGTGGCCAAACGGTCGTCGGGCAAGGGTGCCCGGGTAACCGGGGTGGCACCGGCGGTGTGCCAGGCAGCCTGGACGGCGGGGCGGTTGGGGTCGGTGAGGGCGGTGGTGAGCAGTGTCTCGCCGCAGCCCGTCAAACGCTCGCCGACGATGCGGAGTTCGGGTTCGGCCTGCACGGCGAGGTCGAGCCGAACGGCACCGACCGGGCCGTCGACCGTACAGCCGAGGCGGAAGCCGCGCCGACCCTGGCCATCGGGGCGTGCGCCGGCGGGCACACAGGCGGAGGCCCCTCCCGCGACCACCCCGACGGCCCGTTCCAGCGGGTCTCCGCTGCCGAGCCGAGCGAGGAGCTCGTACGCCTGCAACACACTGGACTTGCCGCTTCCGCTGTCCCCACTGAGCAGCGTCAGCGGCCCGAACGGGAGGGAAACGCCACGATGGGCCTTGAAGGCGGACAACCGTAATTCGGTGACCGCCGGACGCACACTGTCGGTATCCATGCGGGGACGCTACGCAGTCCCTCGCTCGGAGAACCGTTACGCCCAACTGCTCTTCCTACGAATGGGGGACGGTGCCCGCCGCCGGCTCCGCAACCTCGGTGCCGACCGGCGCCAACAGGAACACGTTGGTGTCCACGCGGTGCATGCCGCTGCCGAGCCCGAAGACGACCCCACTGGCGAAGTCCAGGATGCGCTTGGCGACATCGGTGTCGGCACTGCTGAGGTCCAACAGGACCGGAAGCTGCGCCATGAGGTACTCGGCCACCTCCCGGGCATCCGCGAAGGTCTGCACGCGGATGACGATGAACCGCCGTGTTTCCTCGGTCGGTTCGTCGTCCGGAAGGGCCCGGTGGGCGGGCCAGGAGGGCCATTCGCTGCCGCCGCGTAGCGGTACGACTTCGGCGAGCCCTTCCCACTGCTCGTCGGTGGCATCGGGGCCGTTCACCGAATCACCTCACCCAGTGGAACGCTGGCTTTCTGCGGTATGTGCATCGAACGATTCTAGAGATAGACCTACAAACGTCGCCGACTGCGACACACACGGCGCCGCAGCCACTTCCATCCTGCCTCATAGCCCTGACCAGTGCGGACACCTGGGCACAACTACCGGATCGAGTTTGTGTATGCCCGTTCATCCTCCCTCGCGACAGAGGCCGGGAGCACCCCGGGGCAGCCGCGAACCGACTGACTCTCACTCAGGGCGTCCCGAGACGGCAATCCCTGAGCAGGAGTGAGTCGCGCTGGACGAACGGAGGACATCGCCGCAATCCACGGCGGAGGACACGGCGTTCGCCGCAGGAACCTTCCCGGCGACCAATGCGACAGGGGGCCGACACCATCCCCACCTCCCCGCAACGCCCCGATTCACAGCCGACGTTCAGCGCGGCGGACGCGAGAGGCCGGCCTCCGCGCGATCGAGACGGTCGCCTCACTCGCGAGGAGGGGCCCTTGAAAGCGGCGGCCACTCAGGCATTTCCGCTGGCCGGGGCCGTTGTCAGTGGCGTCACTTACGGTGGGGTAATGGATACACAACGTGCCTTCCTCGGAAGGGAATCGACGGCTGGACCGGGCCCGCCGCCCGGGAAGTACGGCCGGCCGGTCGCCGAGATGCGACGAGGGCCGGTGAGTCAACGGGCCAGGCGGCCGAGGAGTGAGGATGCGGCGGCGATACCGGCGACCGCGGCGCCGACGAGGACAGCGAAGTCGAGGGCCAGATGAGAGGGGGTGCCCAGAAGCAGTCCGCGGAGCGCTTCGACCTGGTAGCTGAGGGGGTTGACCTTGCTGATCGCCTGTAGCCAACCGGGCATGACGGCCACGGGATAGAGGGCGTTGGAGGCGAAGAAGAGCGGCATGGTGATGGCCTGTCCGATGCCCATCAGACGGTCACGGGTCAGCACGATGCCGGCGATCGTCATCGACAGACAGGAGAAGAAGGCCGAGCCGAGGATCACGGCGACGGCGACGCCGAGCAGGCGCAACGGGTTCCACGTCATGGCCACGCCGAGGAGTGCGGCGATGACGATCACCACAACTGCCTGGAGCAGCGCCTTCACTCCGGCGGCAAACGCCTTGCCCGCGATCAGGGCGGACCGCGGGGTGGGAGTGACCAGCAGCTTGGTGAGGATGCCGGCATCCCGCTCCCAGATGATCATGATCCCGTAGAAGATCGCGATGAACATGGCGGACTGGGCAATGATCCCGGGCGCCAGATAGTCGATATAGGGGGTGCCACCAGTGGGGATGGCCTTGATACGCGTGAAGGTCTCACCGAAGACCACGAGCCAGAGGGCGGGTTGAACGGCGCGGGTGTAGAGCTCGGTGCGGTCGTGGCGGAGCTTCTGCAACTCGACCACACACATCGCGGCGACCCTGGCGGGCAGTACCCGCCAGCCGGTACGGGCGCGCGGTGGGGCCAGTAGCAGGTCCAAGTGGCGTGGGGCGGCGGTGGCTTCAGCCGACCCGGGCCGCGGTGCGACGGGTACTCCGGACATCGCGGAAGCCTCCTGACTGCTCGTCGAGGCCGGTGCCGGCGACGTCCCGGAAGACGTCTTCCAGCGTCGGCTCCGTATCGGACGAGGGAGCGGGACGGGACGCGGGCGCTGCAGCCACAGACGTAGCGGTCGTGGACGCAGCGGTCGCGGCGGCAGCGGATTCGGTTGTTGCGCTTAGGGACTGCTCGGCACGGGCGCGGCGGGCGCGCAGGGCGGAGCGGAGTTCGCCGGGCGTGCCCAGGGCCCGGATCCGACCGCGGTGCATCAGGGCGACGCGGTCGCAGTACTGCTCGGCCTCGTCCATGTAGTGGGTGGTGACCAGGACGGTCATGCCGGTGGCGGCACGCACCGCGTTGATGTGCTCCCAGACGCTGGTGCGGGCGATCGGGTCGAGACCGATCGTCGGTTCGTCGAGCATCAACAGGCGGGGCGCGCTGACCAGGGCCTGGGCGAGTTCCAGGCGGCGGATCATGCCACCTGAGTAGGTCTTGGCGAGCCGGTTCGCGGCGTCGGTGAGGTTGACGGCCTCCAGTGCCTGGGCGACACGGGCGGCCCGCTCGCGGCGCGGCACGTCGAAGACCCGGGCGAAGAGTGCGACGTTCTCCCGGCCGGTGAGCCCGGCATCGGCGGACAACTGCTGTGGCACATAGCCCAGGAGGCGCCGAACGGCCATCCGCTCCCGCGCCGCGTCATGCCCGAAGACCCGCACCATGCCCGCCGGAACGGGCAGCAGGGTGGTGATGCAGCGGATGGCGGTGGTCTTGCCCGCGCCGTTCGGTCCGAGCAGGCCGAAGACCTCGCCGGTGCGAACGGCGAGATCCACTCCGTCCACGGCCCTGGTCTCGCCGAAGGCATAGCGCAGCGCGTGGCAGGAGAGAGCATCCGGGGCCGGGGTGCCTGTCGGGGCCACTGGGTCGGCGGCTCCGACCGGTGCGCCGGCGGTCTCCTGGGGTTCTCCGGTGGCGGTGTGCGGCACCGTCCGGCCGGGGTCGTCGCTGGTCATGATCCCTCCGTCTGCTGGTGCAGGTTGTGGGCGAGCCGGCGCAGCGCCGGAAGAGCTGCCTCCAAAGCCGCCCGGTCGGCCTCGGGGAGGCGCGCGACCTGTGCGTGGACGAGCGCACTGCGGCGGGTCTCCCAGTCGCGCAGCCGTGCCCGCGCCTCCGGCGTGGGGAAGAGCTGGGCCGAGCGCCGATCAGCGGGGTCGGTCTCACGTCGTAGATAGCCGGCCCGGCTGAGCTCGTTGACCAGCGTGGAGACCGAGTTACCCGCCAGGTAGAGCTCCTGCGCGGCGGCGGAGACCCGGATGCCGGGTCGGGCGGAGACCAGCCGCAGGAGTTCGACCTGCGCGCCCCGCAGCCTGGGCACGGGCATGCCGGGGCGGAGCCGCCGGCGGATCAGCCGCTGGATCCCGGCCAGTACGTCAGCCAGCTCATCGGGGAGGTCCCCTGTGGCCATACGTCGACTTTAGCTCTGAGACGGAGGCAATGCAGTAGGGCGGACACTGACCAAACGGGACGGCACAAGACGCCTGCCGGCCGGCCGGTCACAGGGAAGGACCGAGTGGCACGGCGCGCCATGGCCAGGCCCAAGAGGTTCACTCCGCGCGCCGCGTCGACGATCGCGACGGAAGCGTTCCGCCCCCACCGGAACGAGGACCGCACGTCTCCCGTACGAGTACCTAGTCACCACCCAGACCCAACGGCGCTGGGACTTCGCCTGACCACTCCACCGACGGCTGAACTCCACGACGAGATCCGACGGACGACCGCGACCAGCCGCCCAGTTGATCACTGACCGAGCGGGCCGGCCGTTCGGTGAGCCGACCGTTCACTTGGCCTTTGGCCATGCGGTCAGTCGCCCGGTGGAGGTGGCGGGACCGGCGCGCCTACGGGCGGCGCGATCTTGGATTGCCGACGGAGCGCAAGCACCGCAGGCGCTCCGGCCCCGCCGGCATCCGTCGGCTCACCCGTAGCGGGCCCGGCAGCGGCCCGCCCGCCACAAGGGCGACGGAAGACAGCGAAACCTGAGGAAGACGCAGGCAGAAAAGCCGAGGAGGCAGCAATGAAAGACACGACTGTGGCCTCAACAGGCTTGGCCACAGACGCAGTTGTCGTACCCGGCGAGATAACTGACGTAACCACGAACATGACTGGGGCGTGAGCGCGCACGGAGCGGTGCCGGAACCGGCGCACCGGTAGCGGCCGGCGGAAGGTGCGATGGGTATCGTGACGACGCGTGGGCGACAGCACGGTGTGGACTCTGGCGATCGCGGCAGTGACGGGCGGTACGGCGGTACTGGCCAGTTGGGTAACCAGCCGCGGCAGTACGCGGGCTGCCCGCATACAGGCGGAGACCGCGGCACGCTCGCAGCGGGCCGAGCGCCTGCGGGAGAGCCGGCGCACCGCTTACCTGGACCTGATCGAACAGACCCACCGGATCGGCGAGTTGTTCTGGGAGATTTCGGCGGAGCTGCGGGAGCCGGCCTCCGCGGAGCGGACCGCCAGGCTCGACGTACTGCTCGACCGGGAGGTCGCGGAGTACGCGAAGATCCGACGCTGCGCCCGGGTCGTGGAGTTGGAGGGCCCGCCGTCGGCCGCGGCCGCGGCACTCGCCCTCCAGAAGACCACCGGCCCCTTCTACGAGGCGCTTCAACCAGGCACGGCCAAAGGCAGGGACTGCCGCGCGGAGTTCGACGCCGCATACCGTCCCTTCTGGAAGGCGCTGGAGAACTTCGTGGACGCGGCCCGAGACGCCCACCAGACGGATTGAGCATCCTCCGGACGGAGTTGTCGCACACGCACGTGAACGCCGACTCCGCTCGGGCATGATCCCGACCCTGACTCCGGCCGACCGAGCCGGGTGGCCGCCGATCATGCCGCCGCAGATCACCTGCAGACCGATACAGGCGCGGCCGCAGCCCACCCACAGCCACGCCCACGCCCACGCCCACGCCCACGCCCACAGAAAGGCAACGCGGACGCCAATGGGCGACCATTAAGCAGGGGCACGCCCCCACCGTCGAGCGACTCCGCTCCCCCTACCAACGAAACCGCGCCCCCCGTAACCAGCCAGAGTGACCACACAGTCACCACGAGGCATCGCGCCCACCACCATGCCGGCGGCGAAGCCCCCGACGATCCGGTACCCACCCGACCCCACCTCGCTCCATCCCAGAGCAACCAACCACCCCCACCACACCCGCTCCCCCGACCCATCACCCATTCGGCGCAATTGCCTGGCTGCGCACGCCACCCCGCTCACTTCGCCGGACGAGGCAGGAACCAGCCTGAAAGAGCGGTGCAAAACGAAACCGTCGTACGGCGTGACGGCCCGACCCGAACCTGGTCAGCCGAGGCGGAGCACAGGGCGCCTGCGTACGATATCGGGGATGAAATAGCGCCTTTGCGGCCCGCCGGCGAGGGCATGCATGCCTTTCGGCTGCCCAAACCGCGGGCGGCAATTCCGCACATCACGCTCGACCCGTCGTGCCCGACAATTCGCCCCTCACCTCGATCCCGATCCACCCCGATCCACCCGTTCAAGCCCCCTCAGCTCTCCTCAAGTCTTTCGACCGAAACGCACCCGTCCTTCTCACCCCGGGAGTTCGGAATGGCACAGGAATCCGACAGCACCGTCTGGAATTGCCCGTTCGATTACGCCGAGGCGTTGGAGTTCGATCCGACGCTCAGGCGGATCATGACCGAAGAGCCCGTCGCACGCATTCGGCTGCCGTACGGCGAAGGCGAGGCGTGGCTGGTCACGCGGTACGAGGACGTGCGGACGGTGACGACGGACCGGCGGTTCAGCCGGCACGCCATCGTCGGGCGGGACTTCCCGCGCATGACGCCGGAGCCGATCGTGCAGGACGAGGCCATCAACGTGATGGACCCGCCCGCGAGCAGCCGACTGCGGAGCCTGGTGTCCAAGGCGTTCGCCCCGAAGCAGGTGGAGCGGATGCGGGCGCGCACCCAGCACGCCGTGGACGACCTGCTGGACCGCATGGTCGAGGACGGGGCGCCGGGTGACCTGATGGAGAACCTCGCGTCGCCGCTGCCGCTGACGACCATCTGCGAGGTGCTGGACATCCCGGAGGGCGAGCGCGCGCAACTGCGCACGTACGCCCGCACGATGATGAACGTCAGCCTCGACAACAAGGAAAACGCCATCCACGCCAAGGCGAACATGCGGGAGTACTTCAAGGAGTTGACCGCACGACGCCGGCGCGACCCGGGCGACGACCTGATCAGCGCCTTGGCGACAGCCCGTGTCGGGGACGAGGTCCTCGACGAGAAGGAGCTCACTGTCATGGCCATGGTGCTCCTGATCACCGGCCAGGACACCACCACGTACGAGATCGGCAACCTCTCCTACATGTTGCTGACCCGGCCCAAGGACCTGGCGATGCTGCGCGCGCACCCCGAGGCGCTGCCGCAGGCGCTGGAGGAGCTGCTGCGCTTCATTCCGTTCCGCAAGGGCGTCGGCATCCCGCGAGTCGCGCTGGAGGACGTCGAGTTGAGCGGCGTGACGATCCGGGCCGGGGACATCGTGCACGTCTCGTACCTGACGGCCAACCGGGACCCGAAGAAGTTCGAGCGGCCCGACGAGGTGGACCTGACGCGCGAGACCACCGGCCACATGACGTTTGGCTGGGGCGGGCACCACTGCCTGGGCGCCCCGCTGGCCCTGACCGAGATGCAGGTGGCGCTGGGCACGTTGCTGAAGCGCTTCCCCGAGCTGAAGTTGGCGAAGCCGGCCGAGGAACTGCGCTGGAACGAGACCGCGATCTGGCGCTATCCGCTGGCCCTGCCGGTGGTGTGGTGAGGTATCGGGGCCGCGGATTCCCGCGGCCCCGACCGCGGCATGCGGAACTCACCCCCCTGGCGTACGGTCTAGGAATGACCCATCTGCACGGGGAAAGTCCATTCTTCGACGGATGGCCCGCTCGCGTCCTTCCAGGGGTCTGTGTCATCGGGCCGATGGAATCTCCTGAGATTCCGCCGGCCGACAACGGAAGCGACCACGACGCGAATTACAGAGCAGAAAAAGCACTGGGCGGACCACAGTCTGCAAGGAGTGCATCCGATGGCGGTTTTGTGCAAACCGGCAATCGCGGTCCCTGAGTACATCATCACCAGGGACGACACCCTCGAACTGGCACGACAGCTTCACGGCGACCACGCCCAGCTGAAACTCGTGCTGAGACTCATCGAGCATACGGGCGTGTCGCGTCGGCACCTGATCCAGCCCATCGACAAGGTGCTGGAGCATCCCGGGCTCGACGCCCGCAGCGCCATCTACGAGGAGGAGTCCAAGGCCCGCGTCCCCGCCGTGGTACGCAAGGCACTGGACCAGGCGGAGTTGGAGCCGCGAGACATCGACCTGATCGTCTACGTCTCGTGCACCGGCTTCATGATGCCGTCGCTGACGGCGTGGCTCATCAACCACATGGGATTCCGGTCGGACACCCGGCAGGTCCCCATCGCCCAACTCGGCTGCGCCGCGGGAGGCGCCGCGATCAACCGCGCGCACGACTTCTGCCGGGCCTACCCGGAAGCCAACGTCCTGCTCGTCGCCTGCGAGTTCTGCTCGCTGTGCTATCAGCCCTCGGACATGGGCGTCGGATCGCTGCTGTCCAACGGCCTGTTCGGGGACGCGGTCGCGGCGGCCGTGATGCGCGGCAGGGGCGGCACGGGCGTCCACCTCGAACGGAACGCCTCCTACCTGATACCGCACACCGAGGACTGGATCTCGTATGCGGTGCGCTCCACGGGATTCCACTTCCAGTTGGACAAGCGGGTCCCGGGAACGATGGAGCCGCTCGCGCCGGCGCTCCGCGCGCTGGCCGACGAACACCACTGGGACGCGGGCAACTTGGACTTCTACATCGTCCACGCCGGCGGCCCGCGCATCCTCGACGACCTCAGCCGTTTCCTCGGCGTCCCCCGCGAGGCGTTCCGCTTCAGCCGGGCGACGCTGACCGAGTACGGCAACATAGCCAGCGCGGTGGTACTGGACGCACTGGCCCGCATGTTCGACGAGGAGTCAGCGCAGGAGGGCCAGCGCGGCCTCCTGGCCGGCTTCGGCCCCGGCATCACCGCGGAGATGGCGCTGGGGACGTGGTCGTCGACGGCGACGTGAAGGACGGCGCGGGGGCGCATGGGCCAAGTCACGCCCGGCGCCCCCGAACCGACGACGGTGCAACTCACCGACACAGTCGGCGAGTTGCACCGTCGGTCCGCGACACTCCGCGACCGACGGCCCGCTACCGCCCCTTCTTCACCGACTCCAGGATCACCACGCACTCCACGTGATGCGTCATCGGGAAGATGTCGGGCCGAGCGATGCTCGGAAAAGGCCAGGTCAGAGCCCACTTTTGGGCTCGCGGTTCCGCGATCTGGCGCCCAGAGCGTCAAACGAGCGTCACAACCAGTCGTGACATGGTGTGCTCCCCGGGTTCCCTGCCCTGGCCGGCGCCCGGTTGACGGTGCGCTGGGGCCGGATGAGTTGCGCGCCGAAGTGACCGTTGGGGTCCCGTCGGACTTCGGACGGCTCGATGTCCTTCAATCCCGTCGCCCAGCAACTCCTCGGCCAGGCATCGCCTAACAAACGTGACAACTCGACTTACAGGACCGGGCGTTCCGTACGCCTGTGGCGTCGACCGCATCGGTAAAGTCCGCTCGTGACCTACATAGTGACCCTCACCCCGGAACAGATGGCCGACAACGAAGACGACTGGCTCATCTCTGAACGCTTCACCAAAGGGCTGCCCACTGGGCTCGACACGTCAGACACCGGTACCAGGTTGGTGTTCTTGGTCCGCGACAACCTGGCGCGTTCCGCGAACTCCGGCAGCGACGGGCTCGCCGAACACGGCCGCTTCATCACCTGGATGGGGTCAGTCCAGCGCATCAACACCGTGGGTCCGGTCGACAGAAGCGTCACCATCGAGCCCATGCGTAGATGTCCGGAGCCGGTTCCTCTGGACGGTCCCGACGGAATCCTCGCATCCTTGCCTTCGACACACCGACGTCATGTGGAGCGTGCTCTGTCAGAAAGCGCAGGCCACTGTGGCATGGAAACCTGGCAGGCTTTGCAGGAAGCACTCCTAAGACGCCACCCCGAGTTGTCCCGGTACATCGACTGGTTGCTCGCCCAGCTCAACCCGCTCGACTTCAACGTCGAGGACGCAGCGGACCGTGCGTGGCAGGAGCAGAGAGACGCGGCTCAGACCCTTACTCGCGTGACCGATTTCCCGCACTCCGCACTGTCGGTCTGGGGGCGCCCCGCGTCCCGGGAAGAGCCATACCTGGCGGGACTCATTCCGGACCCGGTGGAAAACAGCCTGATCGACCACGACGTACGGGTTGGCCTGGGCGATCAAGTGCCCCGCTTCGACGACTGGCGGCAACGCGGTGACGTTCGATGCGACATCCACGTGCTAGAAGACTCCACAGGACGCCGTCTTGAGGTCGTCAACGTCAATGCCACTCCGGTGGAGAGCCGACTGGGCACAGACATGATCTACTACCACCACCCCACACACAGCTTCGTCCTCGTCCAGTACAAACGCTTGGAACCCCGGCGTAAGGAATACCGGGTGAACAAGCAACTCCTGGACCAGATGGACCGCTTGGAACAGGTTTCACAGCTCAGTACAAAGCCCGCCCGCTCCCATGAGTGGCGCCTCTCCGTGGACGCATGCTTCCTGAAGTTCGCACACTGGCGAAACGGGGCGGCTTCCAGCACCGAGCTGGCCCACGGCATGTACATCCCCCTCTCCTATGCCCGCATCCTCCTGGAGGACGACTGCACGCTCGGCCCCAAGGGTGGACGCATCTTCAGCTACGAGAGGGCAGTCAACTACCTCGTCGGATCGGAGTTCGCGGAGCTGGTGAAGCTCGGCCGAGTCGGCACGGTGGGGACCAGCGTCGAGCAGTTGAGGGACTTCGGGCTGCAGCGCGCCCGAGAGGGGTACAACGTCATGCTCGGATTCGAAACAAGCAACGAGACGCTCCGTGATCGGGCCGTACGCACCCGCAGTCGCAGCGCAAAGAAGAGGCCGAAGATGAACTCCTACTCCCCGCCGACGTCGCAGCAGCCGCAGTGAACGTTCACTCACTCTGAACCGGAACTTTCGTGCTGCCCTACACCGGTTACCGCCGGTTGTGCGCAAGATCGCCCTCAAGCACTCCTCCGAGGGACCGCTAGCCTCCCAATCCCCGCCCACCCGCTCTACGTTGACCGTCCCGACCGCACGCTGTCGAGTGGAGCCGTAGAAGTGAAATACGCAGTGTCCGCACCGCAGGCCACCCTGCTCCGCGAGATCGCGGCGGCTTCCGATGCCGTGCAAATCGCACCTGGCCGCGTACATACAGCATGGGCGCTGGAACAGCGTGGGCTGATCCAGAGGACCTGGCGTGGCAACAATCACGTCGCCGTGGTGACTGCGGACGGTCGCTTCTACCTCATGCACGGCAAGCACCCTCGCCAGGTGCAGGCGGAGAAGGAGCGGCTCAAGGGCGATGCAGCCCAAGCTGCGCGGGCCCCGGCGGACGGGGCCGAGCTGATCTCCCGGCTGCAATCGACCCCTGGGAAGATCACGGTCCCTGATCCCGCGCCCCAGACCCGTGGCCGGTGGCGAGCCGCCTACTACGACGCGCTTCACCACGGGCACGTGCCTGAAGGCCACAAGTTGCGGTGGAATGGCCGCCAGCGGGGCGACTGCGTCTTCACGCTGGTCGACGAGGAGGCAGAGAAGGCGGCCCAGCCTCCTCCAGTGCCGGCCATTGATGTCCCCGAAGTTCTGGATCGACCTCATCCGCTTGTCCGTGCGACGCGCAAGGTTCTGGGGCGTTCTCAGGGCATGGTCGATACCCGTGGCAGGGCGGAGGTCATCCCGCTGTACGTGTCGCGTCCGCTCGTCGACCGCGCCCTTCGGATCATGCACGCGTTCCTGACCGAGGCCGAGAGCCGCGGCTACACCGCCGAGACTCAGACGGACCTGGAACGCGGCGAGGCCGTGCACACTGTGGCGATCGTGATCCGAGGCCACGCCTATCCCCTCGCCCTCACCGAGCGGACAACCAGAGTCCCGCACCAGCCCACCGCACAAGAAATCCGCCAGCAGGAAGGCAACCCGTGGACCCGACCGCCCAAGTACGACGAAGAGTTCAACGGTCGCCTCGCCCTCGGCTCACCCGCCAACAGCTGGAACTCCTACTCGTACAGCGACGGAGCGCGATGGACCCTGGAGTCCCGACTGGGTCTCCTCCTGCAAGATCTCGAACATCGCGCTGCGGAAGCCGAACGCCGGGAGCGGGAGCAGGAGTTCCTCGAAGCCGAGCGGCGACGCCGGTGGTACGCAGCCATCGCGCAGGCCCGTGAACAGCAGGTCGAGCAGCACCGCGCCGAGTTCCTCACCGCTCAGGTCGGAGCTTGGCAATGGGCTGCCGAGATACGCGCGTTCTGCCAGGCCGCCCGCGCCCGAACCGACAGCACATCGGTTCTGGGCGGGGAGGCACAGTGGCTTGAGTGGGCTGAGGCGTACGCGGCACGTCTCGACCCCCTGCAGCACCCTCTGAGCGCTCCGCCTGACCCTCCGGCGACGCGGGAGGTACTTCGCGAGATCGCGAGGGTCGATGGCTACGCCTACCCGTGGCCGTTCGACTCCGATGGCCGTTCGGCTCTGTCCCAGTCCCAGTCGGGCGGCACGGGTCTGTGATGTGCGTCCTCGCCCTCCGCAAACGGCTTCGCCCCGTCCACTGGGGACGGGGCGAAGGAACGTTTATGCAGCGATAGTGAGCGGGGCTTCCATGCGCTCCCAGGCTCCGAGGACAGCCTTGTGTGCGTCCGGCTGGAGGTGGGCGTAGCGCTGAGTGGTCTGGAAACTCTCGTGGCCAAGAAGGTGCTGGACCTCGTACAGCGAGACTCCCGTCTGAACCAGCCATGAGGCGCAGGTGTGACGCATGGAATGTGGCGGATAGTGCGGGACGAGCTGCTGCTCGCCGTCATCGTCGAAGTAGTAGGCGCCGTCCACGGCTGGCCACCAGGTCTGCCGTCGCCAGTTGCCGTCGCTCAGGAGGCGGCCGGCCCGGCCCTTGGTGAGGGTGGTGAACACCACGGCGTCACGGGCGAGTCGGTGGATGTGGCGTTCAAGGGCCTCCAGAGCGTGCGGCGGAAGGGGCACTTCGCGGCGGCTCTTGGAGCTCTTCGGGTACTCCTTGATGCCGCTCTTGGTGTTGACCTCGACGACGAACAGGCGGGAGCGGCGCTGGTCGATGCGGTGCCGATGAAGGCCGGAGAGCTCGCCCCAGCGCAGCCCGGTGTAAAAGCCGAGCAGGCACATCGTGCGCCACACGGTGGGGAGTTCGTCCAGGATGCTCTGCGCCTGGTCGAGCGTGAACCACTGCGGCGGTTTGACTGCGACCTGGGGCAGATCGATGCTGCGGCAGGGGCTCACCGCGATGACGTCGTCGTCGACGGCCGCCCGCATGATGGAGGACGTCAGGTTGTAGGCCCGCTTGATGGCCGCGGCCCCGGCGCCCTTGTCAATCAATGAGCGGATCCAACTCTGCACATCCATGCGGGTGATGGCCCGCATTTCCCAGTCGGCCCAGTGGGGCATGACGTGGTTCTTGATACTCGACCCGTCACCCTGCAGCGTGTGGGGCTCGACGACGCGGGCGTCCCACCACCGATCGTGCCAGTCACGGAAGGAGGTTGCGCCCACGCGTGGGTCACGCAGGCCCCCGCGGGCAAACTGGGTCTCCATCTCGAGTCCCCAGGCGCGCGCCTGCGCCTTGAGCGGAAACGATTCGCTGAACCGGTCACCGAGGCGGTTGCGTACCGTCGCCTGCCAGTTCCCGGTCTTCAACTTGCGTAGGTACAGCCCAACTCCTCATGTCGGCACGAAAGGCCCTTCGGCGGGCCGGGTTCAGCGACGCGGCCTCGGTGCGGCGACCGCGCGGCTGGAGATGAAGTCGTCGAGGCCGGCGGCGGGGACGCGGATCCGCGAACGGCTCCTGCCCGTGCGCAGATCGACGATTGGAAGGTCGCCTGCGGCGATGAAGCGGTAGACGGTGCGGCGGTCGACGTCCAAGGCGGCAGCGACGGCGGGGATGGACAACAGGCGTGCAGGCATGGGTGAGTCCTTGGCAGGAGGGTGAATGGGTGCGGCGACGAGGCGGCCGCGACGCCAGTCCAGCCCGTGCTGGTAGCCGTAAGCCCTGTCGGGGCGGGGCGGGGCGTAGCACGTCACGGGACGGCAGGGCTCCTACGCACGGGATCCCTGCAGGAACGCTCTCGACGGCGAACCGGAGAGCGTGGGGAATTGGGTCCTGGATGGCGGCGCTCCGCTGAGCTGCCGGAGCGCCGCCCGGTTCATTGGTCAGTCGGCTCCGGCAGGCGAGCCGTCTGGGCAAGGCGCTCCCAGTCGATCTCTGTTGCTTCAAGACGGAAGCAGTACGGGTAGCGAAGGGCCAGCCAGGCCGGGGCCACTCCAGCGAGCTCGGCCACCGTGGCGACATCGACGCCCAGCCTCAGCCATCGCACCAGGGAAGACTCCCGCAGGATGCCGACGGGCTCCCCCAACCGCCAGGCCAGCAGCTCATCGTGAGGCAGCACAGCCTCTTGCGCCTGCTCCCACAGCCCCATATATGCATCTACCGAAAGTCGCCCACCACGCGCGCCGGGGAACAACAGATCATCCTTCTGGAGACCGGCATCGTTGATCCAGCCGCGCAGGAACATGGCGAACCCCGGTCGCAGCGGAACCACTCGAGCCCGCCCCCGATAGCCAGCCGTCAGCTCACCAGAATCACCCGAACGAAGGACAACATCGCGAACACGCAGGGATCGCGCTTCACTCGGACGGAGTGCCCCCTCGGCCAGGGTGACCAGGAACGGGTAAACCGAGCGACTGCCGCCAGCCTGCTGGCGTACCCAATCCAATAGCGAGAGAACTTGTCTCCCGGAGAGTATCCATTCCTCATCCAATGCATCAACCAGCACAGCAGTGAACTCCTTGCGGAAATAGGGGTGTCCGGTCTCAGTGAAGCGGGGGCCGTCTCACTGATCTGTGTGCTGACCGTGTCGCGCACGGGGCGGGGACAGGTTTGAGTGAGACGGTGTCCCGCTTTGGGGTGGCTCTTGTCTCGGTTCAGGTGGCTTGTCTCATTGCAGTGGACATCGTCCTGGTGTGGATGATCAGAGGGAGCCGCAGAGCGGCAGGGGCAGGGCGGCCGATTTCGAGGTGGCCTGGGTTCAGGGTGGGGTCGAGGTACGCGGGTCGCTGGCGGACGTGACGGAGCTGGCCTTCGAGGAGGCCGATCCGGTACGGGAGTTCCCGTCGTATCGGGGGCAGCGGAACTTCCCGGGCTTGTACTGGGCGGCCACGATGCTGCGGCACGTGGAGTTCGAGTCCTGGCTGGAGCGGGATCACGCGATCTCGATGGACTTCGACCCGCGTGTCACATGGTTCGCATCGCAGCCGTTCTGGTTGTCCTGGACGACTGCGGAGGGGGTGCGGCTGTCCCACGCGCCGGACTACTTCGCCCGGCGGGCCGACGGAACGGCCGTGGTGGTGGACTGCCGGCCGGAGGCTCGGCGGAGCAAGCCGCGGGACCTGGCCAAGTTCGCTGGTACGCAGACCGCGTGCGAGGCGATGGGCTGGGATTTCCGGCTGGTGGGCGAGATCGACCGGGTGCGGGTGGCGAACCTGCGGTGGCTTGCCGGGTTTCGTCATCCGCGGTTCGCCCAGGCCGGGTTGGAGGAAGCGATCGAGGCGGCCTTCGCTGTTCCCGGGCCGCTGGTGGGCCAGGCCGCGCACGTCGGTGACCCGGTCCTGGTGCTGCCGGTCGTCTTTCATCTGCTGTGGTGCGGGCGGCTGACGACGGACCTGTCGCGCCCCTTGGGCGATCGCTCTTTGGTGAGTCGGGTGGAGGGCTGATGGCGGAGCACGAGCGGCCCAGGGGTGTGCTGCGGGTGGGTGACCGCGTCCGGTTTGAGGACCGGGTCCACACGGTGGTGGGCCTGTCGGGCACGACCGTCCGCTTGGTCGACGAGCACAACACCGCGAGCATGGTGATGTTCGCCCACCTGATGGCATCGGATGGATTCGAGCTGCTCGACTCGACTGCGGCCACGCCGGGGCTTCCGCCCTTCGGCCTGCTGGACACCGTCCCCGAAGTGGCCCTGCGCAAGGCCCGGTTCTTCGAGAAGCACCTGATCGAGGTGGAGACCGGGCTGCCTCCTGAGGCATCGAAGGGGGCCGTTCCCCGGCCCGAATACGACCCGCAATGGCGGACCGTGAGTGAACGGCTGACCGCCAAAGCCGCCGAGCTGACCGCGTCGGGCACCGCGGTGACGGAGCGGACCCTCTTCCGGCTGCGGTCGAAGTGGCGGGACGAAGGGCTCTGGGGCCTGGTGGACCGCAGAGCCACCCGGTTGTCCTCGGCGCCGGGCACCGGGCAGGTGGACGAGCGCCTGGTCGAAGCGGTGCTTGAGGTCCTGGCCGCGCAGGAGAGCGTGTCGACGGGGACCCGCACCCGTGTGATCCGGCAGGCCGAGAAGCTGGTCGCCGAGCGGCACGGGAAGGGCACGGTCCCGCTGCCGTCGCGGGCGACGTATTTCCGGCTGGTCAAGTCGCTTTCCGAGGGGCGTCACAGTTTCGGGGCGGCCACGACCCGGCGTTCTCTGGCCGGGCGGCCGGAGGCGCCGTTCACGCCGACGCTGGCTACCCGGCCCGGCGAGGTTGAGGTTCCCCCGCAGTGCGGGAGGTACTGATCAGCAGGTCAGGGCGGGTTGACGGGGTTTCAGGTTCGTTCGCTTGGTCGTTGCCTGGTCGGCG
>NZ_JBIVXW010000063.1:0-55233 GCF_044769405.1 Streptomyces sp. NPDC090442
TGGTGGGGCACGCCCTGTTCCTCAAGTGCGAGGGATTCAACTTCGCCGGCTCGATCAAGCTCAAGGCGGCGACCGAAATGGTGGAGGCCGCCGAGGAGAGCGGGACCCTGCGGGCGGGGTCCATCATCATCGAATCGTCCTCCGGCAACTTGGGCGTGGCCCTGAGCGTCATCGCCGCCAGCAAGGGATACGGCTTCGTCTGCGTGACGGACGCGCGCTGCAACCTCTCGGCGCAGCGGTTCATGGAGGCCATGGGCGGCCAGGTGCACATCATCTCCGAGCCGGCGTCGCACGGCGGTCTGCTGGGTGCGCGCCTGGCGCACGTGCAGCGGTTGTGCGCCTCCGACGAACGGTATGTCTGGCTCAACCAGTACTCCAACGCGAACAACTGGAAGGCCCACTACCGCACCACCGCGCCGGCCATCGCGCGCCATTTCCCGCGCCTGAACGTGCTGTTCATCGGGACGGGCACCACCGGCACGCTGATGGGCTGCGCCCGTTACTTCCGGAAGCTGCACCGGCAGGTGAAGATCGTGGCGGTGGACAGCGTCGGCTCGGTGACCTTCGGCGGCGAGCCGGGCCGTCGGATGATCCCCGGCCTGGGCACCAGCGTCCGCCCGGCGCTGCTGGACGAGTCGTTCGTGGACGACGTGGTCCACGTCCGGGAGGTGGACACCATCCGGACCTGTCACCGCCTGGCCCGGCGCGGGTTCCTCTTCGGGGGGTCCACCGGCACCGTCGTCAGCGGCGCCCAGGAGTGGCTTGCCAGGCAGTCCGACCCGGACCTCACGGCGGTGGCGATCTCCCCCGACCTCGGCGAGCGCTACCTGGACACCGTCTACCAGGCGAGTTGGGTCCGGGCGCTGTACGGGGAGGACGTGCTCGATCAGGATCGCCTGGCGGCGCGGCTGAGTCGGGTCGGTGAGTGGCGCGTTGGCTGAGGTCCGCTCGTGCGGTTCCGGTCGCTGCCGTACCGCCTCCCGGCGACGCCGCGTATCGCGGCATCCGATGCCCTGAGCGTCCGGTGCCGTGAGCGTCCAGTGACGTGAGCGTTCGGTCGGCGGCGGAACGCATACTTCCCCCACCTGCCCGACCGGATCGCCGACGGCCGAACCACCCGGCGGGGCGCCGGAGTTCACCCGTCCGCCGTCACGTCAGGCCCCCACCCGGCCCCAGCCGCTGTCCTTCGGTGCCGGCGCCCGGTCCGCCGCGCCGACGGCGACGAACCGGCCCCATCCGCTGTCCGCGACGACCACCCGCGAGGCCGAGGCCGCCGCCGGTGCCGAGTCCCCGGGGGCGTGCGCCGCCCCGACGGCCACGGCGCCGAAGAGGCCGACGGAGGCGAGCGCAAGGGCAAGTGCGGCCGAAGTGCGGGACGTTGTGGGGGACTTCATGGCGGTTCGCTCCTCCTGCTGTGGGTGGGACCGGATCCGGAATGTGCGGTGTCGCCCGCTCCTTCCGGTGCTCCAAGACTCCCCCGCGGGTGCCGGCCGGGCCATGCATCACGGCGCTCACCAAACTGCCATGCAGCAAGGCGAACAGCGCACGAATCGCTTTTGCCGGGGTAAACCGGGGCGAAATTCCTCTGGGGCGAGTCGAGGTTGGGGCGGCCGGGTGGTGCCGGCGAGGTGCGGCAGCAGTGTGTGGAGCACGGGCACGAAGCGGGCCAGCGGTACCGCTCGGCCACCGCCGCGGTGCATCAGCGCCTCGGCGCGCTGCCAGGCCGCGGCCGGCACCCGACGCCCGGCGCGTCCGGTGCGCAGCCGGCCGGCGCTGGTCCGCGACGCCGGCCTCACCCCCTGACCCCGGCCCGGCTGCCGCCCCGCCGCTCCGGGGGCATCCTGGAGGTATGGTCCGCGTCAATGACGAGGTCGAGGCGCTGCTCCAGGAGTACGCCGACCTCCTCGCGATCAGCGGCGGCGACGCCTTCAAGGCCCGGGCGTACGAGAAGGCCGCCCGGGCCGTCGGGGGGCACCCCGCCGACGTCTCGAAGCTGGACGCCAAGGGGCTGCGGGAGATCCCGCACGTCGGGGCGTCGATCGCGGAGAAGGTGGTGGAGTACCTGCGCTCGGGCCGGGTGTCGGTGATCGAGGAGACCCGGACGACGATCCCGGCCGGCGTACGGGAGTTGATCACCATCCCGACGCTCGGCCCGAAGAAGGCCCTGGTCCTCTACGAGGAACTGGGGATCACCTCCGTCGACCAACTGCTGGACGCCGTCCACGAGGAGCGGTTGCGGGACCTGAAGGGGTTCGGCGAGAGGACCGAGGAGAACATCCTGCACGGCATCGCGCTGCTGCAGAAGGCGGGCGGCGGCCGCATCCTGCTCAACGCCGCGATGGACGTCGCCGAGCAGATCACCGGCGAACTGTCGCGGATCGCCGGCTGCGAGCGCTGCACCTACGCCGGGTCGCTGCGCCGGATGCGGGAGACCATCGGGGACATCGACATCCTCGTCGCCGCGGAGCGGTCCGCGCCGTTCATGACGGCGCTGGCGGAACTCCCGTCCACCGCCGAGGTCATCGCGCACGGCGAGAAGAAGACCTCCGTCCGCACCACGAAGGGCCTCCAGGTGGACCTGCGGGTGCTGCCGCCGGCCTCCTGGGGCGCGGGCCTCCAGTACTTCACGGGTGCCAAGGCGCACAACATCCGGACCCGCGCGATCGCGGTGCGCAACGGCCTCAAGCTGTCCGAATACGGGCTGTTCGACGGCGAGAGCGGCGAGTTGGTCACCTCACAGGCGGAGGAGGAGATCTACGCGCGGCTCGGACTGCCGTGGATCGCACCGCCGTTGCGCGAGGACCGCGGCGAGGTCGCCGCCGGGCTGCGCGACGAGCTACCCGACCTGGTCACGGAGCAGGACATCCGGGGCGATCTGCACACCCACACCGACCTCACCGACGGCCTGTCCTCCCTGGAGGACATGGTCGCCGCGGCCGCCGACCTGGGCTACGCGTACTACGCGGTCACCGACCACGCCCCGAACCTCTACATGCAGCGGATGACCGACGAGAAGATGCTCGCCCAACGGGCCGCGGTGCGGGCCCTGGACCGCAGGCACCGCGGCATGCGGCTGCTGCACGGCACCGAACTCAACATCGGCCCGGACGGCGAAGTCGACTGGCCGGACGCGTTCCTGGCGGAATTCGACCTCTGCGTGGCCTCGGTGCATTCGCACTTCAACCAGAGCCGACGGGCGCTCACCCGCCGCCTGATCCGCGCCTGCGAGAATCCGTACGTCGCGATCATCGGCCATCCCACCACCCGGCTGATCGGCAAACGCCCGGGAATCGACGCGGACTTCGACGCGGTATTCGAAGCCTGCGCCCGCACCGGCACCGCCCTGGAAATCAACGCCCATCCCGAGCGGCTGGACCTGTGCGACGAGGACATCCTGCGCGCCAAGCGGCACGGCGTGAAATTCGCCGTGAACTCCGACGCGCACGCCACCACGCATCTGCCCTATCTGCGCTACGGAATCGGCACCGCGCAACGCGGCTGGCTCACCAAGGACGACATCATCAATGCCTGGCCGCTGACGAAACTGCGCCGCTTCCTGCGCGCGGGCCGCCGACCGTAACGGCCGCCTCCGGCACCGCCGTCAGAGGCGCCCTGGGGGCTGCCCGACGGGGCTGACCGGACAAAGTCCTAGGCGGGCTCGGGGGCCGGCGCCGTGTCGCGGTCCCGCCGGTGCACCCGGTCCAGCAGCGCGGCCGGTTCCGGCTCGGCCTGGAGGCCGCGCAGCAGCAACAGCCACAGGTCGTCGAGGTGCTCCTCGATGTTCCGCCGCCCCTCCAGCGCGTCGGAGACGGTGTGCAGCCCGAAGAAGGCGCAGACCACGCCGTGCGCGGTGACCACCGGCTGCGTCCCGACGGCGAGTTCGCCGTTGCGGGCGGCCTCTTCGAGGAGCTGGGTCACCGCCTCGATCCAGCCGAGGAACGGCGTCGGGAGCTGGGTCTCGATGGCCTTGCGCTCCGCCCACAGCCGGGCCCCGGCCCGCACCACGACGTCGTCCCGGAACGCCCGTGCCACCTCGAAGCTCAGCCCGACGAGTTTCTCCAACGCCGGTACGCCGGGCTGTCGATAACGGCTGATCAGTTGCGGCCAGGTGGCGAAGTGCTCCTCGACGATGGCCAGGGCGAGCTTCTCCTTACTGGCGAAGTGGAAATAGATCGCGCCGCTGGTGCGGCCGGAATGCGCGCTGATATCGCTGATGCTCGTACCGGCATAACCCCGCTCGTCGAACAGCGTTGCGGCCGCTTCCAGAAGGAACCTGCGCGTCGTCTTCGCCCGGATCTGCACATACACCTCAGATGTCGTTCTCGTGCCACCTGCTGGAAATGTACCGCGCCCCGCCTCCCCCAATTCACGGGTGCGGGTGTTCGAATTTCGATATTCCCTGGTCATATGAATACGTCACCTTCCGGCCCGGCCGAAAAGAGCCGACCGCTCAGCTGGTCCCGGACCGTCGAGCGGGAGTTGGTGCACCGGACCTCGGTGGCCGAGGTCCTCCTCACGGACGTCCGCCCGGCGCCGGCCGCGGACACCTTCGACGCGGCGGCGTGCTGGCCGCGGGCCCACACGACCTTCCCGCGCACCGGGCCGCAACGGCACAGCCCGCTGATCCTGGTGGAGACCCTGCGCCAGCTCGGCCTGTACGTCCCGCTGCGGTTCTACGGGGTTCCCGCGGCATGCCACGCGATCATCACCGACCTGTACTTCCAGCTCTCCCCGGAGGCCGAACCGCCGGCCGCCCCCGGCGCGACCGAGATCACCTGCCGCGCCCGCGCGAGCGGCGTCCGGCGGACACCGGACGGGACCGTCACCGGCCTGCGGCTGGACGTCGACTTCGCCGCCGGAGGGGCGGTTTTCGGCCGGGGCGGCGGCGGGGTCCGGTTCGTGCCCGGGGCGGGCTACGCCGCCCTGCGCGCCCGGGGCACGGCCGGCACCCCGCCGCCCGCGCCCCCACCGCCTGCGCACCGCCCCGGCGTCGCCGCACTGACCGTGAACCACGCCCAGGACGCGGTCCTCGCCCTGGACGGCGACGGGCTGTTGGTGGCGCCGGCCGACCCGCTGCACCCGTTCCTCTTCGACCACCCCACCGACCACGTGCCCGGGATGGTGCTCCTGGAGGCCGCGCGACAGGCGGTCGCGTACCGCACCGGAGGCGCGCTGGTGCGCCCGCGCGGGGGGCGGCTCAGGGCGGTGCGGTTCACCGAACTCGCGCCGCGCGCACGCGTGCTGTGCACCCCGCACCACTCGACGTGCGTGTTCCGCATCGTCCAGGGCGGCACACCAACGGCCTACGGCACCCTGAGTTACACATAGGGCATAAAATATGGACTTTTATCGATCTATTGACCCCGCTGCGTCGCCGTCCGTAGCGTAACGATCGTTATTTTCCGACGCGGAGCGCGCGTTGATCTCCCGTGCGCGGGAGCCGCCCCCCGTCGGGAACCCTCAAGCCCGCTGCCGCGGCCGTGCACCGACGCAGTCGTGCCTCGAAAGGCCACCCGGTCACATCGCCGCCCTCCGGGCCCAGCGGAACGGAACCTCGGATGACAGCACACCGCATCCTTTCCTGGACCCCCGCCGCCGTCGTCTTCGACTGTGACGGCACGTTGATGGACACCGAACGCCACTGGGTGGACGCCCGTGACGCGGTGCTGCGCGAATACGGCTACGCCCCCGCCCCCGGGTTCGCGGAACAGGCCCGGGGTCTGCACTACACCGCGTGCGGCCGGCTGATGGCCGATGCGGTCGGCCGGCCCGACCTGACCGAGGAGTTGACGGCCTCGCTGCTCGACCGCTTCCGCCAACTCGTCGCCGCCAACCCGACGACGATGCCCGGCGCCCCCGAACTGGTGCGCTCGGCCGCCCGGTTCGCCCCGCTGGCGGTGGCCAGCAACTGCCCGCTGGAAGTCGTCGAGTCCTGCCTGGACTTCGCCGGGCTGCGCCGGTTCTTCGGCCACATCGTGGTGCCCGACGCCAGCACCAGACCCAAGCCCCACCCGGACGTCTATCTGACCGCGGCCCGGCTCTGCGGGGTCGACCCGGCCAGTGCGCTGGCCGTCGAGGACTCGCACTGCGGCATCCAGGCGGCCGCCGCCGCCGGACTCCGGGTGATCGGCGTCGGCCCCCATCCGCCCGGACCGGAGACCACGCTGGCCGACTGGTGGGTCCACTCGCTTGAGGAACCGGCCGTGCAGGGTTGGGCGGGCGCCCGCATCCCCCTCCAGGACGACGGCCCCAACGGCACTCGGAACGGCGAGCGGACCAGCACGCAGAACGGCACGACGTAACCGACGCCCGGGGCCGCGCCGGGTGTCCCGACCACCGCTCGCACGGAGCGCCGGGCGCTGGCCTGCCACCGACCGGCCGTCATCTCCCTTCCCTCCACGACCAGTTCGCGTCGGCCGGCGGGCGCCGGCGGCGTCTCCGGGCGCGCGGCCCTCCTCGGCCGACGGGCTCC
Organism: Streptomyces sp. NPDC090442; assembly: GCF_044769405.1. NCBI lineage: Bacteria > Bacillati > Actinomycetota > Actinomycetes > Kitasatosporales > Streptomycetaceae > Streptomyces > Streptomyces sp. NPDC090442. The sequence goes on from NZ_JBIVXW010000063.1 coordinate 6,473, forward strand.
GGGCGTCGCCCCGCACCGTCGTCCCCCTGGCCGAGGTGACGGCAGAGCCCGCCCGGGCCCGGGCGGGTTAGGGTGGGGGCATGCTTTGACGCAGGCCCGCGGCCCGGGCGCCCCCACCACCTCCTTCGTTACCGCACCCGCACGGATCCGGATCCACGAAGGAGAATCCCTGATGACCACGTCGACCCCGATCGACGTCCCCGAGGCGTTCACCGCGTCCTACGGTGCGCACGGCGCCGCGGAGCGCGCCTGGCTGACCACATTGCCGGCGCTGGGCGCGGAGTTCCTCGACCGCTGGGCGCTCAGTCCGGACGGTCCCGTCCGGTACGGCATGGCCTCGCTCGTCCTGCCGGTGCGGCGCCCGGACGGGACGCCGGCCGCGCTCAAGCTCCAGCAGCCGCGCGAGGAGAACGCCGGCGCCGCCGCGAGCCTGTTGGCCTGGCGTGGCAACGGCATGGTGCACCTGCTCGACCACGACGAGGCCAGCGCCACCCAGCTCCTGGAGCGGCTGGACGCCGGCCGGCCGCTGTCGGCGGTGCCCGACGACAGCGAGGCGCTGGGCATCCTGGCCGAGCTGATGGCCCGGTTGGTGGCGGTGCCCGCCCCGGTGGGCCTGCGGCGGCTCGCGGACGTCGCCGCCGCCATGGTGGAGCAGACCCCGGGGGCCGTCCCGGCGCTCGGCGACCCTTCAGAGCGGCGGTTGGTGCGCCACTGCGCGGCCACCGTCGCCGAGCTCCTCGACGAGGCCGGCGACCGCCTGCTGCACTGGGACCTGCACTACGACAACGTGCTGGCCGGGCGGCGGGAGCCCTGGTTGGCCATCGACCCCGAACCGCTCGCCGGCGACCCCGGGTTCGAGCTGCTGCCCGCGCTGCACAACCGGTGGGACGAGGTGGTGGCCACCGGTGACGTGCGGCGGGCCGTGCTGCGGCGGTTCGACCTGCTGACCGAGGTGGTCGGCGTGGACCGGGAGCGGGCCGTTGCCTGGACGCTCGGCCGGGTCCTGCAGAACGCCCTGTGGGACGTCGAGGACGGCGAGCACGCCCTCGAACCGGCCCAGGTGGCCATCGCCGAGGCGCTGCTCAACCGCCCGGCACCGCACGGGAGTTGATCGGCCGTATTCCGGAGCACGGCGGGCTTCTGCCATGCTGCCGGGCGGGCACTCCCCCGCCCGGCAGCGGGGGCCCGCCGCCACCGACCGAGGAAGGGGCGACACCATGGACGACGAGGGCACCGGCCCGCCGCAGGACGCCGCGCGGATCGCGCTCACCGACGCCGCCGCCGCGCTGCTGCGGTCGCTGCGCGCGCGACACGGACCGCTGATGTTCCATCAGTCCGGCGGCTGCTGCGACGGCAGTGCGCCGATGTGCTACCCGGAGGGAGAGTTCCGCACCGGCGACTCGGACGTGCTGCTGGCGGAGTTGACGGTGGCCGACGTGCCCGAACCGGTGGGCTTCTGGATGTCCGCCGACCAGTTCGCCCGCTGGCGGCACACCCATCTGACGGTGGACGTCGTCCCAGGGCGGGGCAGCGGCTTCTCGCTGGAGGCGCCGGACGGCGTGCGCTTCCTGATCCGCTCCCGACTCCTCACGGACGCGGAGCGGGCGACGCTCGGCGGATGACGGCGCACGCGCCCAACGGGTGCGCCGGCGACGGCAGTCCGACGGCAGTGGTGAGGCCCCGCGCACGGGGGAACGCGCGGGGCCTCACTCCGACAAACGGCCCACTGCCGGCCGAGGTTCCCCACCGGGCGAGGTTTTCGCGGAAAACTTCGCGGCGCGGTCCCGGACGGTCGGGGCGGCTACGGCTCGTCCCGCACCAACCGCTCCAGCATGTCCTGGAACTCCACGTCGACCACCACCCGCAGCCCGTCGCCGTCCGGCTCGCTGAGCGGCGTCATCGTGCCGCGGCGCCACCAGTAGACCCGGGGGCTGATCGCGCCCGCCGCGTCCTCGTGGCCGGCGGCCGCGAACTGCGCCATGGCCTGGAGCGCCGGGATGACCTGGGCGTCGTGGATGCGGTGGAAGGCGAGTTGGTGGCGGAAGGGCAGGGCCACCAGGGCGCCGTCCCCGGTGAGTGCGGTGCCCGTCAGCCGCTCGACGAGTTCGTCCAGCACCAGTACCCGGCTCGCGGTGAAGAAGGAGTCGCCGAGCAGCACCTCGAACGCCGAGCCGTCGCCGCGGCGCACCGTCTCGTGCCCCTCGACCGGCAGGGCACGCAGGTTGTTCATCGCCCGGATCCGCAGCTCGGCCACGTCCCCGAGATCGGTGAGCGAGTCCTCGCTGAGCATCTGGACCGCCTCGGGCAGGTCGAGGGCGAGCACCTCGCACAGTCCCGGGGCCGGCTCGCGGCCGTAGCGGAAGGAGTCGGAGGCGGGCAGGGTCTCCTGGGCGACGACCCGGGGGTAGAGGCAGGCCCGGATCTCGTCGTGGGAGAGGATCTCCAGCGGCTGCGGGCCGTCCATGGTGCGCAGCACCTTGCCGACGTGGTCGCGGATCAGTGCGGGCCAACAGCGTTCGCCGCGGCGGTCGCGGTGGCAGACGGCGGCCAGGTTGCCGAGGCCGAACTGGCGGCCAGCGGAGTCGGTGACCACTCCGGCGTAGGCGGTGACCTCCAGACCGCGTTCGGCGAACGCCTGCCGGACCTCGGATCTGAACACGCGGCCTTCCCGTTCCGAGAAGAAGCCGAACTCGTCGTCGCGCGCGACGTCGCGGGGATCCCGTTTCGGTCCCCGGCGGAACAGACCCATCTCGTCCTCCCGGCTGCGGCCACCCGCATCGGCCCTTGAATGCGCCGATCGTAACGGGTGCGCCTGAGAGTGCCGTCGCCCCGCGGCCGGGGACGGTCGCGGGGCGACGTGGGGGACGGTGAGCGGAGAAGAGGGAGAAGAGAGCGGTGGGTGGGGGCGGGCTAGCCGACGTTGACGTCGATGCAGGCGTAGAAGGCGTTGGCGGTGTCGGCGATGTTCCAGACCGCGAGGACCTTCTGCTGGCCCTTGAGGCTGCCGAAGTTGACGCTGTGGGTGACCTCGGCCGGCGGCTGGGCACCGTGACCGTCGATCTCGGCGACCTTCTGACCGTTGGCGAAATACTGGAAGTTGGCGGTCGCGTGCCGGGCCGTGAAGCGCCAGGTGAAGTCCTGGGTGCTCTGGACCGGGGTGACCTTCCACGGCTTGGAGTCGTCGTCCAGGTCGGCGAACTGGCTGTTGCCGCCGCTACAACTCGTCAGCCCCTTGGGCCCCTCGACGCTCTGCGGCTCCCACTTGATGGGTCCGCAGTCGACGGTGCCGGCGGCGCACTGGGCCTGCCGGCTGGGCGGTGAGGAGACGTATCCGTGGGCACTGGCCGGGCTCACCGACATCGTGAGGACGAGGAGAGGGGCGATGCCGGCGCCTATGGAGGCGGCGAGCTTTCTCTTCTTGTTCATGTCAACCCTTTCGCGTAGGGGGGTGGTTGACGCGAGGGTGTGCGGGGGGTTGGTCTAGACTTAACGCCGTGACCGCGTACGGTCAAGAGGTCGGACGTGAGCCGTTCAGGCCCCGGGCGGCGCGCTGGACGCGCGGACCACCAGTTCCGGTGCGAGACGGACGGTGCGAATCGGGCGGCGGGGGCCGGGAACCGCGCTCCCCGTGGGGCGGTCGAGGAGCAACCGGGCGGCCTCCGCGGCCAGTTCGGGCAGCGGCTGGCGGACCGTGGTCAGCGCCGGATCGGCGAGGCCGGCCAGCGGGACGTCGTCGAAGCCGGTGACGGCTACCTCGCCGGGGACGTCGGCGCCGAGTTGGCGCAGCCGTTGCAGGGCGCCGGCCGCGATCAGGTCGTTGGCGCAGACCACCGCGTCCGGGCGGGCGGGCCAGAGCCGGTCGACGGCGGCCCGGCCCCACTCCACGGAGAAGTCGCCGAGCAGCGCACGCTCCGGGGCGGTCGGGTCGAGGGCGGCCGCGCTCGTGACATAGGCCGCGCGCCGTTCGGCCGCCGCCGAGGCGGTCCCGGCGGCGCCGATGAAGCAGGGACGGCGGCGGCCGGTGGCGGCCAAGTGGGCCAGGACGAGCGCCATTCCGGCCGCGTTGTCGACGGCGACCGAGTCCGCGACGCCGGGGCCGCAGTCGCGGTCCAGCAGCACCAGCGGCACCCGCGCCGCGGCGGCCGCCACCGCCTCCCGGCTGCGTCGCTCGTCGACCGGGATCACCAGCAGGGCGTCGACCCGGCGGTCCGACAGCGCGGCGATCCGGGCCGCCTCGACCTCCGGGTCGTCGTCGCAGTCGGCGAGCAGCACGGCCCGCACCTCGGCGTGCAGCGCGTGCTCCAACTCCCGTACCAGGGACGGGAAGAAGGGGTTGGCGATCTGCGGGAGGACAAGGCCGACGGTGCAGGTCACGCGGTTGCGCAGGGCCCGGGCGACCTCGTTGGGGCGGTATCCCAGGCGGTCGGCGGCCTGCCGCACGGCGCGGGCGGTCTCGGCGCCGACCGGGCGGGTGCCGGCCAGGACGCGGGAGACGGTGGCGACGGAGCAGCCCGCCGCCCGCGCGACGTCCCGCAAGGTCACTTCGGCCACGGCGGCGCGCCCTTCCGCTACGGGACACCGGCCGCGCGGGCGCCGTCGTCCTCGACGTCGGCGGCAATCGTTATCACCGCCCGTGCACACACGTATCAGTTGGGTACCGCCTCTTACCAGCGGGTATGCGGGTCAGCTGTCTCACACTTCCTTGAGGTTTCATTGACATCTCCGCGGGCCATGAGCGAAATTTCCGGAGAACGTTTTCCCGAGGTAGCTGCCTGCCGCGGCGTGCCCCAGAGATCGAGTTCACCCCGCTTCACCGTTCCGTAGAGCAAAGGGGCTCTCCCGTTGGCCAGAAAGATCATCCTCGACTGCGACCCGGGGCATGACGACGCGATCGCCATGCTCCTCGCGCACGGCAACCCCGACGTCGAACTGGTCGCCGTGACGACCGTGGTCGGGAACCAGACGCTGGAGAAGGTGACCCGCAACGCGCTGTCGGTGGCGACGATCGCCGGCATCACCGGCGTGCCGTTCGCCGCGGGCAACCCGCGCCCCCTGGTCCGGTCAGTCGAGATCGCCCCCGAGATCCACGGCGAGACCGGGCTCGACGGGCCCGAACTCCCCGAGCCGGCCTTCGAGGTGGACCCCCGGCACGCGGTCGACCTGATCATCGACACCGTGATGTCCCACGAGCCGGGCGAGATCACCATCGTCCCGACGGCCGGGCTGACCAACATCGCCATGGCGGTGCGCAAGGAGCCCCGGATCGCCGAGCGGGTGCGCGAGGTCGTGCTGATGGGCGGCGGCTACCACGAGGGCAACTGGAGCGCGGTCGCCGAGTTCAACATCATCATCGACCCCGAGGCCGCGCACATCGTCTTCAACGAGAAGTGGCCGGTCACCATGGTCGGCCTGGACCTCACCCACCAGGCGCTGGCCACCCCGGAGGTCGAGGCGAAGATCGCCGCGGTCGGTACGACGCCGTCCCGGTTCGTGCTGGAGCTGCTGGACTTCTTCCGCGAGGCGTACCGCGAGAACCAGGGCTTCGAGTTCCCGCCGGTGCACGACCCGTGCGCGGTGGCGTACGTCATCGACCCGGACGTGATGACCGTCCGCAAGGCGCCGGTCGACATCGAGCTGCGCGGCGCGCTGACCCTGGGCATGACCGTCACCGACTTCCGCGCGCCGGCGCCGGCCGACTGCCACACCCAGGTCGCGGTCACGCTGGACCACGAGCGGTTCTGGAACCTCGTCGTGGACGCCCTGGAGCGGATCGGCGAAGGCCGCGCATGAACGTCTCCACCGCACCGCGTACCACCGGGGTTTCGGGCGGGTCCGGCGTCCGCGTGGGCGTGCTGGTCACCGCGCTGCTGGCGGCCTGCTTCGCCTTCCAGCTCAACGCCAGCATGCTCAGCCCCGCGTTGAAGAGCATCGAGGACTCGCTCGGTGCCAGCTCCGCCGAGATCGGCATGACCCAGACCGCGTTCTTCACCTCCGCGGCGCTGTTCTCACTGTTCCTGCCGCGGCTGGGCGACGTCCTCGGCCGGCGCCGGGTGCTGGCCGGGATGCTCGGCCTGATGGCCGTCGGGTGTGTGGTCGCCGCGCTGGCGACCAGCGTCCCGATGCTGTTCGCCGGGCGGATCATCCAGGGCGTGAGCGGGCCGGTGGTCCCGCTGTGCCTGATCATGCTGCGGGTCGAGGTCCACGAGCCGAAGAAGTACGGCACCCTGCTCGGCGTGATCACCGCGGTCAACGGCGGTATCGCCGGCATCGACTCGCTGGCCGGCGGCTACCTCGCCGACCACTACGGCTTCGCGTCGGTCTTCTGGGCGATGGCGGTCGTCGCGGCCGTGGCCACCGCCCTGGTGGCCACCCTGACCCCGGAGTCCAAGGCCGCGGCCGCGTCCAAGATGGACTGGCCGGGCGTGACGCTGCTGGTCGTCTCGGTCGGCGCGCTGCTGATCGCGCTGAACGAGGCGGGCAAACTCGCCGCCGCCAACTGGGCGTTGATCGCCGTGCTGGTCGTGGTGGCCGCCGCCGCGTTCGCGCTGTTCTGGCGGACCGAGGACCGCAGCGGACACCCACTGGTCGCCACCCGGCACCTCAAGCAGCGGGCCACCTGGTCACTGCTGCTGACCACGGTGCTGACCATGACCGGCGTGTTCGCGGTGATGAACGGGCTGATCCCGGCCTTCGCGCAGGACGCCCAGGCGGGCCTGGGGATGTCGGCCGAGCAGTCCGCCTGGTGGACGCTGTCGCCGTACGCGCTCGCCGGGTTGGCGATGGGCCCGGTGGCCGGCCGGCTGGCCGCTACCTTCGGCTACGGCAAGATCCTACGGCTGGGGCTCGTGGGTGCGGTGGGGTCGGTGGTGCTGATGCTGCTGACCATGCACGGCCACTCGCACGTGCTGCTGTTGGTGACCTCGCTGCTGGTGGGCATCACCTACGCCGGCGTCGCCAACATCGTCCTCAACGGGCTCGGCATCGTCCTCTCCCCCGGCGAGAACCCCGGCTTCCTGCCCGGCCTGAACGCGGGCGCCTTCAACCTCGGCGCGGGGCTCAGCTTCGCGGCGCTGTACGCGGTGAAGACCGCGCTGGCGCCCGCCGATCCGACCTCGCCCGGCGGCTACACCGCGGGCATGATCGCCGGCGTGGTGATCCTCGCGCTCGCCATCGGCACGTCGTTCCTGATCCCCAAGCCGGTGGCCGCCGAGGCCCAGGACTAGGGCGCTTCTGACGGATCTCCGCGGCGTCGCGCATCGACCGCCCGTCGCTCCCGGACGCCCGGGGCGGCGGGCGGTCGCGCGTTCCGGGCCGGGCCGCCGTCCGCGCCCGTACCGCGCCGCCGTCGTGTTGTCAGCCCGGAGGGAAAAGGGAGACTGGAACCGAAGGCAACGGAGGCAGCGATGGTCATGGAACACGGTATGGACAAGACCGGTCCCGCCCGGGACGACATGATGAAGAAGCAGCTTCGGAGCCAGATGACGGCCGACCGCTCGCTGCGCGCGGACGAGAACCGCGAGCTGGAGCCGCCCGGCGAGGACCAGCCGATGGCGGCGCCGTCGCCGGAGAGCGTCTACCGCGGCGGCACTCCGCACGGGATGTCCGAGCGCGATGTCGGCCTGCGCTCCGAACTGGCGCAGTACCTCGGCCGCAGCGTCTACCCGGCGGAGCGCCGGGACATCCTCCGCACCCTGCGCGGCAACCACGCCCCCGACCGCCTGGTCACGATGGCCGAGCAACTGCCCACCCACCACCGGTACGGCAATGTGCAGGGCATCGCCGAGTCCCTGGGGCTGGGCACCGAGGACCGGCGCTCCTGAGGACGAGGGGCACCGGCAGGCGGACAATTGCCATAGCGGGCACCACACACAGCACCCCACGCGGAGGCGGAGAGAGAACAGGAGGGCGGCGATGTCCGACGACGCCATGGGCGACGAGGTCTACCAGCCGCCCAGATCCGATCCGCAGGACAACCCCAACGACCTCGACATGGAGGACGCCCTGGACGAGCCGGGGCTCGACGAGGCGCTGGACACCGGATACTCGCCGCCGGAGCGGCCGTTCGTGGTGAACCACGAGGGCTGCACCGCGCAGGAGCAGCACGACCGCGAGTCCCTGGCCCACCGGCTCGCCCTGGAGCTCCCGGACGTCTGCGCGCCGGACGGCGACGGCATCGGGGACCTGCCGGGGGGCGCCGGCGAGCCCTACGACGACCAGGTCGGCGAGGAGCGGGCCGGGCGGATCGTCCTGTCCGACGACGGCTTCTGGCGCGGCGGCGGGAGCAACGACATCGTCGCCCGGGACGTCGGCATCGACGGGGGCGCGGCGTCCGCCGAGGAGGCCGCGGTGCACATCGCCCACGACGTGGGCGGGACGTTCGAGGGCGAGATCTGACGGAGCCGCCGCACGGGACGGCCAACGGAGACACCAACGGGGACAGCGCTCACGAGTTGCCGGATCGGCAACGGTCTTTGCCGCCTCGGCCCACCCGGGCCGAGGCTCTGTCGTGACCGGATGAAGAGGAGCACATCCATGACGCACGACAGCGGCACGACCGTCCCCGACGAGGAGTTCTGGGACGCGCGGTACGCCGAGAGCGACCGCATCTGGAGCGGCAACCCCAATGTCGTCCTGGTCCGCGAGGTCGCCGACCGGGCCCCGGGGACGGCGCTGGACCTGGGGTGCGGCGAGGGCGCGGACGCGATCTGGCTGGCCGGACAGGGCTGGCGGGTCACCGCGGTCGACGTGTCGGGGGTGGCGCTGGAGCGGGCCGCCCGGCACGCCGCGGCGGCCGGGGTCGCCGACCGCGTCGACTGGCAGCGGCGCGACCTGGCCGCCTCGTTCCCCGAGGGCGGCTTCGACCTGGTGTCGGCGCAGTTCCTGCACCACCCCGGCGAGGTCTTCCGCGCGGGGATCCTGCGGGCCGCCGCGGCGGCGGTGGCGCCCGGTGGGACGCTGCTGATCGTCGGGCACGCCGGGCCGCCCCCGTGGGAACAGGACCCCGAGCACACCGCGGAGGAGTTCCCGACGCCCGAGGAGGTGCTGACGGCCCTCGCGCTGTCCGCGGACGCGTGGGAGGTGCAGCTCAGCGAGGAGTCCGTGCGACAGCAGACCGGTCCGGACGGGCGGCCGGTCGAGCGGACGGACGCGGCACTGAAGGTGCGGCGCCGGGGTTGAGGACGCCGTGCCGGTGGCGGACGGGGGTGCCGTCCGCCACCGGGGGCGTGCCCGGTCAGGTCGCCAGCGTGGGCAGCGGCTTCTCGTAGAGCCAGGAGTGCAGCAGCGGGCGGGCCCGGCCGCCGGCGGTGCGTTCGGCGTGCGCGAGGAACGCCGCGGTGCCGGCGCTGGCGCCGCGGTGGGCGCCGTGCCAGCCGCGGAGCACCTCGAAGAACCGCTGGTCGCCCACGGCCCGGCGGAGCGCGTGCAGGGCGCAGGCGCCCCGGACGTAGATCCGGTCGTCGAAGATCCGGCGCTGGCCGGGGTCGGCGATCCGCAGGTCCTGGGGGCGGCCGCGCAGCGCACGCCATTCGTGGTGGGCGATCTCGTCGGCCGAGTCCTCGCCGATGTGCTCGGACCACAGCCACTCCGCGTAGGTGGCGAAGCCCTCGTTGAGCCAGATGTCGCGCCAGTCGCGCAGGCTGACGCTATTGCCGAACCACTGGTGGGCGATCTCGTGCGCCACCAGGGTCTCCGAGCCGCGCTGACCGTCGATGTGGTTGCTGCCGAACACCGACCGGGTCTGGTTCTCGACCGGCGCGGCGAGTTCGGCGTCGACGATCACCGCGCCGTACGCCTCGAACGGGTAGCGGCCGAAGAGCGCGCTGAACGCCCGGAGCATCTCCGGCTGGCGGGCCAGGTCATGGGCCGCCTCCTCCGCCATCCACGTGGGGTAGGAGTTGTGCAGGGCGATCGACGGGTGGTCCGCGCCGGGCCGGACGGTGTCGCTGTCGTGCCGGAAGCGGCCCGTGTAGAGCGCCGCGAGGTACGGGGCCATGGGGCCGGGGTGGTGGTAGGTCCACCACTCGTGCCGTCCGCTGCGCCGGCGTTCGAGCAGGGTGCCGTTGGCGAGCGCGTGCTGGCCGGGCGGGACGCCGATCCGGAAGGTGAAGGCCGCCTTGTCGTCGGGGCGGTCGTTGCACGGGAACCACGACGGGGCGCCCAGTGGCTGGGAGGCGACCATCGTCCCGTTGTGCGGGTCGCCGGTGCGGTCCCAGCCGATCGGGCCGAACGGGGAGCGCACCGGCTTGGGCCGGCCGCGGTAGCCGACGTCCATGGTGAAGTGGGTGCCGGTGGGCAGCGAGCGCGGGGTCTCCAGGTACAGCTTCCCGTTCTGCTGGCGGCTGCGGACCCGGGTCCCGTCGATCCGGGCGCTGTGTACGGAGAGCCGGGACAGGTCCAACTCCACCCGGTCCAGGGGCTGGTTGGCCACCGCCTCGATGCGGGCCCGCCCGTCCAGACCGCCGTCGGCGGGGCGGTAGGCCAGGTGCAGGTCGTAGGAGACGGTGTCGTGGGCGTAGGTGCCGTGGCGCGGGAAGTACCGGTCGGCGAACGGTCCGCCGGGGCCGTCCGCGACCGTCGCGGCGAGGGGCAGCAGGGCGGCGCCTCGGATGAGGGCGCGCCGACTGCATCGGGTCACGCGGCCGCACCCCCCTTCGCGCGGGCCGCGGCGGGACGGGTCGGGCGTTCGCCGGCGATCGGGTTGCCGGCCCAGCGGGTGTGGGCGGGGACGCTCTCCCCGCGCATGACCAGCGAGGACGGTGCGATCGAGGCGCGGGCGCCGACGTCGGTGCCGGGGAGCACGATGCCGTGCGGGCCCAGCGAGGCGCCCTCGGCGAGACGGACGGTGTCCAGCCGCATGATCCGGTCGTGGAAGAGGTGGGTCTGCAGGACGCAGCCGCGGTTGACGCTGGCGCCGTCGGCGACGGTGATCAGGTCGGTCTCCGGCAGCCAGTAGGTCTCCAGCCAGACCCCGCGGCCGATCTTGGCGCCGAGGGTGCGCAGCCACCAGTTGAGGACCGGGGTGCCGGTGAACGCGCCGGCCATCGACGGCACGGCGAGCGACTCGACGAAGGTGTCGTAGAGCTCGTTGCGCCAGACAAACGAGGACCACAGCGGGTGCTCGCTCACCGTGAACCGGCCGACCAGCAGCCACTTCGCCGCGGTGGTGATGAGCAGCGCGACGAGGCCGGAGAGCAGCAGCAGCGGGGCGCCGATCAGCGCGGCGAGGCCGAGGCCGCCGTTGGTGAAGGCGTCCTGTTCGGTGAGGAACACGCCCTCGGCGAGCGCCACTCCGCACATCAGCGGCAGCACCCGGCACAGTTCGACGGCGGCCCGGGCCAGCACCAGCTTGCGCGGCGGCGCGAAGGTGCGCGCCGGGTCGGCCTCGGTCGCCACCCGGGGCAGCGGCATCGCGGGCCGGCCGAGCCAGGAGGAGCCGGGTTCGCCCTGTGCGGGGGCGTTGGAGAGCACGCCGATCAGGCTGTGGTCGGCGACGTCGTGACCGGGGTCGACGATGCCGGAGTTGCCGACGAAGGCCCGGCGGCCGATCCGGACGGGGCCCAACCGCAGCCAGCCGCCGCGGAGTTCGAAGGGGGCGACCAGGGTGTCGTCGGCGAGGAAGGCGCCGTCCTCGACGTGCAGCAGGGAGGGCAGCGGCAGCACGGTGGAGATCTCGGCGTGCTTGCCGACCTTGGCGCCGAGCAGCCGCAGCCAGTACGGGGTGCCGAGGCTGGCGTAGAGCGGGAAGAGGCTGCCGCGGGCGCCGTCGAGGAGGCGGGTGATCAGCCAGGCGCGCCAGGCGACGCCGCCGCTGGCCGGGTGCAGCCCCGGGGTGAGACCGCGGCTGAGGAGCCGGACCGTCGCGGCGGTCACCAGGATCGAGCAGAGGGTGGTGACGATCGCGAAGACGGGGGCGGCGGCGAGCAGGCGGACCGCCACGGTGGGCAGCGTGCCGCTGTTGCGGACCAGGAAGTACACGCCGACCAGCGCGGGGACGGCGGTGAGCAGGGCGAGCAGCGGCAGGCCGAGGAGCGTGAGCCCGTAGGCGGCGGTCCAGCGGCGGGAGCGCCGGTAGTGGGGCGCGGGCCAGGCGGTGCCGGCGATCCGCTCGGCGGCGCCGGCCGGGCGGGCCGGGGAGCCGGTCCACCGGTCACCGTCGGGGATCTCGCCGCTCAGGCAACCGCCGGCGGCGAGTTCGGCCTCCCGGCCGACGACGGCGCCGGGCATCAGCATGCTGCGGTGGGCGACCCGGGCACCGGCGCCGATGCGGACCGCGCCGATGTGCAGGGTGTCGCCGTCCAGCCACCAGCCGGAGATGTCCGCCTCGGGCTCGACGCTGCACCCGTCGCCGAGTTCGGCGAGGCCGGTGACCGGCGGCATGGTGTGCAGGGCCACGTTGCGCCCGGTGGTGCAGCCCAGGGCGCGGGCGTAGAGCCGGGCCCAGGGGGTGCCGAGCAGGGAGGGGACGCCGAAGGCGGCGACGGTGCGTTCGGCGGTCCACAGCCGCAGGTGGGTGGCGCCGCCGCGCGGGTAGGCGCCGGGCTTGATGGAGCCGGCCAGCGCCCGGGCGGCCACCGCGCCGATCCCGCAGCGCATGGGGGCGCTGAAGAGCACCACCCAGCCCACGATCACCAGCCACCAGGCGGTGTGCGGGGCCCACGCCTGCGGCGCGAGCAGCCCGAGCACGTTGTCGGCGAGCGCCAGGCCGACCAGTCCGCGCAACCCGGCGACGCCGTACAGGGCGGTCTGGACCAGGAGTTGGACGGCGGCGGCGCGGCGCGGGACCGGGCGGACCGGGCGCGCCTCGTCGACCGGACCGCCGAGCGAGTCGAGGTGCTCGGCCATGTCGCGGAGCACCGGGTGGCGGTAGAGGTCGGCGACGGAGACGCCGGGGTGGTGGGCGCGGAGCTGGGACGCCATCCGGGCGGCGACCAGGCTGGTGCCGCCGAGGGAGACGAAGTCGCTGTCCAACCCGGGCCGGACGCCGAGGAGTTCCTCCCAGACGCCGGCGAGGCGGGCGGCGGTGCCGTGCAGGGCCGGGGCCGGGCCTCCGGGGTCGTTGTCAGCCGGGGTGGACGGCAGCGGCCAGGGCAGCGCCTTGCGGTCGACCTTGCCGGAGGTGCGGGTGGGCAGGCTCTCGACCTCGGCCAGGACGGGCACCAGTTGTGCCGGCAGTCTCTCCTTGAGCAGCGCGCGGGCCTTGTCCTGCTGGAAGCTGGAGCCGTCGCCGGTGCGCTGCTCGGGGACGACGTAGCCGACCAGGACCTGGGTGCCGGCCGGGGTGGTCTGGACGGCCGCGGCGGCACCGCGGACGCCGGGCAGGGCACCCAACGCGGCGTCGATCTCGCCCAGTTCGATCCGGCGGCCGCCGAGTTTGATCTGGTCGTCGGCGCGGCCGACGAAGAGCAGGCCCTCGGGCTCGGCGCGCACGAGGTCGCCGGTGCGGTAGGCGCGGTCGGTCTGCAGGACGTCGTCGGGGACGTACCGTTCGGCGTCCTTGGCGGGGTCGAGGTAGCGGGCGTTGCCGACACCGCCGATGATCAGCTCGCCCTCCTCGCCGTAGGACACCGGCCGGCCCTCGCGGTCGACGACGGCGAGTTGCCAGCCTTCCAACGGCAGGCCGATGCGGACCGGTTGGCCCGGCTGGAGGCGGGCGGCGCAGGCGACGACGGTGGCCTCGGTGGGGCCGTAGGTGTTCCACATCTCGCGGCCGGGGCCGGCGAAGCGGTCGACGAGCCCGGCGGGGCAGGACTCGCCGCCCACGATCAGCAGGCGGACCCGGTGCATCGACTCGTCCGGCCAGAGCGCGGCGAGGGTGGGGACGGTGGAGACCACGGTGATGCCGCGCTCGACCAGCCACGGGCCGAGCTCGTGTCCGGCCCGGACCAGCGAGCGGGGGGCGGGGACCAGGCAGGCACCGTTCCGCCAGGCCAGCCACATCTCCTCGCAGGAGGCGTCGAAGGCGACGGACAGCCCGGCCAGCACCCGGTCGCCGGGGCCCAGCGGCCGGTCCTGGCAGAAGAGGCCGGCCTCGGCGTCGACGAACGCGGCGGCGGAACGGTGGCTGACCGCGACGCCCTTGGGCGCGCCGGTCGAACCCGAAGTGAAGATGATCCAGGCGTCGTCCTGGGGGGCCGGGAGGCGCTGCGCCCCGGCGGGCCTGGCCAGTCCGAGCGGCGGGGCGTCCGGGCCGAGGACGGCGCAGACGGCGGCCTCCCGGAAGACGGTGGCGGCCCGCTCGTCGGGGTCGTCGGCGTCGACCGGTACGTATGCGGCGCCGCTGCGCAGGACGGCGAGGATCGAGAGGTACAGCTCGGCGGTTCCGGACGGCACGCGGACGCCGACCCGGTCCCCGGGGCCGATCCCTTGCTGCCGGAGCTGTCGCGCGCGTCGTTCGATCTCGCTACACAGGTCGTGGTAGGTGATCGCCTCGGCGCCGGTGTCCAGGGCGAGCGCCTGGGGGTGCGCGGCGGCGGTGGCGTCGAGCACGTCGAGCAGGGTCCGCGGGGCCGGGGTGCCGGCGGTGCGGTATACGGCCCGCACCACCGCGGGCTCTGACGGCTCGAAGGACGATTCGAGAAGGGGCGACGACATCGATATGCCTTTGTTCGGTGCCGGTGGGTGGAGACCCTCGGACATTCGCCCCTACAGATGCCGCTGACCAGGCACGGGTTCGCCCGTCGTGCACCCCAATCCAGCATTCGAACACGTTGTGAAAGTCGCGACGGGTCACTTGGGCAGGCCGCACCGGGAAACCGACCGCGGAGTCTAACCATGACGTGGGAAAGAATTGACTCCGGGCGGAGATTGTTTTCGGGATCTTCGACGCCGCGGAACAAAACCGCAGGCCAGAGACGCGTCATCGATTGGTCACGGCCCGCGCGGTCAAGGCTTCGCCAAACGTTTGCCTCTTCACGCACATGTTCATCGACTTCTCATGGCGGTCTCATCGCCCCGTCATGACGTCGCCATACCCTCGCAACGCGACCTTCACACACCGGGCCGCGGGTTTTTCGCGGCCAACGGCGCCTGACGGCACGTCACTTGAGGATGTTCACCGCGCGGGCCACCACGAGCACGACGGTCAGCAGCGAGACCGCCGACTGCAACAGCATCAGCAGCTTCGCCCAACGGGTGAGCGGCATCACGTCGGTCGGACTGAACGCGGTGGCGTTGGTGAAGGACAGGTACAGGTAGTCGGCGAACCGCGGCTCCCAGTGCTCCGGGGCCAGCGCCGGCGTCGCCATCTGCGGGAAGAGGAAGTCGGGGTAGCGGCGCACCGCGTGGGCCCGGGCGACCGGCCCGCCGCGGTCCCACTCCCAGTACCAGAGCGCGAAGGCAAGGACGTTGGTGACCCAGATGGCGCCGCCGGTGGCCAGCAGCGCCGCGGCGTCCTCGCCCTCCGTGCCGCGCACCAGACCGATCACCAGGTGCACCGCGGACCAGGCGTTCGCCGCGCTGATCAGCGCGATCAACGCCAGACCCGCCCACCGGTAGAGCCGGGAGACCCGCTCGATGCGGACCGGGTCGGCCGCCACCAGAACGAGCAGCAGCACCGTCTCCAGCCCCGGCAACAGCCACCCCGGATGGATCGCCAGCCGCTCCGGCAGCCGCCACTGGAGCACCACCGCCACCAGCACCGCCAGCGTCGACGGCCAGCGGGGTTCGCCGCGGGTGACCCGTCGCCAGGCCGGCCGCAGCCGCCGCCCGGCCTCGTCCAGCCCCGCCATCGCGGGCGCCAACAGCGCCTCGATGAGGTCCAGTCACTCGGTCGGGGTGCCGCGGTCGCCCGCCTCGTCGGGCTGGAGGTGCTCGGACATGCGGATCATGCTCACCCGGGAGCCGGGCGGTGTCCAGCGGCTCGACCGGGGCGGCGGAGTTCAAAGGTGGCCGCTTGGTTAAGAGTCGGTCAAAAGCTTGCACATTCGCGCAAGTACCTCCGCCGGCAGGTCTAAGCTCCTAGAGGTTTTGACAGCGGTCACCTCGTTCGGTGAGGCGTCGTCACGGACACAGGCCACTGATCCCACCCGTCGAGAGACGCTCCGGATCAGGACAGGTCTCCCCGGCCCAAGGGGTGACCCCAGGTGGCTGCCCCGCACGGGGCTACGCCGTGACGTGCCAAAGCTCTGACGAGTGGGGGTGAACCAGTCGACGGCGACTGGTCCGCTCCTTACCGGATCGACGACGGCGCACCCAGGCGCCCCGACCGGAAGGAGGCGAGAGACATGGAATGCAGTAGTCCGGGCCATCATCGGCCCCTGCTCCGCCTGCCCTCGCATTCTTCCGGCACGCGGTAACCACCTTCCCTGCGCGGCCTCCCGCCGCATCACGCCCCGTACGGCCCGCCGCCGGCACGGGAGGTCGTGCTGCGTGCCCGCGCAGGGAGGATGGCTGCAGCGTGCCCCCAACTCCGCCCCCTCAAGGGGGACTTGGGAGGTAGCCATGACCGAGACCACCATCCGCCCCACGGCCCCCGCCGCGCCCCCGACGGCGCCGCCCACCGCCGTCCTCGATGAGGCACACCTCGGCGACATCCGGGGTGCGCTCGGCACCATCCGGCACGACGACACCGCCCCGCGCCGGGGCCTGTCCGCCAAGCTCAAGACGCTGTTGGCGATCGTCGGCCCGGGTCTGATCGTGATGGTCGGCGACAACGACGCCGGCGCCTTCGCCACGTACGGCCAGGCCGGCCAGAACTACGGCACGCATCTGCTGTGGACCCTGCTCCTGTTGGTGCCGGTGCTCTACGTGAACCAGGAGATGGTGCTCCGGCTCGGTGCCGTCACCGGCGTCGGGCACGCCCGACTGATCCTGGAGCGGTTCGGGAAGTTCTGGGGCGCGTTCTCGGTCATCGACCTCTTCCTCCTCAACGCCCTCACCCTGGTCACGGAGTTCATCGGCATCACGCTGGCCGCCGGCTACCTGGGCCTGCCGAAGGTCGGCGCGGTGGTACTGGCCGCCGCCGTGATCATCGCCTCCGCCTTCACCGGATCGTTCCGGCGGTTCGAGCGGATCGCCATCGGGCTGTGCGCGGCCTCGCTGCTGCTCGTCCCGCTCTACTTCATGGTCCACCCGTCCACCGGACAGATGGCCCACGACTTCGTCGTCCCCCATCTCCCCGGCGGCCCCGGCCAGTTGTCCACCGTGATGCTGCTGATCATCGGCATCGTCGGCACCACCGTCGCCCCCTGGCAGCTCTTCTTCCAGCAGTCCTACGTCATCGACAAGCGCATCACCCCGCGCTTCATGTCGTACGAGAAGGCCGACCTGTGGATCGGCATCGCCATCGTGGTGATCGGCGCCGCCGCCCTGATGGGGTGCACGGCCGCCGCCTTCGCCGGCACCCACGGCGTCGGCGCGTTCACCGACACCGCCGGCATCGCGCACGGCCTGGCCGCGCACGCCGGCAAGCTGGCCGGGGTCCTCTTCGCCATCGCCCTGCTCGACGCCTCGATCATCGGCGCCTTCGCCGTCTCCCTGTCCACCGCCTACGCCATCGGCGACGTCTTCGGCATCAAGCACTCGCTGCACCGCGGCATCGGCGGCGCCAAGGGCTTCTACGCCGTCTACGCCGGCCTGGTCGCCGCGGCCGCCGCGATCGTGCTGATCCCCGGCTCCCCGCTCGGCCTGCTCACCGAGGGCGTGCAGACGCTGGCCGGGGTGCTGCTGCCGTCCGCGTCGGTCTTCCTGCTCCTGCTGTGCAACGACCGCACGGTGCTCGGCCCGTGGGTCAACGGCCGCCGCACCAACGCCTTCACGGCCGCCGTCGTCGGCGTCCTGGTCACCCTCTCGGTCATCCTCACCGCCGCCGTGCTCTTCCCGGACATCGGCGCCTCCACCATCCTCGGCATCATGGCCGGCTGCGGCGCGGCTGGGGTGCTGGCGCTGGGGTACGCGGAACTGCGGCGCCGCCGCAAGGGCTGGGCGTTCGGCGGCCGGCCGGTGGACCGCACCGGCCGCGACGACTGGCGGATGCCGCCGCTGGAGACCCTGCCCAAGCCGGTCCTCTCCACCGGCCACAAGGTCGGCCTGACCGCGCTGCGGACCTATCTGCTGGTCGCGATGGTCCTGGTCGTCATCAAGGTCGTCGAAGTGGCCCTCGGCCACTGACCGTTCGGCCGCCCGTCACCCCTGCCCGCCACACCCCACCAGCCCCGAAGGAGGCGCTGCCATGCACACCCTGTCCCTCGTCGACTTCATGATCCGGCTCGCCGCCGGCGTGGCCTGCGGAGCGCTCATCGGCGTCGAGCGCCAGTGGCGGGCCCGCATGGCGGGGCTGCGCACCAACGCGCTGGTCGCCGCCGGCGCCACCCTCTTCGTCCTCTACAGCACGGCCGTCGGCGACTCCGGCAGCCCGACCCGGGTCGCCTCGTACGTCGTCTCCGGCATCGGCTTCCTCGGCGGCGGCGTGATCCTCCGCAACGGCGCGGGGGTCCGCGGGCTGAACACCGCCGCCACCCTGTGGTGCTCCGCCGCGGTCGGCGTACTGGCCGCCTCCGGACGGCTCGAACTGGCCGCCATCGGCACCCTCGCCGTCCTCGGCGTCCACCTCGTCCTGCGCCCGGCCGGCCGACTGCTGGACCGGGCGCCGGCCTCCGGGTCCGACCCCGACGAGGCGGTGCACGCCACCGTGCACGTGGTCTGCGAGCGCAAGGCCGAGACGCACATCCGCGCCCTGCTGCTCCAGGCGCTCAGCGCCTCCGGCCTGACCCCCATCAGCCTGCGGGCCAGCCGCGACGCCGAGGACACCACCGGCATCCGCGCCACCGCCGCCGTCTCCGGCGACCTCGCCCAGGCCCTGGAACAGGTCATCGCCCGCCTCTCCCTGGAGCCGGACGTCCGCGACCTGCACTGGCACCTCGACGACCCCGAGGTCGCCGCCCCCGCCCAACGCGCCCTGGCCTGACCCGCCGCGCCACCACAAAGGGCCGGAACGCCCGCCGCGCAACTGCCAACCACGCAGTGCACGACGGCCGTTCCGGCCCTCACGCTTCCCGATTCGGACGATCCCCCGCATCGCCCGAATCAGGCAGCTCAGCCGGCTCCCCCGCCCCTACGGGCGCGGGTTCCGACCTGTGCTGAGTATACTGGCTCTCAGCCAGTCAACGCAGGAGTTACAGCATGTCCCCCCGCAGCGCATCGGTCAATGAAGAATTGCGACGGCGCTCCCGCGAGCGTCTGTTGCAGGCGACGGTCGAGCTGGTAAGGGAGCGGGGTTACGACGCGACCACGCTCGGCGACATCGCGCAGCGCGCGGGGGCGGCCCGTGGTCTGATCTCGTACTACTTCCCCAGCAAGCACCAGTTGCTGCAGTCGGCCGTGCACCGGCTGATGCACCGCACCCTCCAGGCCGCGCTGGGGCGCGCACCACTGCCGACCGGGCCGGACGCCGGGCGGGAGCTGTTGGCCCGGGCCATCGACGCGATCCTGGGGCTGGCACACGACGAACCGCTGCTGATGCGGACGCACATGGCCGGAATCCTGACCGCCTCGGGCTTCATCCAGTGCCCCGAGCAGCAGCGGCTGGCCCAGTTGCTGCGCGAGACGGTGGTGGCCTACGGGTCGGCGGATCCGGATGTCGACTACCCGATGCTGCGGGCGTTGTTGATGGGTTCGGTGGTGCCGATGCTGCTCCCGGGGGCGCAGATGCCGCGGATCCGGCTGCGCGCCGAGCTGTTCCAACGGTACGGACTGGACTGGGAGATGGGCGTGCCACCGGGCGAACGGCCCCCCGAGGGGTCGACGACGCGGGGGCACCCCGACGTGTAGCACGGGGCGGTCCGGGCGAATCCGTGCCGGTCCGCGATGCGGTGGTGCGGTGGTGCGAACGGGCGGAAATCCAGGGCCCGTTGCCGCGGCGCCTAGCGCTTGTTGTGGCGCGGTGTCAGCAGTCCGGCGTCGCGGGCGCCGGCGATCAGGCGTAGCGCGCGGCGGCGGTTCCGGCCGGTGGCGTTCATGACGGCGAGGACGGGGTCCTGGCCTTCCTGTTGGGCCGCGCGGTAGGCGGCCGCCGCGAGCTTGCGCCGTTCGCCGGCGCGCGAGCGCACGAGGACGGTGGAGCGGGCCGCGGCGTCCGGTTCCCGGTCCGGGGTGGCGTCCGCTTCTGAGCTGCCGTCGGCGGCAGTTGCCGTCCCGGACGGCTCGTCGGCGGCCGGCTCGACCGTCGCGCCGCTCGCCGCCCCGCCTGGCGCCCCGTCCGCCGCGCCGGCCCGCGGTTCCGTGCCGGCGCCCGTACCGCAGAGAGCACCTTCGCCGTGGACGACCTCGCCCGCCGGTGGTGGCGGGTGCGGGTGGGCCTCCCGGGGGCGGACGGGGTCTTCGCCGCCTTCCGGCGCGGCGGGCGCCTCGGGGGCGGGCGCGGACTTCGGCGGGCGGCCGGTGGCGGCGCGGCAGGCGTCGTCGAGCGGGCCCTCGATCCAGTGGGCGAGGGCGGCCAGGTCGTCCAGTGTCAGGGGCGGGTCGGCGCGGACGTCCTCGACGGTGAGGTGGTCACCGGTGGCGGTCACCAGGACGTCGATCCGGGCGCCGTGGGGGAAGGTCAGGCGAGCGCTGAACCAGGGGCCGAGTTCGGACGCGGCCGAACCGTGCGCCTGAAGCTCCCAGTCGGGCCACTCCGATGCCCCGCCTTGCGCTTTATATCGGTGGTTATCGGTATAAAACTCACTTTCCGACACAACCAAAAACCTAGCCCCCAGCTCACCCGGCCAACGGGCGCGGCACGCTCATCCGACCGGGAGCAACCCCGATAGCGCAGCTCTCCCGCCGCAGGCTCCCGGGTGCGATCCTGGGGGTACTCCGCGGAAGGGGCCACCCGTGCTTCGTGTCGCTGTGATCGGTTCCGGACCGAGCGGTGTCTACACCGCCCAGACCCTGGTCGGACAGGAGTCCGTCCCGGACCTCGACGTCTACGTCCTCGACCGGCTGCCGTGTCCGTACGGGCTGGTGCGGTACGGCGTGGCGCCCGACCACGAGAAGATCAAGTCGCTGCAGAACAACCTGCGGACGGTGTTGGAGCACCCCCGGGTGCACTTCCTGGGCAATGTGGAGGTGGGCGGGGGCGGGGTCGGGCTCGCGCAGCTCCGGGAGATGTTCCACGCGGTGGTGTTCTGCGTGGGCGCCGCCACGGACCGACATCTGAACGTCCCCGGGGAGGAGTTGCCCGGCAGCCATCCGGCCACCGACTTCGTCGCCTGGTACAGCGCGCACCCGGACGCGGAGGCCGACGGCTTCCGCCTGACGGCGCGTTCGGCGGTGGTGATCGGGGTGGGGAACGTCGCGGTGGACGTGGCACGGATGTTGTCCCGGGGCGCCGCCGAGCTGGCCGCGACCGACATGCCGCAGGAGGCGCTCAAGGCGCTGGCCGACAGCTCGGTCGAGGACGTGTGGATGGTGGGGCGGCGGGGGCCGTCGCAGGCCAAGTTCACCACCAAGGAGCTGCGGGAGCTGGGGGCCTTGCCCGGTACCCAAGTGGTGGTCAGGCCCGAGGAGTTGGCGCTGGACCCGGGCTACCGGGACCCCGGTGCGCTGCCGGCCCCGGCGCGGCGCAACGTGGAGGTGCTGCGCGACTGGGCCGAGCGGCCGGTGGAGCGGGCGGCGGGGACCGGGCGGGCGCGCCGGATCCATCTGCGGTTCTTCCTGCGGCCGGTGGAGGTCCTCGGCGACCCGGCGACCGGGGTGCGGGCGGTGCGGTTCGAGCGGACCGCGCCCGACGGGCGGGGCGGGGTCAAGGGGACCGGCGAACACGAGGAGATCGCGGGGCAGTTGGTGCTGCGGTCGGTGGGCTACCGGGGGCTGCCGCAGCCGGGGCTGCCGTTCGACGAGGCGACCGGGACGGTGCCGCACGCGGGCGGGCGGGTCCTGCGGGACGGGGCGCCGGATCCGGGCGTCTACGTGGCGGGGTGGATCAAGCGCGGCCCCACGGGGGTGATCGGCACCAACCGGCCGTGCGCCAAGGAGACCGCGACCTCGCTGCTGGCGGACGCGGCGGCACTGGCGCGGCGTCCGGTGGCGGCGGATCCGGTGGCGGCGCTGGAGCGGGCCGGGGCGCGGCCGGTGCCCTGGCGCGGCTGGTTGGCGATCGAGGCGGCGGAGGCCGAGCGGGGGCGCGGGCTGGGGCGCGGCACGGTCAAGCTGGCCGACTGGGACGGGCTGTTGCGGGCGGCGCGGTCGACGATGGTGGGGCGCTGAGCCGGGGCGACCGCGGGCCCGTTCGGCGCGCTTCGCCTCAGCGCTCTTCCCTTCAGCGCGCTTCCTTGAGGCGGTGGTCCTGGAGGCCGGCCGCGCGCAGGACGCCGTCGATCAGGCCGGGGAAGAGCGTGTCGAGGTCGTCCCGGCGCAGGCCGTTCATCTTGGCGGTGCCGCGGTAGACCTGCTGGATCACGCCGTGCTCGCGGAGCACCCGGTAGTGGTGCGTACAGGTCGACTTGCTCACCGGGAGCTCGATGTCCGCGCAGTTCAACTCGTCGTCGGCGGCGGCCAGCACGCAGACGATGCGCAGCCGCATGGGATCGGCGAGCGCGTGCAGCACCTGGGCGAGCCGGATGTCCTCGCGGGACGGATGGGGCAGTGACCGGGCGCCCGAGGCGGCCCCGGCGGCGGGTGTTTCGGGCGACATGACCGCTCCTGACCTGCGGATCGAGTGGGCTGTGGCGCACCCGCCCGCGGCGTTCCCCGCTGGCGGCGGCCTTTGCCAAGCCATTGTACGAGGGCCGTCGTAGTTTGACATCTGCCGTAGTACGACGCCTATCGTATGAGCAGGGGCTCGGTCGGGCCCCGCCCCGCCGTTCCGTCGTCCAGGTACAGGAGCCTGCCGTGAGCGCACTCTTCGAGCCCCTCAACCTCCGCGCGCTGACCATCCCGAACCGCCTCTGGATGGCGCCGATGTGCCAGTACTCGGCGGCCCCCGAAGGACCGGAGCAGGGCGCCCCCGGTGACTGGCACTTCCAGCACCTGGTGGCCCGGGCGGCGGGCGGCACCGGCCTGATCCTGGCGGAGGCGACCGCGGTCAGCCCCGAGGGCCGGATCAGCCCCTACGACCTCGGGCTGTGGAACGACACCCAGACCGCCGCGTTCCGCCGGATCACCGACGCGCTCAAGGCCCAGAACAGCGTCCCCGGCATCCAGATCGCGCACGCCGGCCGCAAGGCGTCCACCGAGCGCCCCTGGGTGGACCGCGGCGCCCCGATCCGGCCCGGCGAGGGGTACGGGTGGCAGCCGGTCGCCCCGAGCCCGCTGGCGTTCGACGACGGCCACACCGCCCCCGCCGAGCTGTCCACGGAGCAGCTCGCCACGATCGTCGAGGAGTTCGCGGCGACCACGCGCCGGGCGCTGGACGCCGGCTTCCAGGTCGTCGAGATCCACGGTGCGCACGGCTACCTGATCAACGAGTTCCTCTCCCCGTTCACCAACCGCCGCACCGACGCCTACGGCGGCTCCTACGAGAACCGCACCCGGCTGGCGCTGGAGATCGTGGACGCCGTGCGGGCGGCCTGGCCCGACGAACTCCCGCTGTTCTTCCGGATCTCGGCGACCGACTGGCTCAGCGAGGACGACGGCGACGACCGCGAGGGCTGGACCGCCGACGACACCGTCCGGTTCGCCCGCGACCTCAAGGAGCACGGCGTCGACCTGCTGGACACCTCCTCGGGCGGCAACGCCCCGGACGCGCGGATCGCGGTGGGGCCCGGCTACCAGGTGCCGTTCGCGGAGCGGGTCAAGAAGGAGGCCGGGCTCCCGGTGGGCGCCGTCGGCCTGATCACCGAGGCCCAGCAGGCCGAGAAGATCGTCACGGACGGCCAGGCCGACGCGGTGCTGCTCGGCCGCGAGCTGCTGCGCTCGCCCAGCTTCGCCCAGCACGCCGCCCGCGAGCTCGGCGCCGCGGTGCACGTGCCGCCGCAGTACCACCGGGCCGTCTGACCTGCGTCGACACCGTTCGGGACCGCCGTTGTCAGTGGTCGGGTGCACACTGACGGCATCTGAGACAACGGCGTCCCGGAGGTGTTCCGGCATGACAGACGTACTCCTCGCGGTGGGCACCCGCAAAGGGTTGTTCATCGGCCGTCGACGGCGCGGCACATGGCAGTTGAGCGGAGCGCACTTCCCCGCGCAGGCGGTGTACTCCCTCGCGATCGACACCCGCGGTGCCCGGCCCCGGCTGCTGGCCGGCGCCGACAGCGCGCACTGGGGCCCGTCGGTCTTCCACTCCGACGACCTGGGCGAGACCTGGCACGAGCCCACCCGTCCACCCGTCACATACCCGAAGGACACCGGGACTTCGCTGGAGCGGGTGTGGCAGCTGCACCCCGCGGGCCCGGCGGCGCCCGAGGTGGTCTACGCCGGCACCGAGCCCGGCGGCCTGTTCCGCTCCGAGGACCGCGGCGAGACCTTCGAGCTGGTCCGCGCGCTGTGGGAGCACCCCAGCCGGGAGAAGTGGGTGCCGGGCGGCGGCGGGTTGGCCGTGCACACCGTGGTCACCGATCCGCGGGACGCCGCCACGGTGACGGTCGCGGTCTCCGCCGCCGGGGTGTTCCGCACCCACGACGGCGGCGCCAGTTGGGCCCCGTCCAACAAGGGCGTCAAGGCGGTCTTCCTGCCCGACCAGCACCCCGAGTTCGGCCAGTGCGTGCACAAGATCGCGCAGGACCCGGTCGACCGCGACCGGCTCTACCTCCAGAACCACTGGGGCGTCTACCGCTCGGACGACTCCGGGGCGAGCTGGACGGACATCGGTGGCGGCCTGCCCTCGGACTTCGGCTTCGCGGTGGCCGCACACCCCCGAAGAGGCGAGGTCGCCTACCTCTTCCCGATCACCGCCGACATCGACCGGGTGCCGGCCGAGCACCGCTGCCGGGTCTTCCGCACCGCCGACGCCGGCGCGAGCTGGGAGCCGCTGTCCGCCGGGCTGCCCGAGGAGGACCACTACGGCACGGTGCTGCGGGACGCCCTCTCCGTTGACGACGCCGACCCCGCAGGGGTGTACTTCGGCAACCGCAACGGCGAGGTCTACGCCAGCGCCGACGACGGCGAGAGCTGGCAGCAGCTCGCCGGCCACCTGCCGGACGTGCTCTGCGTACGGGCGGCGGCGGTGGCATGAGGCGCCGGTGGCCGGGAATTGAGGGGAGAGGCGCGTCGGCCAGTAGGGTGATCCCGTGGCTGCACGACCTCTCCAAGACATCGTCGAACCAGGCTGGGCCAAGGCACTTGAGCCGGTCGCCGGACAGATCGCCGCGATGGGCGACTTCCTGCGGGCGGAGATCGCCGCCGGCCGGACCTACCTCCCGGCCGGCAACAACGTCCTGCGGGCCTTCCAACAACCCTTCGATGAGGTGCGGGTGCTCATCGTCGGTCAGGACCCCTACCCCACACCGGGGCACGCGGTCGGGCTGAGCTTCTCCGTGGCGCCGGACGTCCGTCCGCTGCCCGGAAGCCTGGAGAACATCTTCCGCGAGATGCACTCCGACCTCGGGCTGCCCCGACCGTCCAACGGCGACCTCACGCCGTGGACCCAGCAGGGCGTGCTGCTGCTGAACAGAGCGCTGACCACCGCGCCGCGCAAACCCGCGGCCCACCGCGGCAAGGGCTGGGAGCAGGTCACCGAGCAGGCCATCCGCGCCCTGGTGGCGCGCGGCGGCCCGCTGGTGGCGGTGCTGTGGGGGCGCGATGCGCGCAACCTTCGGCCGCTGCTGGGTGATCTGCCGTCCGTCGAGTCCGCGCACCCCTCCCCCATGTCCGCCGACCGCGGCTTCTTCGGGTCGCGGCCGTTCAGTCGCGTCAACGACCTCCTCGTCCGGCAGGGCGCCCAGCCGGTGGACTGGCGACTGCCCTGAGCCGGACCGGCGTCCGGAGCCGGGCGATAGTGTTCCCGGCATGACGCAGACGAACATCCCTGCGGGTTGGTACGCCGACCCGCAGGGCACTCCCCACCAACTCCGCTGGTGGGACGGCTCCCAGTGGACCGCGCACACCCACCCCGGCCAACAGGCGCACTCCCAGGAGCAGGCCGGGCAGCCGGGCCAGCCGCAGCCGGCGCAGCAGATGCCCCAGCAGCAGGCGCCCCAACCGGGCCCGCAGGCACAGATGCCCCAGCAGTACCCGCCGCAGCAGCAACCCGCCCCGGCCCAGGCCCCGTACGGCCAGCAGCCCGGCGGCGCCCCCCACGGCCAGCCCGGCCCGTACGGCGCGGACGCGCTCCATCAGGCGCGCCAGCAGGCCGGCATCCAGCACCAGGTGCAGCAGCAGGCCGGGGTGGCGCCGACCGGGGCGGGCGGCGGCAGCCTGTTCACCGAGCCGGTGCTGGTGGTCAACCAGAAGGCCAAGCTCATCGAGGTGAGCAACGAGTACGCGGTCTACGACCAGCACGGCAACACCCTCGGCTCGGTCGTGGAGATCGGCCAGAGCACCGCGAAGAAGATGCTCCGGGTGGTCTCCAGCCTGGACCAGTACATGACCCACCGGCTGGAGATCCGGGACGCCTACGGGCAGCCGCAGTTGACGCTGACCCGGCCCGCGAAGCTGATCAAGTCCAAGGTGCTGGTGGCGCGTCCGGACGGCCAGCCGGTCGGCGAGATCGTCCAGCAGAACGCCATCGGGAAGATCAACTTCGCGATGCTGGTCAACGGCCAACAGGTCGGCGCCATCAAGGCGGAGAACTGGCGGGCCTGGAACTTCGCCATCGTCGACCACACCGACACCGAGGTCGCCCGGATCACCAAGACCTGGGAGGGCCTGGCCAAGACGATGTTCACCACCGCGGACAACTACGTGCTGCAGATCCACCGGCCGCTGCCCGACCCGCTGTTGAGCCTGGTGGTGGCCACCGCGCTGACCGTCGACACCGCCCTCAAGCAGGACGCCCGTGGACTCGGCTGAGTCCCCTGACCCGGCGGCCGAAACGTTCGTCCTCGGGGTGGACTCGGGCGGCTCGGGGCTGCGGATCGCGGTGGCCCGCGCCGGCGCCGACGGGGCCCGGCCGGCGGCGACGATCACCTCCCGCGAGCCGGTCCGCACCGGACCGGCGGGCATCGACGCCGACCATCTGTTGGACCAACTCCTGCCGGCCGGCGAGGAGTTGGCGCGCGAGGTGGGCGCGGACCGGTTCGGCGCGGTGTGCGTCGGCGCCGCCGGGATGGGCATCCTCGGCGACGAGCTGCGCGCCCGGCTGCCCGACGCCCTCGCCGCCGCCTTCGGGGTCCGCCGCCTCGCGCTCGCCACGGACGCGGTGACCGCCTATGTCGGGGCGCTCGGCCAGCGGCCCGGTGCGGTGGTCGCCGCGGGCACCGGCCTGGTCGCGCTGGGCACCGACCTGACGCCGGCCGGCGGTTGGCGCCGGGCCGACGGCTGGGGCCATCTGCTGGGCGACTGCGGCGGCGGCGCCTGGATCGGGCGGGCCGGGCTGGAGGCCGCGATGCGCGCGCACGACGGGCGGCCCGGCGGCTCACCGGCGCTGCTGGCCCGCGCGCGGGCCGAGTTCGGGCCGGTCGGCGGGCTGCCCGGCGCGCTCTACCCGCGCCCCGACCGACCCGCCGTACTGGCCTCGTTCGCCCCCGAGGTGGCGCGCTGCGCCGCCGGGGACGCGGTCGCCGCCGGCATCCTGGCCGACGCCGCGCGCCACATCGCCGACGCCGCGGCCGCGGTCTGCCCGCCCGGCCCGGACGCCACGGTCGCGCTCACCGGCGGGCTGCTGCACCTGGGCACCCCGCTGCTGTCCCCGCTCCATGAGGCGCTCGCCGAACGGCTGCCCGGAGCCCGCCTCGAACCGGCCGCCGGCAGCCCGCTGGACGGGGCGCTGGCGCTCGCCGCGGCGCTCGCCGCGGACCGCCTGGCACTGCCCGTCGATGGGAAGTTGTTGCAGATCACAGGGCATGTGACGGGCCCGTCGCCACGACGCGCGGGATAAAACGGGACGGATACCTCGCGACGGAACCCTCCCTCCGCGGCCGGGCATGCCGAGGCGTTAGCATGCGGCGCCATGAGTTCCCCCACTGGGCCCGCACCTGGCTCGCCCCGTATCGATATCGACTCCCCGAGCCCGGGAGGCGCACCCGGCCTGCCTGTACGAACGCCGCGCAACCGGCCCTCCGGCCGCCACCGCAAGCCGGAGCCGCTCGCCGCACCCGAGGGCGCACCCGCCCTGGTGCTCGCCGTGCCCGGCACCCCCTCCACCGCCGCGCGCGGCCTGGCGGAGGAGGTCTCCAGCATCGCCCGCTCCGAACTGCCCGGCCTCGACGCGCGGATCGGCTACGTCGACGGCGGGGACGACGAGTTCCCGTCCCTGGAGGCGGTGTTGGCGCAGGCCGCCGCCGAACAGCAGGCGCGGGCGGCCGAGACCGGACAGTCCGACCCCGGCCCCGCCGCGGTCGTCGTCCCGCTGCTCGCCGGCCCGGACAGCGCGCTGCTGCGCCGGATACGCCAGGCCATCATGAACAGCGCGTCCGGGGCCGAACTGACCGACGTCCTGGGCCCGCACCCGCTGCTGGCCGAGGCGCTGCACGTCCGGCTGTCCGAGGCCGGGTTGGCCCGCGCGGACCGGGCCCGGCTGTTCACCGTCGCGACCGCCGCGGACGGCATCATCCTCGCCACCGTCGGCGGCGAGGAGGCGGTGCAGGCCGCCGGCATCACCGGCATGCTGCTCTCCGCCCGGCTGGCCGTGCCGGTGCTGGCCGCCGGCCTGGACGAGGAGGGCGCCATCGCCCGCACCGCCGACCAGCTGCGCACGGCCGGCGCGCAGCAGTTGGCACTGGCCCCGTACCTGATCGGCCCCGAACTCGCCGACGGCCTTCTGGGGGCGGCCGCGGCGGAGGCGGGCTGCGCCTCGGCCGAGGCGCTCGGCGCGTACGGCGCGGTGGGCCGGCTGGTGCTGTCGAACTACGCGGCGGCGATGGGGATCACGCTGCCGGGCCAGGGCCTGGGGGCGGCCGCCCGGTAGGACTCCGCGAAACCCGTTCACCGAGGGCCGTCCCGCGCCGAGCGCGCCGGGGCGGCCCTCCGCGTTGCGCCCGACTCCCCCGCCGCCCGCTGTTCTCCCGCGCCCGCCCACCCGGCCGAGGGGTCCGACCCGTGCGCATCGTCTACCGTCGGGTGCCCCGCCCGACCACGCCCCGCCCAGCAGGAGGAACGCCGTGTCCGACACCGCCGTGCCCGAGGACGTCGTCCGGGCCTGTTTCGCCGCCTACCGGGCCCAGGACCGGCCGGCCATGGAGCGGCTGCTCGCCGAGGAGTTCGTCTTCACCAGCCCGCAGGACGACCACCTCGACCGGGCCGCGTTCCTGGACGTCTGCTTCCCGACCGCGCACCGCTTCCGCTCCCAAGAGCTCCTCGACGCGGTCCCGTTCGACGACGACCAGGTCTTCGTCCGCTACGCCTACGAGCTGACGACCGGCGAACGCCACCGCAACGTCGAGGTGATGACGGTGCGCGACGGACGACTGGTCGAGACCCAGGTGTACTTCGGCGGGCGCTTCCCCCAGGGGTGAGCGGTCGGCCGGGTCAGGCGAAGACCACGCAGGAGGCGGCCGGTGCCGGTACCGAGCCGGCCCGCTCGGGCACGCCGGTCCGCGGGTCGAGGGCGAACCAGGTGATGTCGCCGGAGCGTTCGTTGGCCGCGTAGAGGTGCCGCCCGTCGGGGTGCAGCGCGAGGTCGCGGGGCCAGTGGCCGCCGCACGGCACGGTGGTGACCAGGGTCGCGGTGCCGGCTTGGGCGTCCAGGGAGAGCACCGCGATGCTGTCGTGGCCCCTGTTGGCCGCCCAGCCGAAGCGGCCGTCCCGGGAGAGGACCAGCGCGGACGGGTACGTCGGGTCGCCGGCAGCGGCGGCGCCCTCGGGGAGCAGCGGGGTCTCCCCCAGGGGCGTCAGCCGGCCCCGGGCGGCGTCCCAGCGGCAGAGCGTGACGGTGGGGGCGAGCTCGTTGATGACGCAGGCGAGTTGGCCGTCGGGGTGGAAGGCGAGGTGCCGGGGCCCGCTGCCGGGGCGCAGTCGGGTCTCGTCCCGTACGGAGAGCGTCCCGCTGGCCGGGTCGAGGGCGCAGATCCGGACCGAGTCGGTGCCCAGGTCGACGCTGAGCAGCCAACGGCCGCTGGGGTCGGGGCGCACGGCGTGGGCGTGCGGGCCCTCCTGACGGTCGGGCCGCGGGCCGCTGCCCCGGTGGGCGAGGACCCTCGGGGGGCCGCCGAGGGTGCCGTCGGCGTGCACGGGGAGCGTACTGACGTCGCCGGAGCTGTAGTTGGCGGTGACCAGGTGGCCGGTGGTGAGGGTGAGGTGGGTGGGGTCGGCGCCGCCGAGAGGAGCGGCGGGGGCGAGCAGTTCGGGGCCTTCGGGGGTGAGACGGAAGGCGGCGGCCGCGCCGTTCGGGGTCTCGCTGACGGCGTAGAGGTGCCGGCCGTCGGGGGCGGCGACCAGGTAGGAGGGGTTGGGGACGGCGTCGGTGGAGTGCAGTGGGGTCAGCGCACCGGTCACCGGGTCGACGGCCGCGGTGGTGATGCCGGCGCCGCCGGCCGTGGTGAAGGAGCCGAGGTAGGCGCGGAGTTGGCCTCCGCGCGCCGGTCGGCCGGAGGTCCGCCGTGCCGCTTCCGTCGTCGAGTCCGCCGCCGGTTCCGTCGTCGCCACTGGTCGCCGCCCTTCGTCCGCTGCCTGCCCGTCGGGGCCGTCCGGCCGTGGTGGCGGGCGGCCGCGGTGGGGGCCGTCCGGCCCGTCGCGGTCCTCGCCCTCCGGACGGTGCCCCGTTGTCCCGGCGACGCTAACAGGGCGGGCGGGCGCGGGGACCGGCGTTGGCCGGGAGGCGCCGGTGGCTTCCGTCAGGCCCCCGCCGGGAGCCGGTCGGTTCCGTTGCCGGAGGCCGGTCGGTTCAAGGGGACGGCGAGCGCGAGCAGGGCCTGTTCCAGGGCGTGGAGATGGGCGAGGACGGGGCCGCCGTCGCCGGTGTGCGGCGCCACGGCCGCCGCGGTCCGCTCGCGGCGGCCGTCGAGCGGGGCGTCGGTGAGCGCCTCGACGGCGGTCTCCACGCGCCAGCAGGCCGCGGCCAGCCGGTCGTCGTGCGACGCCTCCGGGTCGGCGGCGACGGACGCCAGCCCGCGCACCTCGCGCGCGCAGTCGTCGAGCAACGCGAGCACCTGTCGGGCCCGCCGCTTGCGCGCCCGCAGCGGGTTGAGCGGGTGCACGAGCGGAACGAGGGAGAGTCGTACCCGGTCGAGGATCGCCTCCAACTCGGCGACCCGCGGCGCCGGATCGGCCTGCGGATCGCCCGCGAGCCGGGCGGCGGCCGCCGCGGTGCAGGCGTGCACGCAGCGCAGGGCCCGCTCGACCCGCTCGTCGGTGATGGCGTGGGTGGTCACCGGCAGCACCAGGAGCACCGCCAGCACCGCGCCCAGGGCACCGACGACCGTCTCGCCGACCCGCAGCGCGAGCAGCGCCGGATCAAGCACGCCGAGCAGCCCGTACAGCATGCTCGCCAGCACGGTCACGGCGAGCATCATCCAGGTGTAGGAGACGGCGGCGGTGTAGAAGATCCCGAAGACGCTGAGGGCGACGACCGCGGCGGCCGCGACCGGCTGGTCGTGCAGCGGCATGGCGACGGCGAAGCCCACGACGACGCCGAGCACGGTGCCCAGGAACCGCCGGAAGCCGCGGATCAGCGTCTCGCCGCGCGAGGTGGTGTTGACGAAGACCCACCAGGTGGCGCCCACGGCCCAGTACCACCGCTGGTCGGACAGCAGGTGCCCGGCGGCGAGCGCGGCGGCGGCGCCCGCGGTGGCCTGGACGGCCTGTCGGGTGGTGATCCGCGCCAGGCCCGTGCCGCCGGCCGGGACGGCCACCGCGGCGGGCGCCGGCGACCGCCGCTCGTAGCACCACGCGCCGAACCGCACCAGCGACGACGCGGTGAGCGCGAGCGACATGGCGGCGTAGAGCTCGGGGAGTTGGCCGGGCACGGTGTGCAGGAACTGCGCCGCGAAGTAGGTCATGAAGGCGAAGACGCCGAGCGAGTGCCCGCGCGGGCCCCAGCGCCGGGCGTACACCCCGGCACCGACGACGGCGAGGAACGCCAGGTCGCGGACGAGCGGCAGGTCGTGCAGCACGGCGGCGAGCGCCAGCACCGGGAGACCGACGACCGGCAGCAGCGCGGTCGTCACGGCCTGCCCGCGCACCGTCGGGTCGGCGACGGTGAACAGGGCGAGCATCGCGGCCAGGCCGCCGGTGACGGAGGCCACCAGCGAGAGCCCGGCCGCCCCGCACAGCGCCACGGCGAGCCCGATCCCGACCACGGCCCGGGTCGCGAACCGCAGCCGCATACGCCCCGGGTCCGGCGCCACGAACGCCCTCTTCAGCAAGTTCCCCCGCCCTTTCGGTACACCGGCGCACCACGGCAGGCCCGCCGGTGCACCACGACATGAGAAAGGCGCCGCGGGGATCCGCAGCGCCATCGACGCGTCCATCTCAGCATCCGGGTAGCCGATTGTTCAACAGTGGATGAACATCTTGGGCCAATGGCCCAGTCGGGAGCGGATCACGGCGGCCGGAAGCGGGCCATCGGACCACCCTGCGGGGCGTCCGCCGGGCCGGGTGGCGGGAAGCGGTTCAGTCAGGCAGGGCCGCGGTGAGGTCCACCTCCACGAGCTGGCCCGGGAAGCCCAGTTGTGCCACCCCCAGGAGCGTGCTGGCGGTGGTGAAGGCGGGGCCGAGGGCCGAGTCGTTGAGCCGGCGCCAGGCGGCGCTCAGTTCGGCGGTCCGCTCGCTCCGCACGTAGATCACCGAGCGCACGACGTGCTGCGGCCCGGCGCCCACCTCGGCCAGGGCGACCAGCGCGTTCGCCACGACTTGGTCGATCTGTGCCGCCAGCCCCGGGCCGACGACGGCGCCGTCGCGGTCGAGCGGGCACTGCCCCGCCAGGTAGGCGGTGCGGCCGGCCTCGACCACGGTGATGTGGTGGTAACCGGGTGTCGGGTGTAGCTCCTGGGGGTTGATCCGGGCGATCGTCATGCCGGGAGTGTGCCGGACCGGACCCCGCGCGTGCGCTGCCTTCCGGTCGATCGGCGCCGGGGGTTGGCGAGTTCGGGCGTCGGGCCGGGCACTGGAGTTGGCCCTGGGAGCGGCCCACGCGCCTCTCGGAGGCGCGGGGCGCGCCTCACATCGGTGCGGAGAGCAGCCGCACCGGGCCGGGCGGCCAGGTGGCCCCGTCCCGCAGCGGGGTCCACATGGTGCGCAGCGGCATCACGACCGGGCCGGTGGGCTGCTCGACCCGGACCTCCTCCCGGACCTCCCGCCAGCCCAGGCGCGCGTAGAGGGCGACCAGCGGCGGGCGGCAGAACAGCAGGGCGTGCGGCGGGCCCATGGTGCGGGCGTGATCGAGCGCGGCGGCCACCACCCGGCGGGCCAGGCCCCGGCCGCGCACGTCGGGGGCCACGGCCACCCCGCCGACGCCGATCACCGAGGTCTCCGCCCCGCCGAGCACGAGGGGGAGCCGGCGCAGCCCGGCGTGTGCCACCAGGCGGTCGCCGAGCCGGATGCCGAAGTGTTCCTCCTTGGGCAGCCAGGTCAGGCCCGCGCTGTCGACGCCGAAGGGGTCGGGGCCGTCGCCGAGGATCACGGTCACGTCGTCGCGGGTGTAGGAGTCGAGCCGGCAGGGGGTCAGGTCGGTGTGGTTCTCCGTCATCCCCGCATCCTGATCCACGTCGGCGGGCCACGGCCAGTCCGGGCGGACGCGGTGGGGCGCACGACGCCTTGACGGGCAACTGCCCACCACCTACCGTCACTTCAGCTCTTGGCGCCTTGAGAGAACCTTTACCCCTCGATGGATGAAAAAGGTGAAGGCATGGGTGGGCTGCGACGTCGTTCCCTACTGGCCGCCGCGGGCGGAACCGCGGCGACCACCGGTCTGGCGAACGCCGGAGCGGCCCGGGCGCAGCCGCCTCCCCGGGCCGCGCAGGCGGGGGCCGCTCCCGCCGCCGAGACCGCCCCGCGCCGGCCCGGGCCGTACGACCGCAAGGTCGATGACCTGCTGGCCCGTATGACTGTCGAAGAGAAGCTGGGGCAGTTGCAGCAGCTCCCGTGGGTCTACGACACCGGGCCGGGCGGGCCGGGCACGAAGGCCGTCGAAGAGGCCGCCCGCAAGGGGCAGTTGGGCTCGGTGCTGAACATCTTCGGCGCGCGGACCTGCAACGCCCTCCAGCGGATCGCCGTCGAGGAGTCGCGGCTGGGCATCCCGCTGCTGTACGGGCTCGATGTGATCCACGGCTTCTGGACCACGTTCCCCATCCCGCTGGCCCAGGCGGCCAGTTTCGATCCGCGGGTGGCGGCGCGGGACGCGGAGGTGTCCGCCGCGGAGGCCCGCTCCAACGGGGTGCACTGGACCTTCGCCCCGATGATGGACGTGACGCGCGAGCCGCGCTGGGGCCGGATCGCCGAGGGCAACGGCGAGGACCCGTATCTGGCGTCGGTGTTCGCCGCCGCCAAGGTGCGTGGCTACCAGGGCGACCGGCTCTCCGCCGGGGACCGGATCGCGGCCTGCGCCAAGCACTTCGTGGCGTACGGGGGCGCCGAGGGCGGGCGCGACTACAACACCGTGGACGTGTCGGAGTCCCGGCTGCGGAACCTCTATCTGCCGCCGTTCAAGGCCGCGTTGGACGCCGGGGCGGCGACCGTGATGGCGTCGTTCAACCTCGTCGGCGGGGTCCCGGCGCACGCCAATCCGCACACCCTCACCGACGTTCTCAAGCGGGAGTGGGGCTTCGACGGGATGGTGGTGAGCGACTGGAACGGCGTGCAGGAGCTGCTCCCGCACGGGGTCGCGGAGGACGGCGCGGACGCCGCGCGGCTCGCGCTGAACGCCGGCGTCGACATGGAGATGACCAGCACCACCCTGGTCACCCACGGCAAGCGGCTCCTCCGGGAGGGCCGGATCGAGGCACGCCGACTGGACGACGCGGTCGCCCGCGTGCTGCGGTTGAAGTACGCGCTGGGGCTGTTCGCGCACCCGTACGTCGACGAGGCGAAGGCGATCGGCGAGCCGTCCGCCGCGGCGCGGGCGGCGGCCCGGGCGGCGGCGGGCCGGTCGATGGTGCTGCTCAAGAACGACCGGGGGGTGCTGCCGCTGCGCGGCTCGGTCCGGTCGCTCGCGGTGGTGGGCCCGTTCGGCGACTCCACCGACCTGTTGGGGACGTGGGTGCTGCCGGCGGCGGCCGAGAAGTTCCCGGCCGGGACGGTGCTGGACGCGGTGCGCGGGGCGGTGCCGGGCGGCACGGTCCGGCACGCCCGCGGCGTCGATCCGCAGGGCGACGACGTGCGCGGCATCCCGGAGGCGGTCGCGGCGGCCACCGCCTCCGAGGCCACCGTCGTGGTGGTGGGCGAACCGGCGGCGCTCAGCGGGGAGGCGTCCGCGCGCAGCGACATCGGGCTGCCGGGGGCGCAACAGCGGCTGGTCGAGGCGATCGCCGGGACCGGCCGGCCGTTCGTGGTGGTGCTGGTCGGCGGGCGGCCGCCGACCATCGGCGGCTGGGTGGACCGCGCCCCGGCCGTGGTCCTGGCCTGGCACCCCGGCATCGAGGGCGGCAACGCCCTCGCCGATGTGCTGTTCGGCAAGGTGAACCCCGGCGGCAAGCTGCCGGTCTCGCTCCCGCGGTCGGTCGGCCAACTCCCCATCCACTACAACCACGAGAACACCGGCCGCCCCTACAACCCCAACGACAAGTTCACGTCGAAGTACCTCGACCTCCCGGACGGGCCCCTCTTCCCGTTCGGGTACGGCCTGAGCTACACCACCTTCCGCACCGGCGCGCCCCGGCTCGGCAGCGCGCGGATCGCGGCCGACGCGCTGCGCGCGGGCGACTCCGTCGAGGTCACCGCGACCGTCACCAACACCGGCTCCCGGGCCGGCGACGAGGTCGTCCAGCTCTACGTCCACGACCGGGCCGCCAGCATCGCCCAACCGGTGCGCCGGCTAACGGGCTTCCAACGGGTGACGCTGGCGCCGGGCGCGAGCCGGACGGTGCGGTTCCGGCTGGCGGCCGAGGACCTGGGGTTCTGGAGCAACGCCCCGCACGGCGAGTTCCGGTTGGAGCCAGGCGCCATCGACGTCTACGTGGGCGGCAGTTCGGCCGCCGAGGGCAAGGCCACACTGACCGTGACCTGACCGGAGCCGGGCGCGCCGGGGCGCTCAGGCGAACCGGGCGACGTACTCGTCGAAGGGCGGGATGCCCACCTCGGTGCGCCGCCGGTCCATCTCCTCGGGGTGCTCGCAGGGCCACGGGATCGGCGCGCCATCCCGGACGCCGGCGATCTGGGTGCCGTAGCGCTGCTCGCGGCCCTCGTTGACCCGGGTGCGGTCGTGCAGGAAGGCCAGGTCGCGGGGGGCCGCGAGGCCGTCGGCGACGGCGCGTTCCAGCAGCCGCAGCGCGCGGCGCTGGACGTCCAGTTGACGGTCGGCGTGCTGGGCGACCAACCAGGCCGCGCGGGCCGCGTCCGGGCCGAAGCGGTCCGCGGTGGGCCAGCCGTGGGCGTCCAGGATCTCGGTGAGGCGGTCGGCGTGCCGGGCGGTGAGCCGGCGCCAGGCCAACTGGTCGGCGAAGTCCGGGGCGTTGGCACGGGCCGTGGCCGCGTGGTCCGCGGCGGCCATCGCGACCAGTTCGGCCGCCACCGCGGTCAGGTCGTCGTCGGTGTGGGGCGCGGGTGCGTCGTGCGTCATCAGTGCTCCAGGGGTCGGCGGGGCCCTGCGTCGGGTCGGGCGCCTCCAACCTAAAGCGGCCAATCGGCACGAAAGATCGTCCTTGGGTACGGTGACGGGAGGGGCCGCGCGGCCGCATAATGGATCTACCCCGCGCGCCCCGACCGTCGTTTCGACACCGTCGACCTCAAGGAGGCCGTGGGCCGATGGCCGTGGACGCACTGGACGCGAAGATCCTGAAACTGCTGTTGGAGCAGCCGCGGACGAGCGTGCGGGAGTACGCCCGGGTGCTGGGGGTCGCCCGCGGGACGGTGCAGGCGCGCCTGGACCGCCTGGAGCGGGACGGGGTCATCACCGCCTACAGCCCGCGGCTCTCCCCCGCCGCGCTGGACCACCCGGTGCTGGCCTTCGTGCACATCGAGGTGACACAGGGGCACCTGGAGGAGGTCGCCACCGCGCTGGCCGAAGTGCCGCAGATCATCGAGGCGTTCTCGACGA
Source organism: Streptomyces sp. NPDC090442 (assembly GCF_044769405.1). Classification (NCBI taxonomy): domain Bacteria; kingdom Bacillati; phylum Actinomycetota; class Actinomycetes; order Kitasatosporales; family Streptomycetaceae; genus Streptomyces; species Streptomyces sp. NPDC090442. The sequence goes on from NZ_JBIVXW010000063.1 coordinate 43,614, forward strand.
CCGGCGGCGGCGATCTGCTGACGCGGGTGGTGGCCCGGGACGCGGCACACCTGGAGGACGTGATCCAGCGGTTGATCAAGCTCCCGGGCGTGGTCCGCACGCGGACGGAGGTGGCGCTGCGCGAGCGGGTGCCGCACCGGATGCTGCCGCTGGTCGAGTCCGTGGGCGGCACGGCCGCGCAGGCGGGCTGAGCGATGACGGACGGCACGGCGGGCGGGCCCGCACCGGTGATCTTCGACCTCGACGGGACGCTGGTGGACAGCGAGCCCAACTACTTCGAGGCCGGGCGGCGGGTGTTGGCCGGGTACGGCGTCACGGACTTCACCTGGGAACACCATCTGCGCTTCATCGGGATCGGCACCCGCGAGACGCTGACGGCGCTGGCGCGGGAGTACCGCATCGACGCCCCGGTGGAGGAGCTGCTGGCCGGGAAGAACCGCGCCTATCTGGAGCTGGCCCGGGCCGGCACGGACGTGTTCCCGCAGATGCGGGAGCTGGTGGTGCGACTGGCCGGGGCCGGGCATCCGATGGCGGTGGCGTCCGGCTCGTCGCGGGCCGCGATCGAGGCCGTGCTGGCCGGGACGGGGCTGGACGCGCTGTTGACCACGGTGGTGTCGGCGGAGGAGGTGCCGCACGGCAAGCCCGCGCCCGACGTGTTCCTGGAGGCCGCGCGCCGGCTGGGGGCCGAACCCGCAGCGTGCGTGGTGGTGGAGGACGCCGCGCCCGGGGTGTTGGCGGCGCGGCGGGCCGGGATGCGGTGCATCGCGGTGCCCTACGTGTCCGGGAGCGTCGGCGATCCGGCCTTCGCCGGCGCGGGGTTGATGTTCCCCGGTGGGCAGCGGGAGTTCACCGCGCGGGCGGCGTACGCGTGGATCGACGGGGCGGACCGCTCGGCGTGACCGGTGCGCCCGGGGCCGGCCGGGTCGGTGCGCGCCGACCGGCCCCGAGGCGGCTCAGCCGATGCCGGCGGAGGCGCACTGCGCGGCCAGGGCGGGGGTGCAGAGCAGGTCGCTGCGCACCACGCCGTCCCGGACGACGGTGTCCTTGAGGTTGTCCTTGGTGACCAGGGTGGCCTTGAACAGCTTCGCCGGAATGTCGGACCTGCTGTGGTTCGCGGCGGTGGTGGAGGCGAGGGTGGAGATGCTCTGGCCGCGCAGCAGCCGGAAGGCCAGTTCCGCGGCGGTCTCCGCCTCCGGCCGCACTTCCTTGTAAACAGTGAACGCCTGGGTGCCGTCCAACAGCCTCTGCAGTGCGGGAAGTTCGGCGTCCTGGCCACCCAGCGGGACATTCTTCACGCCGGCCGACTTCAGCGCCTCGGCGATACCGCCGGCCATGCCGTCATTCGCCGAGTAGACCGCGTCGAAGCCGCGCGGGCCACGGGAGTTGATGACGTCGGCCATCTCCTTCTTCGCGGTCGCCTCGGACCATTCGGGGACGTCCTTCTCGTAGACGATTTTGTGCACCTTGCCGTCGAGGGCGGCGTGTGCGCCCCTCTTGAAGGCCGGGGCGTTGGGGTCGTCCGGGGAGCCGTTGAACATGACGACATCGGCGCTCGCCGCACGCGGTCCGAGCGCGGCGAGAATTGCCTCGCCCTGGAGCCGGCCGATCTTGTCGTTGTCGTAGGAGACATACGCCGCCACGTTGCCCTCGGCGAGTCGGTCGTAGGCGATGACCTGCACGCCCTGACGTGCGGCGGAGTCCACCCACGCCTTGGCGGCCTGGGCGTCGACCGGGTCCAGGACGATGACCTTGACGCCCTTCTTCACCAGGTCGTCGAACTGGGAGTGTTGGGCGTCGACGCTGGACTCGGCGTTTCCGTAGTCCACCTTGCATTGGAGGCAGAGCGCCGCGATGCGCCGGGAAATGATGCGGTGATCGAATTTCTCGTAGCGCGTGGATTTGTTCTCGGGAAGGAGGAGGCCGATGTGGTCCTTCCCCTGGGACGGTTCCTGATGATCGTTTCCGCAGGCCGCCAGCGGCACGGCGAGGGAAAGCGTCAACACGCTGACGAGGACGCCGCGACGCATTGTTGCATTCGTCACATTCACTGCGCCCATTGTCTTCTTCGGCCTCATGAAAAGTACCTCCACAGGGGCCGCCCTGACTCGGCCCATGAATGGCTGAGTGAACGTCACCGAAGCCCCGATCGTCAAGAAACGAAGCAATAATGATGCCGAACACCGTCATGCATTGAGACATTGAAGGCGAAGCGCCCGCCCGCTCCCCGTCCGCCGCCCGAGGTGATCTCCGCCGGGCCCCTGGGCATGGTCAGCGGTATGACTTCGCCACGGAAACGGACCCCCGTCTCCACCGAGGGACGAATGGGCCGCGCGGACGACCACCCCGGGCGCCGCGACCGGGAATACCGACGACGTCGGGACGCCCTGGCGGCCCGCGCCGACAACCACCCGGTGGGGGCGCCGTATCCGGGCGTCGAGTACACCGACGACGAGCACCGGACCTGGCGCACCGTCTACGACGCGCTGCTACCGAAGCACCAGGCGCACGCCTGCCGGCCGGTGTTGGACGCCCTCGCGGACACCGAGATCCCCGCCGACGGGATCCCTCAGCACGCGGACATCACGCCCGGATTGACGGCGCGCACCGGGTTCGCGCTCACGCTGGCCGGCGGGGTGGTACCCAGCGAGCGGTTCCTGGGGGCCATGGAGCACGGCTACTTCCACGCGGTGCAGTTCGTACGCCATCCGGCCGCGCCCCTCTACACCCCCGAACCGGACGTGCTGCACGACGTGTTCGGGCACGGCATCCATCTGTCGTCACCGCGCATCGCCGAGCTGTACCGGATGTTCGGCCGGGCCGCGAACCGGGTCCGGACCGACGAGGCGCTGGACATTCTGAGCCGGGTGTATTGGTACACCCTCGAATTCGGGTTGGTCAGCGAATCCGGCGCACCCAAGGCTTTCGGCGCGGCACTGCTCTCCTCGTACGGCGAGATCGGGGCGCACGACGGGCGAGAAGTGCGCGAACTGGACGCATGTGCCACAGCCAGTACGCAGTACCGCATTTCCAGCTATCAGCCGGTTTTGTTCGCGGCACGCTCCTTCTCCCACCTTGAGGACACAATCGGTACCTTCTGCGCGGAATTCGACGACGACACCGGGCGGCGACTGGGATTGCCGGCACTGCGCCGCGATCGGGGCTAGGGGGCTACTGTCGAGGCTTTTCTCTGACTCTCTGACTCCCTGACTCCCTGACTCCCTGGTCCACTGTCTCCTTCGGCCCTTCGCCCCTCGGGCTCTTCGGCCGTGGGGTCGTTCGGCCCCTGGGACCCTCGGTTCTTCGGCCCGCCGGTTGCTCACCGATGGCCGCCGGCCGTTGACCATCGCCGCTGTTACCGCGGTAGACCGCGCCCGGACGATACGCCCAAATGTCCAATGAGCGGCGGTTAGCCGGGTGTTAGCGGAGCGTCAGCCTGGCGATAGCGGCCCTGGCCAGAGTGGGTGACGTACCAACGAGACAACGGCACCGACCACCCCGGGGGACCCGCAATGAACTCCAACACCACCGTCCGCACCGCTCGTCGCCGCACCCTGCGCATCGCCGCCGCGGCCCTGACCGCGGCGGCCGCCCTTACCCTCACCGCCTGCTCCGGCTCGGACGCCGGCGGCACGAAGCCCGCGGCCCACGTGAGCACCGACACCACCGCCCCCGAGTCCAACGGCACGGGCCCCGCCGCCGGAGCACAGGGCGCCGACGCCTCGGCGGTCCCCGACGCCACGGCCGACACCCGGGCCGAGGCCAAGGCGGGCGCTGAGGGCAAGCGGTCGGGCGGCTCGCACGGCACAACGGCCAAGGCGGGCTCGCCGGTCCGCACCCAGCCGCTGGCGGACGGCAGTAGCAAGGCCGAGATCTACAAGATCGGCGCCCAGCAATACCGCGCCAAGATCGTCAGCCGCGGTTCGGTCCTGGCCACGCTGGAGACGAAGGGCAGCGACACCGGGCTCGACGCCAACGACATGTTCGTCGTGCTCACGTTGGACGGTCAGGTCCACTCCTGGATGGGCGGCGGCCACCAGGGGCCGGGCACCTTCAAGGTCGCGGGCGGCTGGACCGTCAAGGTCACGAAGGTCGGCGAACTGCACTACCGCGCCGACATCATCGGCCACGAGGGCTCGGTGGACGGCACGCTGGAAACGAAGGGGCACGACGACGGGGCCGTCGCCAACGGCATCTACCTGGTGCTCAGCAACGGCGGAGTGCTCAGCGCCCACGCGTGAACACCCGCACGGCTACGGCGGTTAAGCCCCCGTCGGGTGGCGCTTCGGGAGAGGCGGGGGACGGGCGGATCGGGCGGCGGGCCGGACGGCGGGCCGGGGCGGGGGCCGTCGGGTGGCAATTCGGGGCGGGCATCGGCCGGTGACGATTCAGGTCAGAGCGGGTGACCAGATGCCTGCGATCCGGAACCGGGGCGCCCGAGCGACATGTTGAGCCGGGCGTCCCCCAACGGCACTGCGGGGCAGGGACCCGCGGATGGCGTGCCGGAGCGGGCCTCCTCGACTGACGCTTCGGAGCGGAAGTCCGGGCGCTGGGCGGAGTCGAAATCCGGCCAACAACAGGCGAGCAAACGGGAGTTGGCACGAGGGAAAGGGAAGAGGGCGAAGAAGAGGAGGGGAAAGGGGAAGGGGAAGGGGTGCGGAGCCGTGCACGACCGCCCCACGCGGACCCCGTCCGCGCGCTCCGACCCGGCCGAGGTCCGCGCATCATCGGACACCCTCGCCGGTCAACTGACCACGCGCGGTGACCCGTTGAGCCTCCGCGGCCCGGTCCCTCACCCCCCGACCCCGACCAACGCCAACGTGATGTTGTCCGGCGCGCCCGCCTCGATGGCCGCCTTCCACAGCTCGAAGACGGCCCGCCCGCCGTCGTGTTCGTGCAGCACAGCGGCGATCTCCTCCTCCAGGACCGGGTCGGTGAGCCCGTCCGTACACACCACGTAGCGCCGGCCCGTGAGCAGCGGCACGGTACGGACGTGCGGGGTGACCGCGACGAAGCGGCTGGCACCCCCGATCGCCTGGGTCACCAGCGACGTGGTCCGCTGCCCCGCCGGTAGCGGCGGACTGTCGTCCACGCTCACCTGCCGCAGCCCGTCCTCCCCGGCTTCCAGGACCCGACTGTCACCCACGTTGAAGATCAACAAAGCCTCGGGCAGTACGACGGTGCCGGCCACCGTGGTCCCCATCCCGGTCAGTGCCCGGTCCCGCTCGGCCGCCGCGTACACCGCGCGGTTGCACCGGATCACCGCCGCCCGCACCGCCTCCTCGCTGTCCAACGTCGGCCCCAGCGCCGCCAGATGCGCCACGGTCAGCGCGCTGGCGACCTCGCCGCCCGGCTGCCCGCCGATGCCGTCGGCGACCGCCACCACCACCGGGCTGCCCAGCGGGAACATCAGCGTCTGGGGGTTCTCGGTCACCGTGCCGCACAGCGTCCACGGCCCCGCGACCAGGCTGTCCTCGTTGTGCTCCCGGATCAGTCCGGGGTGGCTGAGCGCCGTCACCGTGATGTACTGCGCCGCAGTGTCCATGCCGTCGCTCCCTCGCCGGTCCCTCGTGTTGTGCCCCGCCGGTTACGCTCCGTCCCTCAGTGCTCCGGACATCGACCTCACCCGGTCCCGGCCCCGGTCCGGCCGTCGCGCAGCGTGTGCCGCCGCATCAGCCGGGACACGTCCTTCGCCGTGATGATCCCCACCAGATGCCCGGCGTCCACGACCAGGATGCGCATCCCGGTCCGCAGCGTCACCCGGTCCATCGCCTCGCTCAGCAGATCGCCCGGCGCGGCCACCGCACACTGGGACATCGGTATGGCCACGTCCCGAACCCGCAGCTCCGCCCGCTGGGCGACGGGTATCGACGCCAGCCTGCGGACCTGCACCAGGCCGCTCGGCCGCCCCTCGAAGTCCAGCAGCGGGACGACGGAGTGTCCGGTCGTCACGGCCACCTCGTCGATGAACCGCTGCACCGTCAGCCAGTCCGCCCCGGTCACCACGGGAGCAGACATGGCATCGGCCGCCCGCACCCCGCGCAACGCCGTCTGCATCGCCGCCCGACGCCGTTCGGACCCGGCGACGACCATGATGAACAGCCCGATCAAGGCCAGCCACAGCCCGCTCGGCAACCCGCGCAACACCGCGAACCAGCCGACGGCCACCAGCAGTACGCCCATCACCTGGCCGCCCCGGGACGCCGCGATGTCCGCACGATCCCGGTCCCCGGTGCGCCACCACAGCAGCGCCTGCACCACCCGCCCCCCGTCGAGCGGGACGGCCGGCAGCAGGTTGAACACGCCCAGGAGCACATTGGCCCACCCCAGCCACACCAGCACAACCGCCGGCACCGCCCACAGCGACAGCACATGCAGCCCGAAGCCGGCCCCCAGCGCGATTCCCCCGATGAGCAGGCTGGTGAGCGGTCCGCTGATGGCGACCGCGAAGGCCGCGGCCGCGGTCTGCGGCCGCCCCATCCGGGTCATCCCGCCCAGCGCCCACAGGGTCACGTCCTCGACGGATATCTGCTTCCGCCGCGCGATCGCGGCATGCGCCGTCTCGTGCAGCAGCAGACTGCCAGTGAGCAACGCGGCCCCGACGACCCCGGCCAGGGCATAGACGACAGCGGAACGTCCCGGGGCGATCACCGGCAGCGTCTGCCGCCCGAGGCCGTACGCGAAGAGCACCACCAGCAGGGGCACGCTCCAGTGCATCCGCAGCGGCACCCCGACCACACGTCCGATCCGGACCGAGCCGTTCATCGCCGTCTCCCGCCGGCCCGGGCACTGGTTCCTCCGGGCGGGGCCTCACGCCCCGCGCTCCGTGGACCGCCCGGCGCGGCACTCACCACAATTGTCGCTCGCCGCCCCGCCACCGGCGGTGGTCCTCCCCACCGGCCCGCACCCCGGCACCGAACTAATCTGGAGGTGCGGTCGCTCGTGCGGCGACCGTCGTCGCGGAATGCGCACCGCCCCGGACGCGGGAGGCGAGGACCATGGGACGCAGCCACCACTTCCACCTCGACCAGGGCGGCCACTCGATCACCGTGAACGTCGGCCCCGGCCGCGAGGGCGAGATAGAACTCCTGGTCAACGGCAAGGTCGTCGCCTACCAGCGGGAACACGGCCCCGGCCTGAACCTGCTGACCGGCGAACTCCCCGACGAGCCCGTCCGGATCTTCCGGGTCCGTATCCGCGAGCCCCGGCTCGTCCCCATCGCACCGCGCTGCACCCTCGAACTCGACGGGGTGGAACACCCCATGCCAGAACGCCATCTCGTCTGACCCCACGTCGAAACACAGATCGAAACCCACGCCCAAGCCCCCTCTACAACGACGTCGTCGGCCGCTACGCCACATCCCTATGAGTACGTCTGTCTCTACCGAACCCGGACCCTACGAGCGCGTCACCACAGCCACGTGCGTCCCTACGGCCACGTGCCTCCGCACGCCGCCCGGCCAAGGGCGCGCATCGTCGCCGCCCGGCCTCTCGTTCGGCTGCTGACGGCGAACACCCAGTAGCGCCGCCGACGTTGACCGCTTCCGTTCCCCCTCCCCCTCCTCCCTCACTCCGCGCTCACTTGGCCTTGCCCTCCGCTTCCACCAGTTCCTTGAACTGCTGAAGATCGCTGCGTACGCCCCGCTCGATCGCGACGGCCTGCGCGAACCCCTGGGGCCCGCCGAAGCTCTCCTTGATCGTGCCCGGGTCGTACTCGAACCGGGCCTGGAGCCGGGTGTGCCCCCGGTCGATGGGCAGCAGCGAGAACGTCCCCGCCAGGTCGGGTCCGCTCGTGGTCTGCCACGTCATCACGTTCTCCATCTCCCGGTCGACGATCTCGACCTCGAACTCCTGCGCCCGGCCGCCCGCGTCGACGTCCAGGTGCGCCCGTCGCTCGCCCTCCGGCCTGGCCTGCCGGACGCCGTTCAGGAACCGTGGATAGCTCTCCGCGCGATGCAGGCAATCCCAGGCCGTTTCGAGCGGAACACCGATGTCGATGTGTTCTTCGAGAGTGCTCATCGGACACCTCACAGCTTGCTTCGCACCCCCCTTGTTACGTTTCCAGGTTCCTCCGCCCAGCGGCCGGAAGCGACCCGAGTCCGAACCCGCCCTGTGCCCCCATCTCCCCTTCCTCTCCCCCGGCCCTGTCCTCCTCCCCCTCCCCCTCTCCCTCCCGCTCTCCTCCGCTCGTCTCTCCTGGTGCCCGCTTCTCCTCACCACCCCGCCTTGCTCTCTGGGGACGGGGACGCCCCATCGACGTACCGGCGGCCTTTGCCACCGCACCGGCGACCGACAGTCCCGAGTACTACTCCGGCCCCTCGGCGCGCGGTGCGATCGCGAGGATCGCCACGTCGTCGTGGAGGGTGCGCGTGTGGCGGGGCAGATCGGCGTTGAGGAAGTCGATGACATCGGCCGGCCCTGGGGCCGGCCGGCCACCGAACCGCTGGATGAGGCGATCCAGCAGCGGATAGAACACCCCGGTGTGGTCCCGGGCCTCGATCAACCCGTCAGTGCAGAGCAGCAGCACATCGCCGCGGGCGAAGCGGTGCGTGTACGACACCGGTGGCTCCGCGGACAACCCACCCAGTCCCAGCGGCAGGGCGGGCGGCCCGGTAAGCGCGGTCACCTCCCCTCCCGAGATCAGCACCGGCTCGATGTGCCCGTGGTTGATGATCGTCACTTGCTGGGCCCGGGCGTCGTACTCGATCAGGGCCGCGGTCACGAAGAGCTCGTCGTCGGGGATCTCCGCCGCCTCGTGGGCCAACCGCCGCTCCATCCGGGCGGCCACCGCCAGCAGGTCCCCGGGGTCGTAGGCCGCCTCGCGGAAGCTGCCGAGGATGTCGGCGACCGTACGAACCGCCTGGAGCCCCTTGCCGCGGACGTCGCCGATGATGGCCCGCTCGCCGGCCTGCGTGGCACGGATGTCGTAGAGGTCCCCGCCCACCATGGTGCCGATCTCTCCGGACCGGTAGAGACCGGCCGCCAACACCTTGCCGACCCGGTGCGGAACCGGCCGCAGCAGGGTCCGCATCAGCGCCTCGGCCACCGAGTTGACGCGTACCAGGTGCCGCTGCTGCCTCCGCCGGTACCCGGCCAGCGCCACGCCCATGATCCCCACGACGAGGGTGGAGATATACGTCGCTACATAGTGATTCCCCCACAGTTGATGGATGTTGTGGCCCGTGCAGCACGGGGTGCCCGCGAGCACGCCCTCCAGGGCGACGGCGAAGACGGTGACCACGGCGACGCCTACCGGGCCGTGGGTGAAGGCCGCGAGCACCGGCACGGCGATCAGCAGGGAGCTGACCGCCCACTGCGTGGGCGTCACGAACTCCAGTAGCAACACGATCAGGACGTAGAGGGCGGGCAACCAGCGCATCCAGGCGGGAACCGTCGGCGCCTCGAAGCCGTTGCTGTCCACCAGTCCGGAGAGCCGCTGGGTCGGCCGGCGGCGGCCCGACTGATTCACGACGGCGGCTCCCGCCGCGCCGCGGGGACCGGACTCGTCAACGCCGTCACCCTCGTCTTCCGCGCCACCGCTCAACGACCCATTCACGCGACCTGTTCAACAGGGGCTCCCGCCGTGGACTCCTGTTACGACCGTGCTCAAGGTCCACAGCCTGACGCCCCCGAACAGCCAACCCGACGATTACGCCATCGGCGGCATGTCACCTCCCCTCGGCCGCCGTACAGACCCCGGTGTTGTCAGGCCGCTGATCCCTACCAGGTCTCACCGTCGTCGGTCCGGCGGCGCCCGCATGGCCAAGCTCCGTGTGGGGGAGGTGGGCGCGGATGCACGGTGTGCGGGATGCGCGGGTGTTCGTGCTCGGGATGGTGAAGCGGTGGGGTGGGTGGGGGCGAGCCGCTGGGAGAGGTGTGAAGTCCCGTCGGATGGGGTGGAGTTGTGAAATGTGGTCGATGTTGATGCTGCGATCGGTGTGGTCGGTGTGGTCGGCATTGCTGGGGCGGGCAGCGTTGTTGGCGTGAGTGGCGCGGGCGATGTTGTGGGGATCGCTTGGCGCGCTTCGGTGTTGATCATGATGCTCCCTCCATCGGGCATGGGGCGTTCGGCGTCGGATGGTGGATGAGTGCGTCGGGCGGGTGCGCTCGCCGTGCCCGACGCATTCCACTGTCCGCGATCCGGCGGCCGTTGACGTCAACCCGTGGGTGGTAGCGCGAAATCAACCCCTGGTCGTACGGGGAGCGCGGCCGCATGCCGGAGGTTGAGGGCCGGCCGTCGGCTACTCCTCCACGGCTCCGCCGATGCGTCGGAGGTGCTGTCGGAACGAGTAGCTCGGGTCGGCGGCGCGGCGGGCGAGGTAGTCATCGAAGGCGGTCTGCCGACGGAGGGGCTCGCCCGCGCGGATCTTGCGGGCCTGTTCCCGCTCGGTCTCCCAGATCGTGCGGGCCGTGTCCAGCACGGCCGCGGCGCGATCCGCGGGGACGAACAGCACGCCGTCGTCGTCACCGAAGACCGCGTCCCCGGCGGTGACCCGGTGGGGGCCGAAGCGCGCGCTGACCAGGGCGTCCGGTTCCCGGTCGGCGAGTCGGACCGGGCCCGGCGCCAGGTGGCCGTAGCTGAACACCGGCAGGCCGATCTCCACCAGTTCCGGGGTGTCCCGGTGCAGCCCCCAGACCACCACGCCGGCCAGCCCCGCGGCGCGTGCTTCGAGGGCCAGCAAGTCGCCTACGCACGCCTCGTCCTGGCGGCCGCCGTTGTCGATGACCAGGACGTCGCCGGGCCGGGAGTCGGTGAACGCTTCCAGGAAGATGTCGACGCTCCCGTAGTGCCGGGCGGGCAGCGCGCGTCCGGCGACCCGGTGGCCGGGAACCACGGCCCCGATTCCGGGCGGCGCGGCGCGCAGCGGTACGCCGAGCCGCACGCAGGCGTCGGCCACCAAGGGCGTGGACAGTTCGGCGAACAACGTGAACACGGCGTTCTCCTCGGGTCGGTCCCGTCGCTGCCTCGGTTCGGTCGGCGCGGGGTGCGGCGAACGGTGCCATGATCCCCGGCCGTTCGGGCCCCGTACAGGTTCGGCGCCCAACTCCCTTGGCGTCTCCCGCGCGTGGCCGAATTCCGCCTACCGACCCGGCAGTTCCGGCCGTACTTTGACCCCGTGACCAGATTCGAAATCTGGTCACGAACGGGGAAGGAGCGGGGACTTGGAACGGGCCGAACGCGGTCAGCGCATCCTGGAGGTGGCCGGAGGGCTGCTGCTCGCCTGGGGATACCGGCGGGTGACGATCGACGAGATCGCCCGGCGGGCCAAGGTCGGCAAGGGCACGGTCTATCTGCACTGGAAGACCAAGGACTCGCTGTTGCTGGCCGTCGTGCTCAACGTCAAATGGCGCAGCCAGCGGCAGCACCTGACCCGCATGCGGTCCGATCCGCTGGAGATCCTGCCGAGCCGGACGATGCGCAGTTACTACGGCGACTTCCTCAAGGAGCCGGTGCTGCGTGCCGTGCACACCGAGGACGTCGATATCCTCGGCCGGCTCAGCGACACCGCAAAAAAGGAATTCGCTGACCTGGAGCCTTTTTCACGTGTAGATCATGAGGGTGAGGATGGCTGCGGCGACTGACGTGAGCTTGTTCGGGCTGATGCGGGCGTGGCGGAAGATC
>NZ_JBIVXW010000064.1:0-54299 GCF_044769405.1 Streptomyces sp. NPDC090442
ATAGCTCCGCTATGAAGACATCCCGGCGCCTTGCGATCGCACGCACCAGACGCCGCTCCTTCCTCCACGGAGATCCGTCAGAAGCGCCCTAGGCCACCACCGGAGAAGATTGGACGACCACCGTGCTCTTCCCGCACACCACGTCCCGCCGCCTCGCCTTCCGCCCGGCCTCCGCCGCGGACCACGCGGACCTGATCCGCACCATGCTGAGCACCGGAATCGAGAGCGTCAGCCCCAGCGGGCGCGCGGGCAACCGCGACCTGTCCGCGTGCGACGCGGCCTTCCTCGTCACCCGCCGGGGCAGCGGCGACCTGTTGGGCTTCAGCACGCTGCACGGGCTCGACCAGGCCGGGCACGTCAAGGCCGGGGTCTATCTGGATCCCGCGCGCGCCCGGCTGGGCGTCGGTTCCGAGGCGATCTACCTGACGATCAACTACGCCTTCGCGATGTTCGACATCGCCAAGGTGATCGCCCAGACCACCGCGGCCACGTTCGGCTCGGTCGGCATCGCGCCGGAGGACGACACCGCCACCGCAGTGCTGGGCGACTTCCTCTATTTCCGCGGCCGCCACTGGGACCTGCACACCTTCCAGCTCGAACGGGCCGAGTGGGAGCGGCACGTCGACGGCGACCTCGACGACGTCCTGGGGCCGGGCCGGAGTTGGCGCACCGACCCGAACCGCCCGCCCGCCGCCGCGTGACCCCGACCGACACCCCGTCCGGCGCCCGCCGCGCGGCGCCGCCACCCACCGCAACAGGACTGCAAGGAGAACCAGTGCCAGGTCACGGAACGGGACCGCTGATCACCGTCCTCGGGGCCTCGGGCCTGCTCGGTACGGCCGTCAGCCGGGAGTTGGCGAGCCGGCTGGTCCGTCTCCGGCTCGTCGGCCGCCGCCCGGTGACGCTGCCGCCGCACCCCGCCGCCCGGATCGAACAGCGCCGGGTCGACCTCACCGCGCCCGGCGCGGTCGCCGACGCGATCGCCGGCTCGGACGTCGTCGTGCACCTCGTCGCGCACATCTCCGGCTCCGGCACCTGGCGGGTGGCGGACGGCGACACGCTGGCCGAGCGCGTCAACCTCGGCCTGGTGCACGACGTGCTCGACGCCGTCCGGGCCCGGCGCCCGGCGCGCCCGCCGGCCCTGCTGTTCGCCGGTTCGCTCTCCCAGTCCGCCCAGGTGCCCGCGGAGCTGGCCGCCGCCGGCGTCCGGCCCGAGGAGCTGCTGACCGCCTACGACCGGCACAAGCTGGCCGCGGAGCGGGCCATCGCGGACGCCACGGCCGAGGGCCTGGTCCGCGGCAGCACCCTGCGGCTGTCCACCCTCTACAGCCTCGGCACCGACCCGGCCGACCTCGATCGCGGGGTGGTCGCCAGCATGACCCGGCGCGCCGTCGAGGGCCGGCCGCTCACCGTCTGGCACGGCGGTACCGCCAAGCGCGACCTGCTCGGCATCGACGACGCGGCCCGGGCGTTCACCGCGGCCCTGGACGCGCTGGACGCGGTCGCGGGCCGGGCCTGGGAGATCGGCACCGGTGAACAGACCAGCGTCGCCGAGCTGTTCGCGGCGATCGCGCAGGCGGTGTCCCGGCAGACCGGCCGGCCGCCGGTGCCCGTCGTGGCGAGCGCCCCGGCCGCGTACGCCATGCCGACGGACCGGATCGACTTCGTCCTGCGCTCCCCCGCGTTCCGGGACGTCACCGGCTGGGCCCCGCGGGTACCGCTCCGCGAGGGGCTGGACCGGATCGCCGCCGCCGTCGCGCAGCAGCAGCGCACCCCCGCCTGATCGCCACCGACGAGGGACACCATGCGAGTACTGTTCACCACCACCCCGGACAAGAGCCTGTTCCAGCAGATGGTGCCGCTGGCGTGGGCGCTGCGCACCGCCGGCCACGAGGTCCGCGTCGCGGCCCCGCCGAAGTTCGCGTCCGTCATCACCCAGGCCGGGCTCACCGCCGTCCCCGTGGGCAGCGACCGCCCGATCTGGCGGCTGCCGCAGCTCGACCCGGACCGGATGGAGGCCGAGCGCAAGGGCCTGCCCGCCCCCTACAGCGCCGCCGAGACGCCGCTGGAGGCGCTCGACTGGCCGACGCTGCGGGCCGGTTACGAGCGGGTCGTCGGCCACTGGCACAAGACCGACAACTTCCCCATGACCGCCGACCTGGTGGAGTTCGCCCGCCACTGGCAGCCGGACCTGGTCCTGTGGGAGCCGCTCGCCTACGCCGGCGCGATCGCCGCCCAGGCCGTCGGCGCCGCCCACGCCCGGCTGTTGTGGAGCATCGACGTGCTGGGCCTGACCCGCAGCCGCTTCCTGGCCCTCAGGGCGCGGCAGCCGGCGGCCGAGCAGGCCGACCCGCTCGCCGACTGGCTGGGGGCCTACGCCCGCAAGTACGGCGGCGAGTTCACCGAGTCCCTGGCCACCGGCCACTTCTCCCTGGACCAGTTCCCGCCCTCGCTGCGGATGGCCGCGGACGGCGTGCGCTACGTGCCGATGCGGTACGTGCCCTACGGCGGGCCGGCGACGGTGCCCCGGTGGCTGTGGACCCCGCCCGAGCGGCCCCGGGTGGCGCTCACCCTGGGCATCGCCGCCACCAGCCGCTTCGCCGGTCACATCGCCGACGTCGGGGACATCCTGGAGGCGCTGGACGGCCTGGACATCGAGGTGGTCGCCACCCTCGCCGAGTCCGAGCAGCGCAAGTTGCGGCGGATCCCGGACAACGCCCGGGTGGTGTCGTACGTGCCGCTGCACGCCCTGCTGCCCACCTGCAGCGCGGTGATCAACCACGCCGGCCCGGGGACCTTCCTGACCACGACCCTCAACCCGGTCCCCCAGGTCGCCGTGCCCTGGGACTTCGACGAGCCGGAACTGGCCCGGCGGGCGGCCGCCCAGGGCGCGGTGCTGACCGTCCGCGCCGACCGGGCCACCGGCCGGGCGGTGCGGGACAGCCTGCTGCGGGTGCTGGGCGAGCCGGGCTTCGCGCGGGCGGCCACGGAGCTGCGCGACCAGTTCCGCGCGCTGCCGTCGCCGAACGAGCTGGTGCCCGAACTGGAGCGCCTGACCGCCGAGTTCCGCTCCCCCGCCCGACGACCCCAGTGAGGCCCACGCCATGCGCGTCCTGTTCGCCACCAACCCGCACAAGAGCATCTTCCAGTACATGGCGCCGCTGGCCTGGGCGCTGCGCACCGCCGGCCACGAGGTCCGCTTCGCCAGCCAGCCCGACTTCGCGCCGACCGTCACCCAGGCCGGCCTGACCGCCGTCCCCGTCGGCCGCGACCACGCCAAGCTCTGGGCGGCCCGCGCGACCAAGAACGGGTTCGACGCGGGCCGGGCGGGCATCGAGGAGCCGTACGACGCGTTCACCGACCCGGGGAAGGACACCTGGGAGTACCTGGCGCCCGGCATGGCCCGCGCGGTGGCCGACCGGCACCGCCAGACCGCCTTCCCGATGATCGCCGGCCTGGTGGAGTTCGCCCGGCACTGGCAGCCGGACCTGGTGATCTGGGACCCGCTGACCTTCGCCGGCCCGATCGCGGCCACCGCCGTCGGCGCCGCCCACGCCCGGCTGCTCTTCGGCATCGACGTGCACGGCGGCGTCCGCCGGCAGTTCCTGCGGCTCAAGGCGCGGCAGCCGGCGGCCGAGCAGGCGGACCCACTGGCCGACTGGCTGGGCGGCTACGCCCGCAAGTACGGCGCCGAGTTCACCGAGTCCATGGTCACCGGCCACTTCACCATCGACCAGTTCCCCCGCAGCCTCCAGATCGAGGCGCCCGAACTCGACTACGTCCGCACCCAGTTCATCCCCTACGGCGGCCCCGCGACCGTACCCAAGTGGCTCTGGAAACAACCGGAGAAGCCCCGCGTCGCCCTCACCATGGGCCTGAGCGCCACCGACATCTACGACGGCTACACCGTCAACACCCAAGAGGTGCTGGACTCCCTGGCCGACCTCGACATCGAACTCGTCGCCACCCTCGCCGACGCCGAGAAGGCCAAGCTGCGCCACATCCCGGACAACGCGCGCCTGGTCCCCTACGTCCCGATCCACCACCTCGCCCCCACCTGCTCCGCCTTCATCCACCACGCCGGCGCCGCCACCCTCGCCACCGTCGCCCGCCACCCCGTCCCCCACCTCTCCCTGCACTACCACTACGACCAGCCGATCCTGGCCCGCAAGCTCACCGCCCACGGCGCCGGCCTCGACCTCCACACCAGCCGCGCGAGCGGCCCGGCCGTCCGCGACGCCGTCCAACGCCTGCTCACCGAGGCCCGGTTCACCACCCGGGCCGCCGCGCTGCGGGACGAGACCCTCGCCCTGCCCACCCCCAACCAGCTCGTCCCCCACCTCGAAGAGCTCACCGCCCGCCACCGCACCACCCCCGCCTGAACACCTGCCTGAACCCGCCGGAATCCACCGGAAGACCCCCTGGAAGGCCACCCATGCGAGTCCTGTTCACCGCCTATCCGGAGCGCACGCACTTCCTGCTCATGGCGCCCCTGGCCTGGGCGCTGCGCACCGCCGGCCACGAGGTCCGCTTCGCCAGCCAGCCGAAGTTCACCGGGGAGATCACCCAGGCCGGGCTCACCGCCGTCCCCGTGGGCCGGGACCGGGACCTGTGGCAGCTCCTGGCCCGCGACCCGAGTTGGCTGGGCCAGTCCGACCGGGGCGGCATGCCGCTGCCGTACGACGTGGCCGACCGGCCGGCCGAGGAGATCACCTGGGAGTACCTCGGCCAGGGCTACGCGGCGCAGGTCGAGCGCTGGCACAAGACCAGCAACGTGCCGATGATCGCCGACCTGGTGGAGTTCGCCCGGCACTGGCAGCCGGACCTGGTCCTGTGGGAACCGCTCACCTACGCCGGCGCGCTCGCCGCCCAGGCCGTCGGCGCCGCCCATGCCCGGCTGCTCTTCGGCATCGACATGTACGGCGTGGCCCGCGAGCACTTCCTGCGGCTCAAGGCGCGGCAGCCGGCCGGCGAGCGCACCGACCCGATGGCCGACTGGCTGGGCGGCTACGCCCGCAAGTACGGCGGGGAGTTCGGCGAGGAGCTGATCACCGGCCAGGCCACCGTGGACCTGGTCCCGGAGTGCCTCCAGCGCCGCGCCGGCGGCCTGACCTACCTGCCGCTGCGGTACGTGCCCTACGGCGGCCCCGCCACCGTCCCCGCCTGGCTGCGGCGCCCGCCCGAGCGACCGCGGGTGGCGCTCACCCTGGGGCTGAGCACCACCGGACACGGCGGGGAGTACGCGGTGGGCGTGCAGGACGTCCTGGACGCGCTCGGCGACCTGGACATCGAGCTGGTCGCCACCCTCGCCGAGGCCGAGCAGCGCAAGCTGGAGCGGATCCCGGACAACACCACGGTGGCGTCCTTCCTGCCGCTGGACGCGCTCGCCGCCACCTGCGACGCGGTCATCCACCACGCCGGCTTCGGCACCCTCGCCACCACCGCACTGCGCGGACTGCCCCAACTGACCCTCCCCTGGGACAACGACGGCCCGGCGCTCGCCGAGGGCGTCACCCGGGTCGGCGCCGGGCTGCGGCTCAACCCCAAGGAGGCCACCGGCGCGGACGTCCGGGACGCGGTGCTCAGGCTGCTGTCCGACCCGGGCATCCGCCAGGGCGCGGCCGAGCTGCGGGACGCCATGCTCGCCCAGCCCACCCCCAACGCCATGGTGCCCACGCTGGAGCGGTTCGTCGCCGAGCGGCGGGAGCACGCCGCGGCCACCACCGTGAGCGGGGGCTGACGTCGTGCGGGTCCTGTTCGTCGCCAACCCCGAGAAGGCGCACGTGCTGCCGCTGCTGCCGCTGGCGTGGGCGCTGCGCACCGCGGGCCACGAGGTGCGGGTCGCCGGCACTCCGTGGTTCACCGACGTGATCACCCAGGCCGGGCTGACCGCCGTGCCGGTCGGCCGGGACTACGACCTGTGGGAGCTGCTGCGCCGCCAGATGCACACCCTCCCGGACTGGTCCTACCGCCCGGAGTTCGGCCTGCCCGCGCCGTACGACGCGGCGCACGACCCCGGGCGGGCCACCTGGTCCCGTCTGACCGCCGGCTACGAGGAGATCGTGCGCCTGTGGCACAGGCCGGCCAGCTTTCCGATGATCGCCGACCTGGTCCGCTTCGCCCGCGCCTGGCGGCCCGACCTCGTCCTGTGGGAGCCACTGGCGATGGCCGCCCCGATCGCCGCGGCGGCGTGCGGGGCCGCGCACGGCCGACTGTTGTGGAGTGTGGACGCCTTCGGCGTCACCCGCGACCACTTCCTGCGGCTGCGCGCGGAGCAGCCGCCGGCGGAGCGCACCGATCCGCTCGCCGACTGGCTGGGCGGCTACGCCCGCCTGCACGGCGGGGAGTTCACCGAGTCCCTGGTCACCGGCCACTTCACCGTCGACCAACTCCCGGCGTCGCTGCGGCTGGAGAGCTCGCTGCGCACCCTGCCGATGCGGTTCGTCCCCTACGGCGGGCCGGCGACGGTGCCCCGGTGGCTGTGGACCCCGCCCGAGCGGCCCCGGGTGGCGCTGACCATGGGCGTGAGCGCCACCGACCACGGCGCCGGCTACGAGTTCAGCGTCCAGGACGTCCTCGCCTCGCTGGCCGACCTCGACATCGAGGTGGTCGCCACCGTCCCCGAGGCCGAGCAGCGCAAGCTGACGCGGGTCCCGGACAACGCCCGCCTGGTGCCCTACGTCCCGCTGCACGCCCTCGCCCCGACGTGCAGCCTGGCCATCCACCACGCCGGCTTCGGCACGCTGCTGACGATGGCCCAACACCCCGTGCCGCAGCTGCTGTTGCCCTGGGACTTCGACGGGCCCACGCTGGCCCGCCAGGCCGCGGCCCAAGGGGGCTCGCTGGTGATCGAGGCCGACCGGGCGACCCCCGCGGCGGTGCGCGAGGCGGTGCTGCGGCTGCTGGGCGAGCCCGGCTTCCGGGAGCGGGCGAGCGCCCTGCGGGACGAGCTGGCCGCGCTGCCGACACCCAACGAGCTGGTGCCCGAACTGGAGCGCCTGACCGCCGAGTTCCGCTCCCCCGCCCGACGAACCCCGTGAGGCCCACGCCATGCGCGTCCTGTTCGCCACCAGTCCCCACAAGAGCATCTTCCAGTACATGGCGCCCGTGGCCTGGGCGCTGCGCACCGCCGGCCACGAGGTCCGCTTCGCCAGCCAGCCCGCCTTCGGCCCGACCCTCACCCAGGCCGGCCTGACCGCCGTCCCCGTCGGGCGGCGCCAGAACCCGTTCCGGATGCTGGACTTCGTCGACCCCGAGGCGATCGCCGCGGCCCGGGTCGGCCTGCCAGCCCCCTGGGACGTCGCGGCGGATCCCGCGCGGGCGACCTGGGATCACCTGCGGGAGGGCTACGAGCTGGCCGTGAGCTCCCTGCGGGAGGACAACTTCCCGATGATCGCGGACCTGGTGGAGTTCGCCCGGCACTGGCAGCCGGACCTGGTGATCTGGGAGCCGTTCGCCTACGCCGGCGCGATCGCGGCCGCCGCCACCGGCGCCGCGCACGCCCGACTCCTCTTCGGCATCGACGTGTTCGGCGTGGCTCGGGACCACTTCCTGCGGCTGAAGGCCGAGCGGCCGGTCGGCGAACGGGCCGATCCGCTGGCCGACTGGCTGGGCGGCTACGCCCGCAAGTACGGCGCCGAGTTCACCGAGTCCCTGGCCACCGGCCACTTCACCATCGACCAGTTCCCCCGCAGCCTCCAGATCGAGGCGCCCGAACTCGACTACGTCCGCACCCAGTTCATCCCCTACGGCGGCCCCGCGACCGTACCCAAGTGGCTCTGGAAACAACCGGAGAAGCCCCGCGTCGCCCTCACCATGGGCCTGAGCGCCACCGACATCTACGACGGCTACACCGTCAACACCCAAGAGGTGCTGGACTCCCTGGCCGACCTCGACATCGAACTCGTCGCCACCCTCGCCGACGCCGAGAAGGCCAAGCTGCGCCACATCCCGGACAACGCGCGCCTGGTCCCCTACGTCCCGATCCACCACCTCGCCCCCACCTGCTCCGCCTTCATCCACCACGCCGGCGCCGCCACCCTGGCCACCGTCGCCCGCCACCCCGTGCCCCATCTGTCCCTGCACTACCACTGGGACCAGCCGATCCTGGCCGACAAGCTCACCGCCCACGGCGCCGGCCTCGACCTCCACACCAGCCGCGCGAGCGGCCCGGCGGTCCGCGACGCCGTCCAACGCCTGTTGACCGAACCGCGGTTCACCGCCCGGGCCGGGGCGCTGCGCGACGAGACGCTCGCCCTGCCCACCCCCAACCAGCTCGTCCCCCGCCTCGAAGAGCTCACCGCCCGCCACCGCACCACCCCCGCCTGAAGACCCTGGAGGGCACCCAGATGCGCGTCCTGTTCACCGTCATCCCGGAAAAGACGATCTTCCTGAGCATGGTGCCGCTGGCCTGGGCCCTGCGCACCGCCGGCCACGAGGTCCGCTTCGCCTGCCAGCCCTCGTTCGCACCGGTCGTCACGCAGGCCGGGCTCACCGCCGTGCCGGTGGGCCGGGACAGCGATGTGTTCCGGATGGCGCGGCGGGACCCCGACGGGCTCGAAGCGGCCCGGGTCGGGCTGCACGCCCCCTGGGACGCGGCCGAGGACCCGTCGAGGGCACGCTGGGAGCCGATGCTCAACGGCTACTACGACGCGGTCGAGAAGGGCCACAAGCCGGAGAACTTCCCGATGATCGCCGGCCTGGTGGAGTTCGCCCGGCACTGGCGGCCGGACCTGGTCCTGTGGGACCCGCTCACCTACGCCGGCCCGATCGCGGCCACCGCCACCGGCGCCGCGCACGCCCGACTCCTCTTCGGCGCCGACGTGTTCGGCGTCGCCCGCGCGCACTTCCTGCGACTGAAGGCCGAGCGGCCGGCCGGCGAACGGGCCGACCACCTCGCCGACTGGCTGGGCGCCTACGCCCGCAAGTACGGCGCCGAGTTCACCGAGTCCATGGTCACCGGCCACTTCACCGTCGACCAGTTCCCCCGCGGCCTCCAGATCGAGGCGCCCGAACTCGACTACCTGCGCATGCAGTTCGTCCCCTACAACGGGCCGGCGACGGTCCCGGGGTGGCTGTGGTCCCGGCCCGCCCGGCCGCGGGTGGCGCTGACGATGGGGCTCACCGCCACCGACCTCTTCGACGGCTACACCATCGGCGCCCAGGACGTCCTCGACGCCCTGGGCGCGCTGGACATCGAGGTCGTCGCCACCCTCGCCGACGCCGAGCGGGCCAAGCTGCACCGCGTCCCGGACAACGCCCGGCTGCTCCCGTTCGTGCCGCTGCACGCGCTGGCGCCGACCTGCGCGGCCGTCATCCACCACGCCGGGCCCGGCACGCTGGGCACCGTCGCGCGGTACGGCGTTCCGCAACTGTCGATCCCGTACAGCTTCGACGAGCCTTTGCTGGCCCGGAAGTTGGCCGAGCACGGCGCCGGCCTGGAGCTCCCGCACACCGGGGCGACCGGGGAGGCCATCCGCGCCGCCGTCCAACGCCTGCTGGCCGAACCGCGGTTCACCGCCCGGGCCGGGGCGCTGCGCGACGAGACCCTCGCCCTGCCCACCCCCAACCAGCTCGTCCCCCGCCTGGAAGAGCTCACCGCCCGGCACCGCACCGGCGCCCCGCACGACCACCGCTGACGGCGCCCACGGCGCCGACGAGGAGACGGATCCGACCCACCATGCGCATTCTGTTCACCTGCTATCCCGAGCGCACCCACTTCCTGCTGATGGCACCGCTCGCCTGGGCGCTGCGCACCGCCGGCCACGACGTGCGGGTGGCCTGCCAACCGAAGCTGGCCGGGGCCGTCACCCAGGCCGGGCTCACCGCGGTGCCGGTCGGCAGCGACCGCGACCTGTGGCAGGTCGCCGGCCGGCTCAACGGCGCCGGCGCGCGGCTGGCGCCGGGCCTGGCCGAGCCGTACGACGCCGCGGAGCGCGCGCCCGGGGACATCACCCTGGACTGGCTGCGGGACGCCTACCGGGTCCGGGTCGAGGCCGCGCACAAGATGACCAATGCGCCGCTGGCCGGCGCGCTCACCGAGTACGCCCGGCACTGGAAGCCCGACCTGGTGGTCTGGGAGCCGCTGACCTTCGCCGGCGCGATCGCGGCCGAGGCGACCGGCGCCGCGCACGCCCGGATGCTGATCGGCGCGGACGTGTACGGGATCGCCCGGCAGCACTTCCTGCGGCTGTCCGCACAGCGGCCGGGCGGGGACGCCGACGACCCGCTGGGCGCCTGGCTGGCCGGCTACGCGCGCAAGAACGGCGGGGAGTTCAGCGAGTCCCTGGTCACCGGCCAGTTCAGCATCGACCTGCTGCCGCCGTCGCTCCAGGTCCATGCGCCCGGGCTCGACTACCGCTCGCTGCGGTTCACCCCCTACGGCGGGCCGGCGGTCGTCCCCCGCTGGCTGTGGGAGCCGCCGCAACGCCCCCGGGTGGCCCTGACGTTGGGGCTCACGGTCAGCGACCACGGCCTGCCCTACCCGGTCGACGTCCAGGACGTCCTGGACTCCGTCGCCGACCTGGACATCGAGCTGGTGGCCACCGTCAGCGACGCGGCCCGACAGCGCCTGGCGCGGGTCCCGGACAACGCCCGCCTGGTGCCGTACGTGCCGATGCAGGCGCTGCTGCCGACCTGCTCGGCGGTCATCCACCACGCCGGGGTCGGCACCCTCACCACCGCGGCGTTCTACGGCGTGCCCCAACTGGCGCTGCCCTGGGACGTGGACCAGCCGCTGCTGTCGGCGCGGCTGGCCGCGCACGGCGCCGGCCTCACCACGCACGCCACCCGGGCCACCGGGGAGAGTGTCCGGGCCGGTGTGCTCCGGCTGTTGGAGGACGCCGCCTTCCCGCGGCGGGCCCGGGACCTGCGGGACGAGCTGCTGGACGTGCCGCACGCCAACGCGGTGGCCCGGGAGTTGACGGAGCGGGTGGCCGCGGCGCGCGGCTGAGGGGGCGAGGCCGCGGGGCGGCGTCGGTGCCGCCCCACCGGCCTCAGCGCCGCGTCGCGCGCCAGTACTGCCGCTTGTCCTTGTCGCGCACGACCACGCCGGCGTCGGCGAGTTCCCCGCGCAGCTCCCGGAGTTGGTCGGACGACCCGGGCTTCTTCAGCAGCTCCTCGCGGGCCCGGAACAGCACGTGCGCCTGCGCGGGCAGCTTCCCGCTCTCCGGCACCCAGAGCTGGAACTCCTTCTTGTACGGGTCCTCCTCGGCCCACGTGTAGCCGTGCGCGGCGAACGCCACCGCCAGCCGACGGCGGTCCTGGTCGCAGTCCTCCCGGGCGAGTTCCTCGGTGCGGTGGCCGAGCAGCACCAGCTGCTTGCCGTCGAGGAAGGCCATGGCGACGTCGGCGCCGGCGTACTCCCGGGGCTCGCCCTTGCGCGTGAGGACGACGCGGTCGCCGTCGACGCTGACCGACAGCTCGCTGAACTTGATGATCGCCCCGCCGATCAGCCCGACGAGGCCGCCGGCGGCCACCACCCCGATGGTGAGCCCGGGTTCGGGGATCGAGGACAGCAGCTTCGCCGGCCCCTGCATGGGCGCCCAGGGCAGCGTGACCAGCCACTTCGCGACGACCTTGATCAGCCAGCCGAGCCCGGCCCCGATCAGCCCGAACACCACGCAGACGAGCACTTGGCCCAGGATCGGCTCGGCGACCACCGTCGGCTGGTCGGTCTTCGGGTTCAGCTCTTTCGGCACAGCTAGATCACTCCCACTCGTTGCTCGGATACCCCGCGCGGGGGCGCCCCTTGACATCAGAAAAGTCCGTGCGTGCGCGGCGCGCGGCCGCTCCGTGCGCACCGCCCGGCCGGGTTCCGGCCCGGCGGCGGCTCCCGGCCGGCCCTACGCCTCCCGCGGCCACGGCAGCGCCGCCGTGACCTCCCAACCGCCGTCCGCGGCCGGGCCGTACTCCAGTCGCCCGCCGGCCAGCGCCACCCGCTCGGCCAGCCCCGCCAGCCCCTGCCCGGCGGCGTCGCCCGCCGCCTGGCCGGTGGGCCGGCCGCCGGCCGCGGCGTTGGCCACCTCGACCCTGAGCCCCTCCCCCGCCCTGCCGGTCACCTCGACCCGCGCCGTCGCCCCGGGGGCGTGCTTGCGGACGTTGGTGAGCGCTTCCTGCACGACCCGGTAGACCGTGCGGCCGATCAGGTCGGGGGCGGCCTCCGGGATCTCCTTGAGCAGCCGTACCCGCATTCCCGCCGCACACGACTCTGCGACAAGCCGGTGCACGTCGGCCAGGGTCGGCTGGGGCAGTTCACCGGCCGGGGCCCGCAGCACGCCCAGCACCTGGCGCAGGTCCTGGAGCGCCTGGTGCGCGCTCTCCCGGATCACCCCCGCGGTCCGGGCGACGTCCGCGGTGGGGGCGTCGGGGCGGTACTCCAGGGCGCCGGCGTGCAGCGCCAGCAGCGAGAGCCGGTGGCCCAGCACGTCGTGCATCTCCCGGGCCACCTCCTCCCGGGCCCGCAACTGGACCTGTTCGGCACGCAGCGCGGCCTCCGCCGCGACCTGCACCAGCAGCTTCCGCCGGTGGTGGATGAAGAGCCCCCAACCGACCGCGCCGGCCTGGACGATGGTGCCGAAGAGGAAGAAGTGGAAGGCCGGCAGGGCCGCGTCGGGGCGGATGAAGACATCGGAGACGACCGGCAGCAGGCTGGCCGTGTAGACCACCGCGGTGGTCCGCGGGGAGCGGTGCACGGCGACCGAGAACAGCGCGACCAACATCGCGCCGGCGACCATCTCGAACAGCACCGAGAGGCCGATCAACACGAAGGCGACCTCGACCGGCTTGCGCCGGCGCAGCCACAGCAGGACGCAGCCGAACACCCCGGCCAGTTGCTCGACGTACCACCAGTTGACGCCGAGCCCGGGATCGGCCTGCCCCCGGCCCTTCGCGGAGAGGACGCCGTAGGCCACCGCAAGCAGGAACAGCGCGGTGTCCACGGTCCAGTCCCGTGGACTCCGCCGGACGGGCACGGAAGCGGTCACGGAGTCGGGCACGCTTCGGACTTTACCGGCGTGATCCCTTCCCGAGGACGGGTCGGGCGGTGGACGATACCTTGGTCGGACCGTCGGAGACTTTAGTCTCGGGCAGCTCCCCGGGACGGCCTCGCCGACGCCCGTCCCCGTCTCGCCGGCGGGACGGGCCGGCCCCTTGCCGGAGCGGCCCGGCGGAGGGTTTCCGCTCTCGTTCCGCTCCCCGTTCCCGACCCGTGGCGCGCCCCACCAGGACCCCAAGTCCGGTGCGGCGGCCGGCCGTTGCGCGCCAGCCGCCCGCCGCGGGTGCCCGCCGTCCGGATGCTCCCCCATGCCCCGCCGCCGAGGCAGCCGCCGCAGGCCGGCTGCCCTTTTCCGCGAGAGAAGGCCGAGTTGACCACAGCGCCAGGTCCGAATAAAGACGCACAAAACGGTTCCCGTCCGATGACCGGTGCCAGCTACCTGGAGTCCCTGCGGGACGGGCGCGAGGTCTACATCCACGGCGAACGGGTCGCGGACGTCACCGCGCACCCCGCGTTCCGCAACAGCGCCCGCTCGCTCGCGCAGCTCTACGACGTGCTGCACGCACCGGAGTCCCGCGGCGTGCTGAGCGTCCCCACCGACACCGGCAACGGCGGCTTCACCCACCCGTTCTTCAAGACCGCCAGGAGCTCCGAGGACCTGGTCGCCGCCCGCGACGCGATCGTCGCCTGGCAGCGCCTGGTGTACGGCTGGATGGGCCGCACCCCCGACTACAAGGCCGCGTTCTTCGGGACGTTGGAGGCCAACGCGGACTTCTACGGGCCGTTCAAGGACAACGCGCGCCAGTGGTACCGCCGGGCCCAGGAGCAGGTGCTCTTCTTCAACCACGCGATCGTCCACCCGCCGGTGGACCGCGACCGGCCCGCCGACCGGACGGCCGACGTCTGCGTGCACGTGGAGGAGGAGACCGACGCCGGGCTGGTGGTGTCCGGCGCCAAGGTCGTGGCGACGTCCTCCGCGCTGACCAACGCCAACCTCATCGCGCACATGGGCCTGCCGCTGCGGGACAAGCGGTTCGGCGCGATGTTCACGGTCCCGATGAACGCCCCCGGCCTGAAGCTGTTCTGCCGCACCTCCTACGAGATGCACGCCGCCCTGCTGGGCAGCCCCTTCGACTACCCGCTCTCCAGCCGGCTGGACGAGAACGACTCGATCATGGTCCTGGACCGGGTGCTGGTCCCCTGGGAGAACGTGTTCTCCTACGACGCGGTGTCGGCCAACGTGTTCGCCACCCGCTCCGGCTTCCTGGAGCGCTTCACCTTCCACGGCTGCACCCGGCTCGCGGTGAAGCTGGACTTCATCGCCGGGTGCCTGCTGAAGGCCGTCGAGGTCACCGGCACCTCCGGCTTCCGCGGCGTCCAGGCGCAGATCGGCGAGGTGCTCAACTGGCGCGACATGTTCTGGGGCATGTCCGACGCGATGGCGAAGTCGCCCACCCCGTGGCACAACGGCGCCGTCCAGCCCAACCTCAACTACGGCCTGGCGTACCGGACGTTCATGGGCATCGGCTATCCGCGGATCAAGGAGATCATCCAGCAGACCGTCGGCAGCGGTCTGATCTACCTCAACTCGCACTCCAGCGACTGGAAGAACCCGCAGATCCGCCCGTACCTGGACCGCTATCTGCGCGGCTCGCGCGGCGTCGAGGCGGTGGACCGGGTCAAGCTGCTGAAGCTGCTGTGGGACGCGGTCGGCACCGAGTTCGCCGGCCGGCACGAGCTGTACGAGCGGAACTACGGCGGCGACCACGAGGGCATCCGCGTGCAGACCCTGCTGAGCTACCAGGCGCGCGGCCAGGCCGACTCCCTCAAGGGGTTCGCGGACCAGTGCCTGTCCGAGTACGACCTCGACGGCTGGACCCGGCCGGACCTGTTCGGCCCGGAGGACCTGCCGCGCCTGGCCACCGGGGGCTGACGCGGTGACCGCGCAACCGCTCCAGGGCATCCTCGCCACGGTGGGCAGCACCCCGCTGGTGGAGCTCACCCAGTTCACCGCGGCGTACGGCCTCCCCTTCCGGGTGTTCGCCAAGGTCGAGCGCTTCAACCCCGGCGGCAGCATCAAGGACCGCTCGGCGCTCAGCATGCTGCGCGAGGCCCTGCGCACCGGCGAGGTGGTCCCCGGCCGGACCACGGTGATCGAGTCCAGCTCCGGCAACCTCGCCATCGGCATCGCCCAGATCTGCTGCTACTACGGCCTGCGGTTCGTCTGCGTCGTGGACGCCCGCACCACCGAGCAGAACCTGGCGATCCTGCGCGCCTACCGCGCCGAGGTCGAGGTGGTCACCGAGCCCGACCCGGCGTCCGGCGAGTACCTGCCGCAACGGCTGCGCCGGGTGGCGCAGTTGGCCGCGGCGCTGCCCGACTCCTATGTGCCGGGCCAGTACGGCAACCCGTTCAACCCCCGGGCGCACCTGGAGACCATGGGCGAGATCGACCGGGCCCTGGACGGCGCGGTGGACTACCTGTTCTGCGCGGCCGGCACCACGGGCACGCTGAACGGCTGCGCCGCGTACGTGCGCCAGCACGCCCTGCCGACGACGGTGGTCGCGGTGGACGCGGTGGGCAGCCGGATCTTCGGCTCACCGGCGGCCTGCCCCCGGCTCATCCCCGGGCACGGCGCCGCCGTGGTGCCGGCGCTCTTCGACCCCACGGCCGCCGACCGCGTGGTGCACGTCGGCGATCTGGAGGCGGTGGTCGGCTGCCGGCGGCTGGTGCGGCACGAGGCGCTGCTCGCCGGCGGCTCCTCCGGCGCCCTGGTCGCCGCGCTGACCAGGACCGCGCCGGACATCCCGCCCGGGGCCTCCTGCGTGCTGGTGCTGCCGGACGGCGGCGACCGCTATCTCGACACCATCTACTCCGACGCCTGGGTGCGTCACCACTTCGGCGAGGTCTCGCACCTGTGGGCGGAACCGGCCTCGCCCGACGCGAAGGAGACCGTCCCTTGCTGATCATCCGCCATGCCGAGGTCGCCGACCTCCTGCGGGGCCGGGAGCAGCGCGTGCTGTCCCTGGTGGGCGAGACCTACCGACTGCACGACGAGGGCCGCACCGCCCTGCCGCACTCGGTGTTCCTGCGCTTCCCGGACCGCCCCCGGGACCGGATCATCGGCCTGCCCGCCTACGTGGGCGGCACCGACGCCGCCGCCGGGATGAAGTGGATCGCCAGCTTCCCCGGCAACGTCGCCGACGGCCGGGCCCGCGCCAGCGCCGCCCTGCTGCTGAACTCCATGGCGGACGGCACCCCGGAGGCGCTGATCGAGGCGTCGCTGATCTCGGCCCAACGCACCGCGGCCTCCGCCGCGTTGGCCGCCGCCCAGCTCGTCACCGACCCGGCGCCGCACGGCCTGGCCCTGATCGGCACCGGCCCGATCAACCACGAGGTGCTGCGCTTCGCCAAGGCCCAACTCCCGTCCCTGCGCGAGGTGGTGGTCTTCGACCTGGACCCGGCGCGGGCCGCGGCCTTCGCCGACCGGGCCGGCGCGCTGGCGCCCGACGTCACCGTCACCGTCGCCGAGCGGGTGGAACAGGCCCTCGGCGCGCACCCGCTGGTCTCCCTCGCGACCTCCGCGGGCGAGCCCCACCTGGACCTGGCCGCCTGCGAGCCGGGCACGACCGTGCTGCACGTCTCGCTCCGCGACCTGACCGTCGAGGCGGTCCTCGGCGCCCAGAACGTGGTCGACGACGCCGACCACGTGTGCCGCGAGCGCACCAGCCTCCACCTGGCCGAACTGGCCACCGGCAACCGGGACTTCATCGACGCCTCCCTGGGCGCCCTGCTGCGCGGCACCGCCCCGTTCCACCGGGACCCGCGGCGGACCGCGGTCTTCTCCCCCTTCGGCCTCGGCGTCCTCGACCTCGCCCTGGCCCGCTGGGTCCGCGACCGGGCCCGGGCGGACGGCCTGGGCACCCGCGTCGAGGGCTTCCTGCCGTAGCCGCCCCACCGCAACGCCGACTGCCGTGCCCCCGTCCGGATCACGGGGGGCACGGCAGTCGGCGTTCGGGCCGGTGCGTCCCGGCCGCGGCGGTCAGATCCCCACCAGCAGCGCGTTGTGGCGGATCTCCTCGATCAGCGCGGCCTGCCGCAGCGAGCCCTCCTGCTGCTCGGTGACGTCCCGCTCGCCGAGCACCGCGCCGACGAAGGTGTCGATCACGTTGGCGAACTGGTGGTCGGCGGGCAGCACGAACTGCTCGGCGTGGTCCTGCCGTTCGATCCGCATCACCGGCTGGTAGGTCTCCGGCGGGGTGAACGCCCGGTCCAGGGTGAGGCGTCCGGTGCTGCCGGAGAGGCTGTAGGTGTTGCGGTAGGAGTGCTCCATGCCGAACGTCAGCTGGGCCGGGACGCCCTGGGGCGTGCAGAGCAGCACGCTGCCGGACATCACCACGCCGCGCTCCCGGTCGTGCCGGAACACCGCGCCGGCCACCTTGAGTTCGCTGCCGAGGAAGAACTGCGCCGCCCGCACCGGGTAGCCCCCGAAGTCCAGGAAGGCGCCGCCGCCGACGTCGCGCTGGTAGCGGATGTCGCCCACCGGCTTCGGCGGGATGGTGAACGCGCTGGAGAAACAGCGCAGTTCGCCGATGGCGCCCTCGGCCAGGGCCTTGTGCACGGCGGTGTGCTGGGAGTGGTAGAGGAACATGTAGTTCTCCAGCAGCACCAGGCCCCGCTCGCGGGCCCGGGCCAGCAGCCGGCGGGTGTCCTCGTGGCCGGCCGTCAGCGGCTTCTCGACCAGGACGTGCTTGCCCGCGTCCAGGGCCCGTTCGACCCATGCCGCGTGCAGCAGGCCGGGCAGCGGGATGTAGACGGCGTCGACGTCGTCCCGGTCCAGCAGGGCGTCGTAGCCTTCCAGCGGCGCGCCGCCGAAGCGGTCGGTGAACCGCGCCGCGGACCGCCGCTCCCGGCTGGCGACCGCCGTGATCCGCACCGCGCCGTTGCCCTCCATGGCCGGGAGGGTCCGCCGCCAGGCGATGTCCGCACACCCCATGACCCCGATGCGCAGTCGATCGCTCGTGCTCTTAAACATGTGGGAGAACTCCGCTCAGCGTGGGAAGCGTGGGATGGGAAGAAGGGGAGCGCATCGCCCGCGCCGCGGGGCGTCAGGCGTCGGCCGAGCGCTTTCCCAGCGCCGCGTAGTGGGCCAGGCACTCCTCATAGGTGGGAAGCAGCCCCTGCGCGACCGCCTCGGCCAGGGTGGGCGCCGTGGCGTCCTTCTCCGACATGACCGGCGGTTCGGTGAGGCCCCAGGGGATGCCGATGTCCGGGTCCAGGGGGTTGACCTCGATCATCGTGCCGGGGACGTACGCCTCCGAGCACAGGTAGTTCATGCAGGCGTTGTCGGTGAGGGTCAGGAAGGCGTGGCCGATGCCGTCGGCCAGGTACACCGCGGTGCCCGACTCCTCGTCCTGCGGCGTCACGTCGTAGGCGCCGAAGGTGGGCGAGCCCACCCGCAGGTCCACCGCGACGTCCAGCACCGCGCCGCGCACGCAGGTGACCAACTTGGCCTGACCGGGCGGCAGGAAGGTGCTGTGGATGCCGCGCATGGTGTTCCGGCGGCTGACGGAGTAGTTCGCCTGCCCGACGGTGAAGGGATGGCCGATGATCTCCGTGAGCGTCTCGGCCCGGAACGCCTCGAAGAACGAACCGCGCAGGTCCGGGATCTTGTTGGGGACGATGCGATACGCCCCCTTGATTGACATTTCGGTAACTCGTGCCGCATCAAACATGGCCCACCGCTCTGAAGGGGTCGCTAGGTGTCGAAACGCTACGCATCGCCCGGCCGCCGCCCGCTCACGCGAGGCTCAGCAGGCAGGCGAGCAGCGAGCGGGCCTCGATGTTGAGGTAGTGGCCGTGGCGCAGGAGGTCGGTGAGCTGCCGCGCCGTCATCCAGCACAGCTGCGGGTCCACGTCGAGCGGGAAGTCCTCGCCGACCTCGACGATCTGATAGCGGGTCAGCGCGTGGTGGAACCGCCCGCCCTCCTCCGAGAGGACCTGGTCGTAGCGGGTGGTACCGCCGCCGGGCCGCAGGGCCTCCCGCAGGACGTCCTCCTGGACGGCGTCCAGGCCCTGGCCGGGGTGCAGATGCACCGTCGGCGCCATCTCCACCTGGTCCATCAGCCCGTACTCCGGCCGGGCCCGCACCAGCAGGTGGAGCACCCCGTCGATGGCGCGGGCCAGGAACACCGCCCGGCCCTCGCCCCGCGGGTACAGCAGCGGCTGCGTCCAGCGGGTGACCTCCCGGGTGCCGGCCGCGACCCGCACCGCGATGATGCGGAAGTTCTCCGCGCCCTCGTCGGTGATCTCCCAGTCGTCGCGCTTCCATCCGGCCACG
Organism: Streptomyces sp. NPDC090442; assembly: GCF_044769405.1. Classification (NCBI taxonomy): domain Bacteria; kingdom Bacillati; phylum Actinomycetota; class Actinomycetes; order Kitasatosporales; family Streptomycetaceae; genus Streptomyces; species Streptomyces sp. NPDC090442. The sequence goes on from NZ_JBIVXW010000064.1 coordinate 19,335, forward strand.
TCCGCCAGCGGCACCAGCCGGGCGCTCCAGTCGCAGCGGGTCTTCGCCTCGGTGAACCAGCTCAGGATGGCGCCCGCGCTGTCCGGCACGAACGGGCTCCGCACCGCGCCCCGGTACTGGTACGAGCGCACCAGGGCGTCCCGGAACGCCTCGCCGCTGCGCCCCTCGGTCTCGTCCGGGAGCATGAACGGCAGGCACGACAGCACCGTGCGGGCGTCCATGTTGACGAGGTTGTCCACCGCCATCAGCCCGCGGAGCTGGTCCATGGTGAGCCAGCAGAAGTCCTCGTGCAGCGGCACGTCCCCGGTCGCCAGCACCACCATGTTCCGGTTGCGCTTGCGCCAGAACCAGGCGCCCTGCTCGGACTGGAGGACGTCCACCAGCACCTGGCCGCGTCGCGGCCCGGTGAAGTGCTCCAAGTACCGGGTGCCGGCGCCCTGGTGGACCTTCATGTAGTTGCTGCGGGTCGCCTGCACGGTCGGCGAGAGCTGGATGGTGTTGGCGTTCCCCGGCTCCATCTTGGCCTGCATCAGGCAGTGCAGGACGCCGTCGAACTCCTTGACCAGGATGCCGAGGATGCCGATCTCCGGCTGGTTGATGACCGGTTGGGACCACAGCTCCGGGCCGGCGTTGCCGCCGGCGCGGACCCGGAGCCCCTCGACGGTGAAGAACCGCCCGCTGGCGTGGCCGAGATTACCGGTCCCCGGGTCGAACTCCCAGGCGTCCAGCTCGTGGAAGGGGATGCGCTCCACCGAGAACCCGCCCGCCCGGCGGCGCTCGGCCCACCAGGCGTGGAACTCGGCGGTGGACAGAAGGCTCACCTCGGTCAGAGCCTTCCCATGACGTCGAACACCGCGTCGATGACCCGCTCCTGCTCCGCGTCGGTCAGCGACGGGTACATCGGCAGCGAGAAGATCTCCTCGGCGACCCGGCTGGTGACCGGCAGCGCGTCCTTGGCGTAGCCGAGGTGGGCGAAGCCGGACTGGGTGTGCACCGGCCACGGGTAGCTGATGTTCAGCGCGATGTCGTGCGCCTTGAGCCCCTCCAGGAGCTGGTCCCGGCGCGGGTGGCGGCAGACGTAGACGTAGTAGACGTGGTCGTTGCCCGGCGCGGTCACCGGGGTGACCAGGTCGGTGCCGGCGAACGCCGCCGCGTACCGGTCGGCGATGGACCGGCGGCGGGCGACGTAGTCGTCGAGGCGGGTGAGCTTGCGGCGCAGGATCTCCGCCTGCACCTCGTCGAGGCGGGCGTTGTGGCCGGGCGTCTCGACGACGTAGTAGCGGTCCTCCATGCCGTAGAAGCGCAGCCGCCGCAGCCGGGCGTCGACCGCCGCGTCGTCGGTCACCGTGGCGCCGGCGTCGCCGTACGCGCCGAGCACCTTGGTCGGGTAGAAGGAGAACGCCGCGGCGTCGCCCATCGTTCCGGCGAGCCGGCCGTGGTGGCGGGCGCCGTGCGCCTGCGCGCAGTCCTCCAGGACGACCAGGCCGTGCTGGGCGGCCAGCTCCCTGAGCGGCGCCATGTCGACGCACTGGCCGTACAGGTGCACCGGGAGCAGGCAGCGGGTGCGCGGGGTGAGGGCCGCGGCGACCTGGTCGACCTCCATCAGGTACGTGTCGGGGTCCACGTCGACGAAGACCGGGGTGGCACCGACGGCGTCGATCGCGATGACGGTGGGCGCCGCGGTGTTGGAGACCGTGATCACCTCGTCCCCGGGGCCGACGCCCAGGGCGCGCAGGCCCAGGACGATGGCGTTGGTGCCGTTGTCGACGCCGACGCAGTGGCCGAGGCCGTGGTAGTCGGCGAACTCCCGCTCGAAGCCCTTGACGCTCTTCCCCAGCACCAACTGCCCGGAGCCGAACACCGTGTCCACCGCGTCGAGAATGTCCGCGCGTTCCTTGTCGTACTCCGGCAGGTAACCCCACACATGCTGGGTCATCGCGGCACGTCACCTCCAACAGGGTTGCCGTCAGGATTGAAGAGTTGGCCGTGGGGGAGCGGACGCCGCCCGGCCCCGTCAGCCGATCTGCTTGAGCAGGGGCGCACCGTGGGTGTTCCAGTCGTCACGGTGGACGGCGAGGAGGTGGACGTCCCACAACCTGCCGTGGAAATACGTGTGGTCGGGCAGCACCGCCTCGGCGCGCACCAGGTCGGCGGTGGCCGCCCCGAGGCCCAGCGCGGCGGCGTCCGGCGACGTCCGGTGGACGTAGACCTTGCGCAGCCGCCACATGGCGAAGGCGAAGTTGATCGTCAACGCGTGCACGTCGCCCGCGAGTTCGGCGGCCGCCGGCCCGGCGAGGTGGACCTCGATCCGGGCGTGCCCGGCGGACGTGGCGGTGGACACCGTGCTGAGTCCGACGACCTCGTCGGTGTCCTTGTCGTGGACCAGGAAGCACGCCGAGAGCCCCTCGCCGAAATTCTTGACGAAGGCGTCCAGTAGCGGAAGTCCCGCGGCCCCCAGTGCGAAGAGGATCCGGTATGCCTCGGGGGCGTCCTGCGGACCGGCCGGTCGCAGGTGGACCCGGTCGGTCTCGGTGTGCGGAAACAACATTGGCCAGCTACCTCTTTCGCCGTGGTTGACCCGGACCACCGGCCCGCCGTAAATCCCTTGATTTCTGCACCGATTTGTATACGGCGGGGAATGCGCGGGGCAATGCGTGGGCCGGCTTTGAATCCGGTCGACCAAGGCCCTGGAAGCACCGGACGCTAGGCCGCCGCACGGCCGGCGGTCAAGCGGCGACCAGCGCGGAAGCGGCGGTTGTCTCGCCGGCGGGACGGCCGGCCGGCAATGCCGCCCGCACCGCATTGCCCACCGGATGCGGCGCGGGCTACGGTCGCCCCGATCGGCCTTAGGACTTTCATTCCGTTCGGCCCCGGCCCGCCCCACGGCGGATGAATTTCGACCGCGCGAGCGGCCAAGGAGCGTAGACGAAAACCATGTTGGAAAACGCCATCGCCACCGACAGCAGCGCCCCGACCTTCCTCGACGAATTCACCGAGTTGATTCGCCGGACCGCCGCCACGATCTGCGCCGAGCAGCCCGATGTGCCGGAGCCGGAAGAACTGCGCGACCTGGATTCGTTCTCCATGGTCCAGGTCCTGCTCGACCTGGAGAACGAGCTGGAGCTGAAGGTCCTCGAAGAGCTGGAGGGCTTCGAGGGCCGCACGTTCCGCGAGATCGCCGAGCACATCGCCGGCATCGCCGAACGCAACGGCAGCTACGCCGAGTTCCAGGCGGCGGTCAAGCGCATCATCGCGGACTGACCGCGCCCGCCCACCGTCCCGCCCGCCCCCGACCCTGGGAACCCGCATGGACGACCACAGCAGCGACCCCACCTACCGCGTGGTCCGCAACGACGAGGACCAGCACTCGATCTGGTGGGCCGACCGGCCGCTGCCGGCCGGCTGGTACGCCGAGGGGACCGAAGGCAGCCGCGAGGAGTGCCTGCGCCACATCGACACGGTGTGGACCGACATGCGCCCGCTGAGCCTGCGCCGCCGGATGGCACGGTCCGCCGCCGACTGAACCGCCCACGGGGCGCCCCCCTTTCCCGCCCGCGCGGCGACGCTGCCTTAGGAGCATCTGTGAACGACTGGACGCCGTCGGCCGTTTCGCCCCCCGGGTGGGCGTCCGGGGACTCCGGTGCGCCGGGCGCGGCGGGGCCGCTCCCCCTGTTGCCCGCCCTGATCGCGGCGCAGGCCGCGGCCACGCCCGACGCGGTCGCCGTCGAGGCGCTCCCCGCCGGCCGGGCCGCCCTCACCTACGGCGCGCTGGACCGGCGGGCCAACCAACTGGCGCACCGGCTGGGGTCGTTGGGCATCGGCCCGGGGAGCCTGGTCGGCGTGGCCCTGCGCCGCGGCCCCGACCTGGTGGTGGCCCTGCTGGCGGTGTGGCGGGCGGGCGCCGCGTACGTGCCGCTGGACCCGGACCACCCCGCCGAGCGCCTCGCCTGGACACTGGCGGACACCCGGGCCCCGCTGGTCCTGACCGACCGCGCCGCCCGGAGTGCCCTCCCGGCCCGCGACGGCACCCGTCTGCTCGTGCTCGACGAGCCCAACGAGTCCGTGGACAAGGCCGGTTCGCCGTTCCCGGACACCGCGCCCGAGCTACCCGGCGGCCCCGCGCAGGCCGCCCGGCGGGCCGCCTACGTGCTCTACACCTCCGGCTCCACCGGCCGCCCCAAGGGCGTCGTCGTCCCGCACGGGGGGATCGCCAACCGGGTGCGCTGGCTGGCGTCCCGGCACGGACTCGGCCCGGCGGACCGGGTGTTGCAGAAGACCACGATCGGCTTCGACGCCGCCGGGCTGGAGCTGTTCGCGCCGCTGCTCGGCGGCGGCACGGTGGTGCTCGCCCCACACGGCGTCGAGCGGGACCCGGCGGCGCTGCTCGACGCGGTGGCCGCCGGCCGCGTCACCGTCCTCCAGGCCGTCCCCTCGGTGCTGCGCGCGCTGGTGAGCGCGCCGGGCTGGGCGGGCTGCGACGCGCTGCGGCTGCTGTTCAGCGCCGGCGAGCCGCTGCACGCGGAGCTGTGCCACCGGCTGCTCGCCCGGGTGCCGCAGGTGGAGATCTGGAACACCTACGGGCCCACCGAGTGCTCCGTGGACCTCACCGAGCACCGCTTCGACCCGGCCCAGACCACCGGCCCGGTACCGATCGGCCGGCCCCTCGGGGGCGTGCGGGCCCTGGTCCTGGACCCACGGGGGCGCCCGGTGCCGGCCGGCGGCACCGGCGAGCTGTACGCCGCCGGGGCCGGGGTCGCCACCGGCTACCTCGGCCGGCCCGCGCTGACCGCCGAGCGGTTCGTCCCGGACCCCTCCGGGCCGCCCGGCGCGCGGATGTACCGCACCGGCGACCGCGTCCGCCTGGGCGCCGACGGCACGTTGGCATACCTGGGCCGCCTGGACCAGCAGCTCAAGGTCAACGGCGTGCGGATCGAGCCCGGCGAGGTGGAGGCCGCGCTGGTCGCCCACCCGGGCGTGGACGGCGTGGTCGTCGGCGCGGCCCCGGACCGCGCGGGCGGGCAGCGGCTGGTCGCCTGGGTGCAGCCGCGCGGGGCCGCCCCGACGCCGGCGGAGCTGCGCGCGTTCGCCCGCCGCACCCTCCCGGACCCGCTGGTGCCGGCCGTCTTCGTGCCGGTCACCGGCTTCCCCCGCACCGCCAGCGGCAAGACCGACCGGGCCGCGCTGCCGGACCCCGGCCCCGGCGACGACGGCGGCGCCGGGCACGTCCCGCCGCGCGACGCCGCCGAACGGGCCGTCGCCCGGGCCTGGGAGGCGACCCTGGAGCTGCCGGCCGGGACGGTCGGCGCGCACGACGACTTCTTCCAACGCGGCGGCTCCTCCCTCCACTTGGGCCAGCTCGCCGGCCGGCTCACCGCCGCCGCCGGCCGCCGGATCGAGCTGCGCGCGCTGTTCTCCGCCCTCACCGTCGCCGAGCAGGCGGCGCTCCTGGGCGACGCGGACCGGCCGGACGAGGCCCGTGAGGCGTCACCTGACGGCGATGACCCGGTCGTTGCCGTGCCCCGCACCGGCGGGCTGCCGCTGTCGCACGGGCAGCACGGGCTCTGGCTGCTGGAGCAGTTGCGGCCGGGCAGCCCCGAATGGGCCGACCTGGTGTGGATCCGGCTGCCCGACGCGTGGACCGAGGAGACCGTCCGCACCGCCCTCGGGCACCTGGCCGACCGCCACGAGATCCTGCGCACCCGTTACGAGGTGCGCGACGCCGACCCCGTCCAGGTCGTGGACGCGCCGGGCGGCCCGGTGGAGTTGCGGGTCGCCGCGGCCGCCGACGCCGACGCGGTGCGCGCGGCGGCCCGCGCGGAGCTGGGCCGCGGCTTCGACCTGGCGCGCGGCCCGGTGTGGCGGGCCCTGCTGCTGCGCACCGCCGGCGGCGGCCAGGCCCTGCTGCTGGGCATCCACCACCTCGCCTGCGACGGCTGGTCCTCGGTCCTCCTGGAGCGCGACCTGCTGGCCCTGGGGGCGGCGGTGCACACCGGCGGCCGGCCCGCCCTGCCCGAGGTCACGGTGCAGTACGCCGACCACGCCGCCTGGCAGCGCCGCCGCACCGCGGCCGACGATTCCGCGCTCGGCACCCAACTGGCCTACTGGCAAAGGATGTTGGACGGCGCCACTCCGCTGGAGCTGCCGTCGGACCGCCCCCGCCCCGCCGAGCGCGACGGCCGCGGGGCGCTGCACACCTTCGCGGTGCCCGCCGCCCTGACCGAACGGCTCGCCGCGCTGGGCCGGGAGACCGGCGCCACCCTCCAGCAGACGCTGCTGGCCGCGTTCGCCGCGCTGCTCGGGCGGCTCTCCGGGCGCGCGGACTTCACCCTCGGCATGCCCGTCGCGGGCCGGCACCGCCCCGAAGTGGCGCGGACCGTCGGCTACTTCCTCAACACCCTGGTGGTGCGGTGCCGCCCGGACGCCGAGGACACCGTGGCGGACGCCGTCGCCGCGGTGCGCGACACCGTGCTGGACGCCCTGGCCCACCAGGACCTGCCGTTCGCGCACCTGGTCCGCGCGCTGCACCCGGAGCGCGACCCGTCGCGCACCCCGCTCTACCAGGTGATGTTCGACTTCCACGAGGAGGGCCGGACCGGCACCGCGCTCCGCGAGGACGACCTGGCGGCGTTCCGGGCCGCCTGGCGGTCCGCCCGTACCGACCTCACCTTCGTCGTCCAACGGCAGTCCGACGGCTCCCTGTTGGGTCAGGTCGAGTACGCCACCGCGCTCTTCGACCCGGCCACCGTGGAACGGCTGGCCGCCTGCTGGGTGCGCCTGCTGGAGTCCTTCGCCGCCGACCCCGCCGGGCGGCTGGGCGACGCCGAGCTGCTGCCCGGCGCCGAGCGCGCCCGTCTGCTCGCCCTCGGCGCCGCCGTCCCGGCCACCAACGACGCCCCCGACGGCTGCGTGGCCACCGCCTTCGCCGCGGCCGCGCGCCGCACCCCCGACGCCGTCGCCGTCGTCTGCGGCGACGAACAGTGGCGCTACGCCGAACTGCTGGACCGCGCCACCTGGTTCGGGGAGCGGCTGCGCGCCCTGGGGGCCGGCCCGGAGAGCGCCGTCGCCGTGCTGCTGCCCCGCTCCCCCGACCTGCTGGCCTGCCTGCTCGGCTGCTGGCGGGCGGGCGCCGCGTACGTGCCGCTGGACCCGGCCTCGCCCGACGCCCGGCTGGCCCATGTCCTCGCCGACTCCCGGTCCGTGGTGCTGGTCTCGGACCCGGCGGGCGGCGCCCGGCTGGCCCCGCACCACCGGGGCGCCCACCTCACCGTCGGCGCCACCGACGCCGGCCCCGACGACGCACCGACCGCGACGGTCAGCGCGGCCGAGGCCGCCCGGCGCGACCCCGCCCGGCTCGCGTACGTCCTCTACACCTCGGGCTCCACCGGCCGCCCCAAGGGCGTCGGCGTCGAACACCGTTCCCTGCTGCGGCTGTTGGAAGCCTCCCGGGACCACCTGGAGTTCGGCCCGGACAACGCCTGGCTCGCGCTCGCCCCGGCCTCCTTCGACATCTCCCTCACCGAACTGGTGATGCCGCTGCTGGCGGGCGGCCGGGTGGTGCTCGCCCGGGACCACGAGACCGCCGACTACCCGGCGCTGGTGGAGCTGATCGACCGGGCCGGCGTCACCCACCTCCAGGCCGTCCACCCGCAGTGGCGGCTGCTCCGCGACAGCGGCCTCGGCGACCGCCCGCTGGTCGGCCAGACCGGCGGCGAGCCCTGCCCGCCCGACCTCGCCCGCGACCTGGCCCGCGGCCTGAAGCGGTTCGTCAACGAGTACGGTCCGACCGAGGCCACCATCGCCGCGACCCGTTGGACCGTGCCCGAGACCGCCGCCGAACTGGCCATCGGACGGCCCTACCCGCACGTCGCCGCCCGCGTCCTGGACGCCCGGCTGCGCCCCGTCCCGCCGGGCACCGTCGGCGAACTGTGCCTGGGCGGCCGGGGGTTGGCCCGCGGCTACGTGGGCCGGCCGGCGCTCACCGCCGAGCGCTTCGTGCCCGACCCGTACGGGCCACCGGGCGCCCGGCTGTACCGCACCGGCGACCTGGCCCGGATGCTGCCCGACGGCACCCTGGTCTTCGCCGGGCGCGCCGACGGCCAGGTCAAGATCCGCGGGCGGCGGGTGGAGACCGGCGAGGTGGCGGCGGTGCTGGCCGACCATCCGGCGGTGGCCGAGGCGGTGGTGGTCGCCCACGGGACCGGCGAGGAGGCCCGGTTGGTCGGCTACTGCGTCCCGGCCGGCGACCGACTCCCGGGCCGGGCGGCGCTGTTGGACCACTGCGCCCGGCAGTTGCCCGGCTACATGCTGCCCACCCTCGTGGTGGAGCTCGACGCCCTGCCGCTGACCCGCCACCACAAGGTCGACCTGGCCGCGCTGCCGGCCCCGGACCTGGCCGCGGTGGCCGACGACGTCCCGCACGCCGCCCCCGAGGGCCCGCTGGAGGAGGCCGTCGCCGACGTCTGGCGGGCGGTGCTGACCGGGCCCGACGGCCGCGCCCCGCGGATCGGCGCCCGGCACGACTTCTTCCGGCTCGGCGGCGACTCGATCCGGGCCGCCCGGGTCATGGCCCTGCTCCGGGACGCCTACGACGTCGCGCTGCCGCTGCGCACCCTCTTCGACCGGCCCACCGTGGCCGGGCTCGCCGCCGCCGTCGAGGACGCGGTACGCGCCGAGATCGCGTCACTGAGCGATGCCGAGCTGGCCGCCGCACACAGGGAGTACGACGAATGACCGAACCCGCCGCCACCCCCGCGGACGCCACGTCGGCCGCGGCGCTGCGCGCGGAGCTGCTGCGCCGGCGCCTGTCCGGGGCCGCTCCCCGGGCCCGCCGGGACCTCCCGCGCGTCCCCCGCGGCGAGCCGCTGCCGCTCTCCGCGGGCCAGCGCCAACTGTGGTTCCTGCACCAGCTCGACCCGGCCGCGCCGGAGTACCTGCTGCCGGTGGCGTACCGGCTGCGCGGCCCGCTGGACGAGGCCGCCCTGCGCCGGGCCCTGGACCGGCTCGCCGCGCGCCACGAGATCCTGCGCACCCGCTACGTCCTGGTCGGCACCGAGCCCCGGCAGGTGATCGACCCGCCGGGCCCGGTGGACTTCGCCGTGTCCGACCGCACGGGCCTGCCCGCGGACGCCCGGGAGTCGGCCGCGTCGGAGCACGCCGAGGAGGCGGCGCTGACACCGTTCGACCTCGCCGAGCAGGCCCCGCTGCGGGTCCGCCTGGTCCGCTTCGCCGCCGACGACCACCTGCTGGTGCTGGTGCTGCACCACATCGCCTGTGACGCCGCCACCCGCCCGCTGCTGCTGCGCGAGCTCTCCGCGCTCCTCGCCGCGCAGCCGCGCGGCGAGGAGCCGGCGCTCGCCCCGGAGCCGGTGCAGTACGCCGACTACGCCGCCTGGCTCACCGCGCACCAGGACGGCCCCGAGGTGCGCGCCGAACTCGACTGGTGGCGCGGCGCGTTGGCCGGCCTGAGCTCACTGGACCTGCCCACCGACCGGCCGCGCCCCGCGGTGCGGTCCTGGCGCGGCGCGCAGGAGCGCTTCACCGTCCCGGCGCCGGTCGCCGAGCGGTTGCGGGCGCTGGCCGCCGCGCACGGCGCCACCCCGTTCATGGTGCTGCTCACCGCCTTCCAGGCGCTGCTGGCCCGGCACACCGGCACCCCGGACGTGGCCGTCGGCACCGCCGTCTCGGCGCGCAACCGGCCGGAGCTGGCCACCATGGCCGGCTACGCCTACAACAGCCTGGTCCTGCGGGCCACTTGGGCGGGCGGGGAGCCGTTCGGCGAACTGCTGGAGCGGGGCCGGGAGGCGGTGCTGGCCGCCTTCGACCACCCGTCGGTGCCCTTCGACCGGCTCGCCGACGCGCTGGAGCCGGAGCGCGACCTGTCCACCACCCCGGTCTTCCAGGTCATGTTCGACCTGACCCGGGCCGACGGGACGGAGCCCCTGGACCTGCCGGGCGTCTCGGCGACCGAGGTCGAGGTGCCGACCCGCACCGCCCGCTTCGACCTCACCATGCACCTCCAGGAGCGCCCCGACGGCTCGTTCGCGGGCGCGCTGGAGTACGCCACCGCCCTGTTCGACGCCGCCACCGCCCGCCGGCTCGCCGGCCACTACACCCGGCTGCTGACCGCCGCCACCGCGGACCCGGACACCCCCGTCCCCGAACTGGACCTCTTCGACGAGCCGGAGCGCGCCCTGCTGTTGGACGGCCCCGCCGAGCCCGTCGGCACCAGCACCCCGCTCGACCCCGAAGCGCTGCGCCCCGTCCACGAGGTCATCGCCCGGCGGGCCGCGGCGGACCCGGAGGCGACCGCGGTGCTGCACGGCGGCCGCCGCACGACCTACCGCGAACTCGACGCGCTCGCCGACCGGATGGGCCACCGGCTGCGCGACCTGGGCGCCGGCCCCGAGGACACCGTCGGCGTGCTGCTGGACCGCGGCCCGGAGCTGGTGGCCGCGCTGCTGGCCATCTGGCGCACCGGCGCCGCCTACGTCCCGCTGGACCCCGGATACCCGGACGACCGGCTGGCGTTCATGCTCGCCGACACCGGCTCCCGGCTCGTCGTCACCGAGCGCCGGCACACCGCGCGGCTGGCCGGCACCGCGGCCCGGCGGGTGGTGCTCGACGAGGACGCCGAGCGCGCAGCACTGGAGCGCTGCCCGGCCACCCCGCTCGCCCCGCCCGCCGGCGGCCACGACCCCGACCACCTCGCCTACGTCATCTACACCTCCGGCTCCACCGGCCGCCCCAAGGGCGTGCTGATCACCCACCGGGGGCTCGCCAACTACCTCGGCTGGACCGTCGACGCGTACGCGAGCGCCGGCACCGGCGGCGCCCCGCTGTTCTCCTCGGTCGCCTTCGACCTCGGCGTACCCGACCTGTTCACCCCGCTGATGACCGGCCAGCCGGTCCACCTGCTCGACCAGGACTTCGAGATCACCGAGCTGGGCCGGCTGCTGATGGCGCACGCCCCGTACGCGTTCGTCAAGCTCACCCCCGGCCATCTGGACCTGCTCACCCAGCAGTTGACGGAGGAGGAGCGGGCCGGCCTGGCCGGGCTGGTGATCGCGGCCGGCGACGCCTTCACCGGACGGCTCGCCGACCGGTGGCTGAGCGCCGCGGAGGCCGGCGGCACCCGGCTCGCCGCCGAGTACGGCCCCACCGAGATCACCGTCGGCAACTCCGCCTACTTCGTCGACGGCCCCCAGGACGTCGAGCTGGTCTCCATCGGCCGGGCGCTGCCCAACACCACCATGCGGGTGCTGGACCCGCGGTTGCGGCCGGTGCCGCTGGGCGCCGTCGGCGAGGTGTGCATCGGCGGGGTCGGCCTGGCCCGCGGCTACGCCGGCCGCCCCGGCCTGACCGCGGAGCGCTTCCTGCCCGACCCCTACGGGCCGCCCGGGTCCCGGCTGTACCGCACCGGCGACCTGGCCCGCGTCCTGCCCGACGGCAACCTCGACTTCGTCTCCCGCGTCGACCACCAGGTCAAGCTGCGCGGCTACCGGATCGAGCCGGGCGAGATCGAGACCGTGCTGACCGCGGACGCCGCGGTCGCCGAGGCCGTCGCGCTGGTGCGCGAGGACGCGCCGGGCGACAAGCGACTGGTCGCCTATCTCGTGCCGGCCGCCGGCGCGGACGCCGCGGCGCTCGCCCCGGCCCGGCTCCGCGGCCTGCTCGGCGCCCACCTGCCCGACTACATGGTGCCGGCCGCGTTCGTCACCCTCGACGCGCTGCCGCTGACCGCCAACGGCAAGCTGGACCGCACCGCGCTGCCCGCCCCGGACCGGGCCGCCACCGCGGTCGGCGCGCACGTCGCCCCGCGCGACGACGACGAGCGCGCGATGGCCGCGCTCTGGTCCGAGGTCCTGGGCCTGAACCGGATCGGCGTGCACGACAACTTCTTCGACCTGGGCGGCGATTCGCTGCGCGCGGTCGCACTGGCCGGCGCGCTGCGCGAGGCCGGCCTGGCGGTGGCGGTGCGCGACCTGTTCGAGCACCGCACCGTGGCCCGGCTGTGCCGGGCGGTCCGGGACGGCGCACTGGCCGGCGGGCCGGGCTTCCAACCGGTCGCCCGCTTCGCGCTGCTCGACGCCGAGGAGCGGGCCGCGCTGCCCGCCGACGTCGTCGACGCCTATCCGCTCTCCCGCACCCAGGCCGGGATGTTCGTCGAGATGTTCCGGGACGGCGACGTGCACCGGTACCACAACATCACCTCGTTCCGGATCCGCGACCCGCACCCCTTCGACCCGGCGGCCTTCCGCGCCGCCGCCGACCTGGTCGTGGCCCGCCACGAGGCGATGCGGACCTCGTTCGCGCTCACCGGGTACCGCCGGCCGCTCCAGCTCGTGCACGCGCGCGCCACGATGCCCTACGCCCACCGGGACCTGCGGCACCTGCCGGCGGGCGAACGGTGGCCGGCGCTGGTGGAGTTCGCCGACGCCGACCGGCACCGCCTGCTCGACCCCGCCCGGGCCCCGCTGATGCGGATGGCCACCCACCTCCTGGACGACGACGGCTGGTGGCTGTCGATCACCGAGGGGCACCCGGCCATCGAGGGCTGGAGCTACCACAACCAGCTGATGGAGCTGCTCGGCGCCTACCACCGGCTGCGCGCGGGCCGCGCGCCCGAACCGGCCCCGCCGACGCCCGCGGTCCGCTACGCCGACTTCATCGCCGCCGAACTGCGCGCCCTCGACGACGAGGGCGACCGCGCCTACTGGCACCAACTCCTGGACTCCCACGAGAAGTTCGAGGTCCCGTCCGGCTGGGCCGGCGACCCGCGAGGGCCCGCCGAGCGGTACCGCATCGACCTGCCGCTCACCGACCTGGCGCCCGGACTGCGCGCGCTGGCGTCGGCGGCCGGGGTGCCGTACAAGAGCGTGCTGCACGCGGCGCACAGCAAGGTGCTGGGCCTGCTCACCCGCCAACCCGCCTTCCGCGGCGGCCTGGTGGCCGACGCCCGGCCCGAGGTGCGGGGCGCCGAGCGGGTCTCCGGCATGTACCTCAACTCCGTGCCGTTCCCCTACCGGCGCACCGCCCGGACCTGGGGCGAGCTGGCCCAACAGGTCTTCGCCGCCGAGGTGGAGCTCTGGCCGCACCGGCGGTTCCCGATGCCGGCGATGCGCCGCCCCGGCGACCCGCACCCGATCGACGTGCTCTTCCACTACCTGGACTTCCACCAGGTGGACACCGACCTCGTCGACCCGTTCGCCACCCGCGACGACAGCCCCAACGAGTTCCCGGTGGTCGTCGGCACCCCGCTGCGCGACCACCTCACCCTCGCCTCCGACACCCGCACCCTGCGCCGGGACCGCGCCGACCGGCTGGCCCGGCTCTACCTCGCGGTCCTCACCGACATGGCCACCGGCGGCCCGGACGGCGACGCGCGCCGCGGCTACCCCGAGGACGGGGAGTCGGGCCGCGCACTCGCCGCCCTGCCGGCCGCCCCCGCGCCCCTCGACGACGTCCTGACCGCCTTCGAGGCGCAGGTCGCCCGCACCCCGGACGCGCTCGCCGTCACCGCCCCCGGCGCCCGCCTGCGCTACGCCGAACTGGACGCCCGGGCCACCGCGTTGGCCCGACGACTGCGGCGGCACGGCGCCGGGCCGGAGGACCGTATCGGGGTGCTCCTGGAGCGCGGGCCGGCCCTCCTCGTCACCCTGCTCGCCGTCTGGAAGGCCGGCGCCGCCTATGTGCCGGGCGACCCGGACACGCCAAACGCCCGGCTGTCGGCCCTGTTCACCGGAGCCGGCTGCCGCCTGGTCGTCACCGAGGACGCGCACGCGGGCCGGGCCGGCGGTCTCGCGGAACTGCACGTGAACGCACCGGACGCGCCCGGGGAGGCCGGGGACGACCACCCGCCGGCGCCCGACCTCGCGCCGGACCGCCTCGCCTACGTGCTGCACACCTCCGGCTCCACCGGCGCCCCCAAGGGCGTCGCGGTCGAACACCGGGCGCTGGCCCACTACCTGGGCTGGGCCGTCCACGCCTACGCCCAGGACGGGCCGGCCGACGCCCCGTTCTTCACCTCCGTCGGCGCCGACCTCGGCGTCCCCGCGCTCTTCGTCCCGCTGCTGACCGGCGGCACGGTGCGGCTGCTGCCGCCGCGGTGGGCGCCGGAGGAGCTCGGGCGGCTGCTGGCCGACGGCGCCCCACACACCTTCGTCGGCCTGACCCCCGGCCATCTCGCGCTGCTCGAACAGCAGCTCTCCGACGCCGAACTCGGCGGCCTGGCGGCCCTGTTGGTGTGTGCCGGCGACGCCTACCCGGCCGGGCAGGCCGCCCGGGTCGCGGACCGGATCGCCGCCGGCGGCGGCCGGACGCGCCTGGCCGCGGAGTACGGGCCGACCGAGGCGACGGTGGCCGCGGCCGCGCACCGCACGACCGGCCGGGAGCGGCGCCCGCTGGTGCCGCTGGGCCGGGCGCTGCCGGGCACCACACTGCGCGTCCTGGACGACCGCCTCGCGCCGGTGCCCGACGGCACCGTCGGCGAGGTGCACCTCGGCGGCCCCGGGCTCGCCCGCGGCTATGCGGACCAACCCGGCCTGACCGCAGGTCACTTCGTGCCCGACCCCTACGGGCCGCCCGGGTCCCGGCTCTACCGCACCGGCGACCTGGCCCGCGTCCTGCCCGACGGGGCGCTGGAGTTCACCGGGCGGGTCGGCCGCCAGCTCAAGGTGCGCGGCCACCGCGTCGAGCCCGCCGAGATCGAGGCGACGCTCGCCGCCGACCCGCGGGTCCGCGAGGCCCGCGTGGCCGCGCTCCCGGACGCCGCCGGCGCACCCCGCCTGACCGCCTGGGTGGTGCCCGCCCCCGGCCGCCCGCCGCGCCCCGCGGAGCTCGCCTCCCGGCTGCGGACGCTCCTGCCGGCCCCGCTCGTCCCCGCCGCCTACCGGATCGTCGGGGCGCTGCCGCTGACGGCGCACGGCAAGTACGACCGGACCGGCGCCCCCGCGGCCGACACGCACCGGGCGGACACCGCGGTCCGGGCCCCCTACGTGGCGCCCCGGACCGACACCGAGCGGCGGCTCGCCGAGGTGTGGCGGGCGGCCCTCGGCCTCGACCGGGTCGGCGTCCACGACGCCTTCGGCGACCTGGGCGGCGACTCCCTCCTGGTGCTGCGCGTACTGGCCGGCGCCCGCGCCGCCGGGCTCCCCCTCGATCCGGCCACCGCGCTGGCCCACCCCACCCTCGCCGAGCTGGCCGACGCCCTCGACACCACCCCTCCGGGAGACCACTGATGCCCAAGGACGCCCGCACCGTGCGCCACCTGATATCCCTCGACGACCTCACCGACGCCGACCTGCGCCACCTGGTCGGCCGGGGCGCCGCGTTCGCCGCCGGCACCGCCGACGCCGGCCGGCCGCTCGACGGCCTGGTCACCGGCGTCTACTTCGCCAAGACCTCCACCCGCACCCGGACCGCGTTCTCCGCCGGCACGCTGCGGCTGGGCGGCTCCCTGCTCTCCTACGGCCCGGGCGACCTGCAGACCAACACCGGCGAGACGAGCGAGGACACCGGCCGGGTGCTCTCCCGGATGCTGGACGTGCTGGTCGCGCGCACCGCCGGGGACCCCCAGGAGATGCGGGCCTGGGCGCGCCAGCGCCGGATGGCGGTGGTCAACGCGATGAGCGCCGAGGAGCACCCCACCCAGGCCCTGACCGACCTGACCACGCTGTACCAGCACTTCGGCCGCATCGACGGGCTGCGCGTGCTCTACCTGGGCGAGGGCAACAACACCGCGACCGCCCTGGCACTGGCCCTGACCCGTTACCCGGGCGTGGAGTTGGAGCTGCGCACCCCGCCCGGCTACGGGCTCCCCGCCGCGATCGCCGAGAAGGCGGCGCGGCAGGCCGCGGCCAGTGGGGCGGTGCTGCGCGAGCGCCACACCATGGACGGGCTGCCGGCCGACCTCGACGTCGTCTACACCGCGCGCTGGCAGACCACCGGCACCGCCAAGGCCGACCCCGACTGGCGCACCGCGTTCGCCCCGTTCCAGGTCCGCGCGGAGCTGTGGGCCGACAGCCCGAAGGCGGTGTTCCTGCACGACCTGCCCGCCCACCGGGGTGAGGAGGTCACCGCCGAGGTCCTCGACGGGCCCATGAGCCTGGCCTTCGAGCAGGCCGAGAACAAGATGCACTCCGCGATGGCGGTCCTGGAGTGGTGCCGCGGCGGCGACGAGGGCTGAACTGCCGCTCTCCCGGAGCCCGTTCCCGGCACGACGCGCAACGGCCGCGGGCCCCGCCGTACGGTTCTCGACGGCGGGGCCCGCGGCGGGTCCGGCAGCCCCGTTGGGCCGGGTGGACCCGGTGGGTCAGTCCAGGACGCTGCCCGCCTCCTGCCGGTCGGCCCGGGAGCGGCGGTAGTCCGCGACCGCGTAGACCCGGTGCAACCAGCGGTCGGTGCCGTCGTAGCGGGGCGCGTAGGACGTCCGCCCGTGCACGACCAGCCGGTTGTCGACCACGGCCAGGTCGCCCGCGGTGAGGGCGAGCGCCTGGGTGGCCCGCTCGAAGGCGGCGTTCAACTCCGCCATGGCGCGCCGGGCGCCGTCGTCCAGGGCGTGCGTGGCGTTGAAGTCGACCAGCACGTCCGGGTCTTCGGGCGCGCCCCGCAGGATCGCGTGGACCGGCGGCGGAACGCTCCCGGAGCCGCCGAACGACGGCGGCGCCTCGGTCATGAAGCGTTCCTCGCACAGCGTCCGGCGGGCCTCCCCCGACAGCATCGGCAGCGCCCGGCGGACCGACGCGGTGCACAGCCGGGCGTCCCCGGTCGGGTCGGTGCGCAGGCACAACAGGCCCAGGTAGTCGGGGCGGTTGCGGTGGAAGGCGTTCTCGGTGTGCATCTGGAGGCGCACCGAGCCCGCGTTGCTCTGCTGCCGCTCCTGGCCCGCCACCGGCACCACGTCCTGCACCAGCGCGCCGGACTTCTCGCTGCGGTAGGCCACCACCTCGCCGAGCTGGAGCAGGACCATGGCGACCGCGCCGGCGGCCGTGGTCGCGGTCCGCTGCACCGACCCGAGCGCGGTCGGGGTCGCCGGCAGCTCCGCGTGGATGGGCAGGTTGCGGACCAACAGGACGCCCTCGGGACCCGCGTCGTACCTGAACTCCCGTATGGAGTCGAGGAGTTGGCGAGGCAACCGGACGGCGGCGGCGCGGGCCGCGGCGAGCCACGCTGGACTGTCCAGCACCCCGGACGCGGCCCGACCGAGCTCCTCGGCCAGCAGGGCGACCTCCTCGCGCTGGGAGTCGGTGAGCACCACCGCCGCCTCGGTCAGGGCGGGGAAAGAGCTGGTCTTGATCATGGATCACATGCCTTCTCACGGAAGCCGTGCGAGCACCCCGCCGGCGGCCGACGGCCGCCCGTTCAAAGGATTTCCGGGCCGTTCCCGCGATTTCCACGGGCCCCTCTTGCGGATCGCACGGGCGCACTGGGACGGCGTCAGGATAAATGTCCCCGAGCGGGCCGGCACAGGGGAATTCTCGAACCGTTCCCGGGCGCCCGGCGACCCGTCAGAAACGTCTGCACGCCGGCGGATTCCTGTCCCGCCAGCGGGACACCGAACAATGCACGCACTTCCGCCCCGGTCGCTTTCTGGGGCACACTCACCGAGAACCGCTTCGGCCCAACGCGCCAGTCCGCCGCCGAAGTTCGGGTATTTCCGTTCCCCCGCCGTCGGTCGGCCTTCCAGGAGCATGTATGTCGAGCAAGTTCCCATGCCGTATCTGTGCCGCTCCGGTACAGGAATTCTTTGACTTCGGCCGCCAGCCCCTGTCCGACGCCTTCCCGGCCCCGGACGCGGACCTCACCGAGGAGTTCTTCTACCGGCTGGCCGTCGGCGTCTGCGGCTCCTGCACCATGGTGCAGTTGATGGAGGAGGTCCCGCGGGACCGGATGTTCCACGAGGAGTACCCGTACTTCTCCTCCGGTTCGTCCTTCATGCGGGAGCACTTCGAGAACCTGGCCAAGCAGTTGCTGGCCGACGAGCTCACCGCGGACGACCCGTTCATCGTCGAACTGGGCTGCAACGACGGCGTGATGCTCAAGGCCATCGCCGACCACGGCGTGCGCCACCTGGGCGTCGAGCCGTCCGCCAGCGTGGCCGACGTCGCCGCGGCCAAGGGCATCCGGGTCCGCAAGGCGTTCTTCGAGGAGGCCACGGCGCGGCAGGTGCGCGCCGAGGACGGCCCGGCCGACGTCATCTACGCCGCCAACACCCTGTGCCACATCCCGTACATGGACTCGATCCTGGCCGGCGTCCGGGCGCTGCTGAAGCCCACCGGCGTCTTCGTCTTCGAGGACCCCTACCTCGGCGACATCGTCGAGCGCACCTCGTTCGACCAGATCTACGACGAGCACTTCTACTTCTTCACCGCCCGCTCCGTGCGGGAGATGGCCCGCCTCAACGGCCTGGAGCTGGTGGACGTCGAGCGGCTGACGGTGCACGGCGGCGAGGTCCGCTACTTCCTCGCGCCCGCCGGGCAGCGCACCCCGTCGCCGGCGGTGGCCGCGCTCGTCGCCGAGGAGGAGCGGCGCAAGCTGTCCGACCTCGCCACCCTGGAGGCGTTCGGCGCCAACGTGCACACGATCCGCGAGGACCTCGTGACGCTGCTGACCACGCTGCGCGACAAGGGCAAGTCCGTGGTCGGCTACGGCGCGACCGCCAAGAGCGCCACGGTGACCAACCTCTGCGGCATCGGCCCGGACCTCGTCCCGTTCGTCTGCGACACCACGCCCGCCAAGCAGGGCCGGCTCACCCCGGGCACCCACATTCCGGTCCGGACCCCGGAGGCGTTCTCCTCCGCATATCCCGACTACGCCCTGCTCTTCGCCTGGAACCACGCCGAGGAAATCATGGCGAAGGAAAAGGAATTCCGCGACGCCGGCGGCAAGTGGATTCTCTACGTCCCGACCGTGCACGTGGTGTGAGGGGTGCGGTCCGAGCCACACCACAGGAATATCCAAGACCAACAGGGAGAGCGATGAAGGGAATTCTGCTGGCCGGTGGCAGCGGCACTCGGCTGTACCCCTCGGCCCTGGCGACGTCCAAGCAGCTCCACGCGGTCTACGACAAGCCGTTGGTTTACCACCCGCTTTCGGTACTGATGCTGGCCGGAATCCGGGAGATCCTGGTGATCTCGACGCCGACGAGCATTCCCCCGCTGCAGGCGCTGCTGGGCGACGGCTCGCACCTCGGGCTCACGATCACCTACGCCGAGCAGACCGCACCGCGGGGCATCGCGGAAGCACTCATCATCGGCGCGGACCACATCGGCGACGACCCCTTCGCGCTGATCCTCGGCGACAACATCTTCCACGGCGCCGGATTCCCCCGGATCCTGCGCAACGCCCGCAACGACCTGGACGGCTGCACGCTGTTCGGCTATCCGGTCTCCGACCCCGAGCGCTACGGCATCGGCGAGACCGACGCCGACGGCAACCTCGTCGCCCTGGAGGAGAAGCCGCTCAGCCCGCGCTCCAACAACGCGATCACCGGCCTGTACTTCTACTCCCCGGACGCGGTGGAGATCGCCCGCGGGCTGACCCCCTCGGCCCGCGGCGAACTGGAGATCACCGACGTCAACCTGGCCTACCTCAAGGAGGGCCGGGCCCGACTCATCCGCCTCGGCCGCGGCTTCACCTGGCTGGACGCGGGCACCCACGACTCGCTGCTGGCGGCCAGCCAGTACGTGCACGTCATGGAGAGCCGGCAGGGCGTCCGGGTGGCCTGCATCGAGGAGATCGCGCTGCGCATGGGCTACATCGACGCGGAACACTGCCACCGCCTCGGCGAGCGGATGGGCAACTCGGGCTACGGCCAATACCTCATGCAGGTCGCCCAGTTCGCCGCCTGACCGCGGAACCGCCCGTCAACCGGGCGTCATCACAGGGAGTTTGCGTGGCCTATCAGAAGCTGACCCCGACGCAACTGCTGTCGTCGGGGATCGGCGCACCGGACGTCGCCGAGCGCGCCTGGTGCGTGCGGTGGGACGAGGCGCCCGACGCGGCGGAGCTGGTCGCCGGCGCGCTGCCGCCGGTGCTCGACTTCCACACCTCCGGCAGCACCGGACCGAGCCGGTGCTGGCAGCGCACCCGCGCGCACGCCTGGGCCGAGGCCGGCACGCTCGCCGACCTCCTCCGGCCGGACGCGCCGGGCGCGGTGGTCTCCTTCGCCCCGCCGGTGCACGTCTACGGCGCGCTGGCCACGCTGTTGCTGCCGGCCAGGCTCGGCGTCCCGGCGTGGTACCGACCGGGCTACCTCGGCGCCCTGCCGGACCCCGGCTGCCGCCGGATCGCCATCGTCGCCACGCCGTGGATCTTCTCCCTGCTGCTGCGGCACCTGGACTGGGTCCGCTCCTTCGAGCACGTCACCGTCCTCTACAGCAGCGCGATGCTGCCCGCCGAGGCCGGCACCTTCCTCGCGCAGGCCGGCCCCGGGCGGGCGGCCATCGTGGAGCTGCTCGGCTCCACGGAGACCGGCGGCATCGCCACCCGCCGCTGGAGCCGCGGCGCCCCGCCCGCCTGGACGCTCTTCCCGGACGTCACCTTCGCCCCCGACCAGGACCGCACCACGACCGACGGGACGACGACCGGCGGGGCAGCCACCGACGGGACGGCGCCCGCGCCCCGTGAGACCGGCGTCCCGCTGGTGATCCGCAGCCCCCGCCTGGCCAACCGCCCCGGCGAACCGCGCCCGCGGCAGTGGCGCACCGGCGACCTCGTCGAGCCGTTGGACGCCCGCACGTTCCGGCTCCTGGGCCGCGTCGGCCGCCTGGTCAAGGTGAACGGGCAGCGGATCAACCTCGACGAGGCCGAGCACGCCCTGCGCGCCCGGCTCGACTGCGCGGACCTGGCGCTCGTCCCGGTCGACGACCCCATGATCGGCGAGCACGTCGACCTCCACGTCGTCCCCCGGCCCGGTGCCGGCCCGGACGCCCTCGATCTCTCCGCGGCCCGCGCCGTCCTCGGCGCCCGCCCGCGGAAGGTGCACACGGTGCCCGACCTCAAGCGGTCCGCAATGGGCAAGTTGCAGCACCTCACGACCTCCTCAACCCACCGAACCCAGGGATAGCAACGTGACTCTGACCCCCACGTCGGCCCCGGCACCGGCCGACGGCGACCGCAGTGACCTGCCCAGCCTGGACAGCATCGTCGAGGCCGCCGCCTGGACCGCCAAGCTGGGCCCGCTCACCGACGCGGACGTGGCCCGGATGGACCGCTCCGGCGCCACCGTCGACGCGTACCTGGCCGAGGGCAAGCCCGTCTACGGGCTGACCCAGGGCTTCGGCCCGCTGGTGACCTACTCCGCCACCTCCGAGCTGGAGCAGGGCAGTTCGCTCATCTCCCACCTGGGCACCGCGCAGGGCCGCCCGCTCGACCCGGACACCTCCCGCCTGGTGTTCTGGCTGCGGCTGAACAGCATGCGCAAGGGCTTCTCCGCCGTCTCCACCGACTTCTGGCAGCGGCTGGCCGACCTGTGGAACGCCGGCTTCACCCCGGTCATCCCGCGGGACGGCACGGTCAGCGCGAGCGGCGACCTCCAGCCGCTGGCGCACGTGGCGCTGGCCTGCGCCGGCCAGGGCGAGGCGTGGGTGCGCGACGCACAGGGGCAGTGGGCCCAACGACCGGCCGTCGAGGCCCTCGCCGAGCTGGGTGCCGAGCCGCTCGTCTGGCCGGTGCGCGAGGCGCTCGCCTTCGTCAACGGCACCGGCGTCGGCCTGGCCGTCGCCCTCCGCAACCAGCGCTCGGCCGTCCTCCTCGTCCGCGCCGTCGCCGCCCTCACCACCCGCCTGACGGCCCTGCTCGGCGGCAACGCGGAGCACTACGACGAGGGCGTCGGCCAGGCCCGCAACCAGCTCGGCCAGCTCACGGTGGCCCGCTGGATCCGCCGCGACCTGCCCGCCGACCACCGCCGCGACGAGCGCCGCCCGCTCCAGGAGCCCTACAGCCTGCGCTGCGCCCCGCAGGTGCTCGGCGCCGTCCTGGACCAGCTGACCGTCGCCGGCGAGTTCCTGCTCCGCGAGGCCAACGGCTGCACCGACAACCCCCTCACCTACGAGGACCGGGTGCTGCACGCCGGGAACTTCCACGCCATGCCGGTCGGCTTCGCCTCCGAACAGACCGGCCTGGCCATGCACATGGCCGCCTACCTGGCGGAGCGTCAGCTCGGTCTGGTGGTCAACCCCACCACCAACGGCGACCTCCCGATCATGCTCACCCCCCGGGCCGGCCGCGGCTGCGGTCTGGCCGGCGTGCAGATCAGCGCGACCTCGTTCATCTCCCGGATCCGCCAGCTCGTCACCCCCGCCTCGCTGACGACGCTGCCGACCAACGGCTGGAACCAGGACCACGTCCCGATGGCGCTCAACGGCGCGAACGGCGTCACCGAGGCCCTGGAGCTGGGCTGGCTCGCCGTCGGCTCGCTCGCCCTGGCCGCCGCCCAACTGGCCGTGATGACCGGCACGGAGGCGGACGCCACCGGCGTCTGGGCCGAACTCGCCCGGATCTCCCCGGCGTTGGAGGCCGACCGCCCGATGGCCGCCGAGGTCCGCGCCGCCGCCGAGCTGTTCCAGGACCACGCCCGGGCCCTGCTGACCGCCGGCGACTGACCCCACGGACCGCGGGCGCCCGTCCCCCGCCGGGCGCCCGCCCCCGACGCCCACGAGAGAAGGAGACCACCCCGCGATGACTGGTTGGGGGATCACCCTCCCGCTGACCGGCGTGCCCCTGCCGGCCCACCGCGCACTCGTCGAGCGCCTTCCCGACCTGGGCTACACCGGCGTCTGGACGGCCGAGACCGCCGGCGCCGACGCCTTCTCGCCCCTGGTGCTGGCCTCCCAGTGGTCGTCCCGGCTGCGGCTGGGCACCGCGGTGGCCCCGGTGTTCACCCGGGGCCCGGCCCTGCTGGCGATGTCCGCGGCGGCCGTCGCCGACTGCGCGCCCGGCCGGTTCGCCCTCGGCATCGGCGCCTCCTCCCCCGGCGTCGTCCAGGACTGGAACGGTCTCGCGCACACCCGCCCGTTCGCCCGGACCCGGGACACCCTGCGCTTCCTGCGCACCGCCCTGGCCGGGAAGCCGGTGACCGAGCAGTACCCCACGTTCGGGGTGCGCGGCTTCCGGCTGGAGCGGCCGCCGGCCACGCCCCCGCCGATCCTGCTGGCCGCGCTGCGCCCCCGGATGCTGCGCCTGGCCGCCGAGGAGGCGGACGGCGCGATCACCAACTGGCTGGCCCCCCACGACGTGCCGACGGTCCGGGCCGCGCTCGGCCCCGGCCCCGAACTCATCGCCCCGGTCTTCGTGTGCGTCACCGAAGACGCCAGGGCGGCCCGCCGGTTGGGCCGGATGATGATCGGCAGCTATCTCACCGCGCCCGCCTACCGGGCCTTCCAGGACTGGCTCGGCCGCACCGAACCGCTCGCCGCGCTGCACCGGGCCTGGGACACCGGCGACCGCTGGCGCGCGCTGCTGGCCGTCCCCGACGAGGTGGTCGACGAACTGATCGTGCACGGCAGCCCGGACGCCTGCCGCGCCCGCATCCGGCAGTACGTCGCCGCCGGCCTGGACACCCCCGTGCTCGCGCTGCTCCCCACCGACGACGGCGACCCCGTCGCACAGGTCGAGGCGCTCGCCCCGGACCGGGACTGACGACGTGCTCGCCACCCTCCTGCCGGACCACGTCGCGGCGGCGGAGTCCTACGGCGACGACCCGGCCGCCGCGCTCTTCCCCGAGGAGCGGCAACTGGCCGCCGCCATGCGGCCGGAGCGCCGCCGGGAGTTCGCCACCGCACGGCACTGCGCCCGCCGCGCCGGCCTGCGCCTCGGCGTTCCCCCGGGCCCCCTGCTCCCCGGTCCCGGCGGCGCCCCGCACTGGCCGGCCGGGATCGTCGGCAGCCTCACGCACTGCCACGGCTACCGCGCCGCGGCGCTGGCCCGCCGCGCCGGCGCCCGCGCCATCGGCATCGACGCCGAACCCCACCGACCGCTGCCGCCCGGCATGTTGGCCCGCATCGCGCTCCCGGAGGAACGCGCGAACCAGCGCGCCCTACGGGAGACCGACGCCGCGGTGTGCTGGGACCGGCTGCTGTTCTGCGCCAAGGAGGCGGTCTACAAGGTGTGGTCGCCCCTGACCCGGGCCTGGCTCGGCTTCCACGAGGCCACCATCGCCCTCCACCCGGCCGGCACCTTCCGCGCGCGCGTGCTCCGCACCCCGCCGGAGGACGCCGCGTCCGAAGTCCCCGCCGTCCTCCACGGCACCTGGCTGGCCGCGCCCCGCCTGCTGCTCGCGGCGATCGTCGTCCCGCCCGCCGCGCCGTAGCCTGCTGCCCCCGCCGCCAACCACCCCAGCCCACCGGCCCGTTCCGGTGCTCACGACAAGGTGCGCAACTCCCCATGACGACCCGGATACTCGTGACCGGCGGAGCCGGCTTCATCGGCTCCCACTACGTCCGCACGCTGCTCGGCCCGGACGGCCCCGGCGACGTGGCGCTCACCGTGCTCGACAAGCTCACCTACGCCGGCAACCCCGCCAACCTCGACGCGGTCCGCGCCCACCCGGGTTTCCGCTTCGTCCAGGGCGACATCTGCGACCCCGCGACCGTGCGCGCCCTCATGGCCGAGCACGACCAGGTGGTGCACTTCGCCGCGGAGTCGCACGTGGACCGGTCCATCGACGGCGGCGACACCTTCGTCCACACCAACGTCCTGGGCACCCACACCCTCGTCGCCGCCGCCCACCAGGCCGGCGTCGACACCTTCGTGCAGATCTCCACCGACGAGGTCTACGGCTCGATCGACGAGGGCTCCTGGCCCGAGACCCACCCGCTGCGCCCCAGCTCCCCCTACTCGTCGGCCAAGGCCTCCGGCGACCTGGTGGCCCTCTCCTACCACCACACCCACGGCCTGGACGTCCGCGTCACCCGCTGCTCGAACAACTACGGCCACCACCACTTCCCCGAGAAGGCCATCCCGCTGTTCATCACCCACCTCATGGACGGCCGGCAGATCCCGCTGTACGGGGACGGTGGCAACGTCCGCGACTGGCTCCACATCGACGACCACGTCCAGGGCATCGAGCTCGTCCGCACCCGCGGCCGCGCCGGCGAGGTCTACAACATCGGCGGCGGCACCGAACTGTCCAACCGCGAACTCACCGAGCTGCTGCTCGCGGAGTTCGGCGCGGACTGGGACACCAGCGTGCTGCCCGTCGCCGACCGCAAGGGCCACGACCGGCGCTACTCCGTCGACTGCACCAAGATCCGCGAGGAGTTGGGCTACGCCCCGCGGGTGCCCTTCGCCCAGGGACTCGCCGACACCGTGCGCTGGTACCGCGAGAACCGGGCCTGGTGGGAGCCCTTGAAGGCGCGAGCGGCGCTGTGACCGCCCCACAGCGGCGCCCCTGGCTGGTGACCGGCGCCGGGGGGATGCTCGCCCGGGACGTCCTCGACCACCTCGCCGCCGCCGGCCGCCCCGCGGTGGCCGCCACCCGCGCCGACCTGGACGTCACCGACCCGGAGGCGGTGCGCGCGGCGCTGGCCGCCCACCGCCCCTCCGTCGTGGTCAACTGCGCCGCCTGGACGGCGGTCGACGCGGCCGAGGAGCACGAGGCCCGGGCCCGCGCGGTCAACGCCACCGGCCCCCGCCTGCTGGCCGACGCCTGCCGCACCACGGGCAGCGTCCTGCTCCAGGTCTCCACGGACTACGTCTTCGACGGCCGCGCCCGGACCCCGTACCCGGAGGACGCCCCCACCGCCCCGCGCAGCGCCTACGGCCGCACCAAACTGGCCGGCGAACGCGCGGTCCGCGCCCTCCTCCCGGACACCGGCTACGTCGTGCGCACCGCCTGGCTCTACGGCACGGGCGGCCGCAACTTCGTCCGCACCGTCACCGAACTGGAACGCACCCGCCCCACCCTCGACGTCGTCAACGACCAGTGGGGCCAACCGACATGGACCGCCGACCTCGCCGCCCACCTGATCGAGTTGGGCGGACGCGCGCTGGCCGGCACCGCCCCCGCCGGCGTCTACCACGGCACCAGCGCCGGCGCGACCACCTGGTTCGCCCTCTGCCGGGAGGTCTTCCGCCTGCTCGGCGCCGATCCGGATCGGGTCCGCCCCATCATCGGCGACCGCTTCCCCCGCCCCGCACCCCGCCCCGCCTACAGCGCCCTCGCCCACGACCGCTGGCGCGCCGCCGGCATGTCCCCGCTCCCCCACTGGCGCACCGCCCTGACCGAGGCGTTCCCCACCCTCCTCCGCCAGAAAGCCGAGAAGCCCGCATGCGACCCCTGTCCATAGAAGGCGCCTGGATCCACGAGCCGGAGGTCTTCGCCGACGCGCGCGGCAGCTTCCACGAGTGGTTCCGCAGCGACGCCTTCCGCGCGGCCACCGGCCGGCAACTCCCGCTCGCCCAGGCCAATCTCTCGGTGTCCCGGCGCGGCGCCTGCCGCGGCATCCACTTCGCGGACGTCCCCCCGGGCCAGGCCAAGTACCTCACCTGCGTCCGCGGTGCCGTCCTGGACGTCATCGTCGACGTCCGCACCGGCTCCCCCACCTTCCGCCAGTGGGAGATGGCCCGCCTCGACGACACCAACCACCGCGCCGTCTACCTCTCCGCGGGCCTGGGCCACGCCTTCCTGGCCCTCACCGACGACGCCACCGTCGTCTACCTCTGCTCCGAGGGCTACGCCCCCGAGCGCGAACACGGCATCCACCCGCTGGACCCCGAACTCGCCATCGCCTGGCCCTCCGACATCCCCCCGATCCTCTCCCCCAAGGACGCCGACGCCCCCTCCCTCACCACCCTCCACCACCGCGGCCTCCTCCCCGCCTACCCCACCGCCCCCACCCCGTGAAGCAACCCGCCCCACCCATGAAGCGGCCCCGTACCCAAACCCGGCGCCATATCGCCATGTTCAGCGTGGGGGCCCACGGGCACGTCAACCCGAGCCTCGACGTCATCCGCGCGCTCGTCGCCCGCGGCCACCGCGTCACCTACGCCATCCCCCCGTCCTTCGCCGACACCGTCGCCGCCACCGGCGCCGAGCCCCGGACGTACACCACCACGCTCCCCGCCCCCGACGACCCGGACGCCTGGGACGGCCAACTCCTCGACCACCTGCGGCTGTTCCTCGCCGACGCCGGCCGCGCCCTCCCCCAACTCCTCGCCGCCTACCGGGACGACCGCCCCGACCTGATCCTCTACGACCCGATGGCCTACGCGGCCCGCGCCCTCGCCGACCGCTGGCACATCCCCGCCGTCCAACTCTCCCCGCACGCCGTCCCCTGGGACGGCTACGAGGAGGACATCGCCGCCGAACTCGCCGCCCGGCCGCCCGGCGACACCACGCCCCCCGCCCACGCCTGGCTCGCCCAGACCGGCCTCGGCCCCGGCCGCGCCACCCGCCGCCCCGACCGCTGCCTGGCGCTCATCTCCACCCTCCTCCAACCCCACCCCGACCGCGTCGACCCCACCGTCTACACCTTCACCGGCCCCTGCTGGAACACCCACGCCCCCGACCCCCAACCCCCCTGGACCCGCCCCCCAGGAACCGACCGCAAACGCCTCCTCCTCATCTCCCTGGGCACCCTCCACACCCACGCCCCCGACTTCTACCGCGCCTGCGTCGCCGCCTTCGGCGGCCACCCCGACTGGCACGTCGTCCTCCAGACCGGCCGCGGCCCCGCCCTCCCCGACGCCCTCCCCACCAACGTCGAGGCCCACCCCTGGGTCCCCCAACGCTCCGTCCTCGACCAGGCCGACGCCTTCATCACCCACGCCGGCGCCAGCAGCGCCCACGAGGCCCTCGCCCGCGGCGTCCCGATGGTCACCGTCCCCCAGGCCGCCGACCAATTCGGCAACGCCGCCCTCCTCACCGGCCTCGGCATAGCCCGCCACGTCCCCAAAACCTCCGCCACCCCCGAAACCCTCCGCAACGCCGTCCTCACCCTCCTCAACGACCCCTCCCTCCCCCACCACACCACCCGCATCCTCAACCACCTCTCCACCGAACCCGGCACCCCCCGGGCCACCACCCTCATAGAGTCCGCACTCCCCCAACCCCCATCACAAAAAAGCCCAGACCAGACATCAACTGTCTGACCTGGGCTTTCCAGTGGAGCCGCCTTCGGGATTCGAACCCGAGACCTACGCATTACGAGCTCAAGATCGTTCTTGACAGGTAGTCCCGCCAGGTGCCGCCGCATGGCGGTTTATGCAGGTCAGAGCCCTGCGGTGCCCCAATGACTGTCACCTCGTGACAGCCGCTCCGGAGCCGTACGGGCACGCAATGGGCGCGCAATGACACTCTCATGACCTGCGCCTTTGAGAACAAGGGAGGATACGAACCTTCCCCGACGCTGCGTGCCCACGCAGCGTCAGAAGGGCCGCGCGGCACACGCCGCGCGGCCCTTCTGATTGTGTGCACCTGGCCGGCTATGCCGCGCGGCACTGCTGCGGCACGCGCTTTCCGCGCCACTGGTGGACCAGGTGACCTTCCTCGATCAGGTGGCGGAAGTACATGACCATTTCATCGCGCGCCTCCTCCGTCATGGCACCGCGGGCGACGACGAAGGTGAGCTTGCCCTTGCCCTCTACGAGCAGGACCTGCCCACCGCCGGGCAGCTCGTCAACGAACGTGATGTCCACAGGCGTGGTCAAAAGGCCCCCTCAACGATCCAGGTACGCATAACGGCGACAGGTGTCACACAACGCAAAGATCACCTTATCGGAGGTATCTGACACTCACTCGGGTTTGGGCTGTTAGGCTCCTCGGCAAAGCACGCCTTGGAGCCGGCGGTACGGCGTCAGTCAGTCGATCGGCTGCGCGCAAACGCCTCAACCATGGCCTTGAGCTGGCGCCGTTCGGCTTCGGTCATCTCCCCGAGATAGGCAACGAGGGCGCGCGCATCCCCGTCTTCGCTCCACACTTCAGAGACGATGCCCATGAACTGCGCGCCCGCCGCCTCTTGGATGATGGGTAGCGGCAGTTCCAAACCGGCCGCCAGCGCCCGAAGCCCCGGGAGCTGGGGCGGGATGACTGGCTCGCGCGTCTCTAGCCGGTGCAGCCATCCGACTTTGAGCTGTTCGCCGGTTTCCGGATCGGCACATCGGTCGGCAAGCGTTCGGAGTCCTAGTTTGAGTTCGACTCGTCGGTCTCGCACGAGGTCCGATAGATCCGTTCGCTGTATCTGATCAGACACGACTCATCCCGTCCCCCCATGGTTGGCGTGTCGCCCTCGTCGAGCGGGCCATCACTTCACGTCGCACTCTGCCCACGCTGGCCGCATGGGCGTTTCATGCGATGGACAGTGCGTACAACATAATAGACGAAGTTGGTACGCACTCTTTCATTTGCAGTACTCGACTCCCCGCTCTCCACCTCCGCCTTCCGACTGACATAGCCGGTATTCCAGGCATGCTGCAGCGCCCGGGCTTCCGGTAAACGGCGGCCGGGTGGGCGATCCTGACCCCGTGGACGGGCGCAGGGCCCGGTCAGCCAACACCGGTGCGGAGGTGACCCGATGACCACCGAGCCGCCGCCGGCGCGCTCCGCCGTGGAGATCCAGGAGGTACGCCGGATCCGCCTGGTCGAGGTACCGACGCCGCCCCTGTCGCCCCAAGAACAGCACGCCATGGACCACGCCTGGAGTGAGGCGATCCAGGCCAACCCTGACCTCTTCGACGGGCCAGTGGCGGCCTGCACGCAGTTGACGCGGACTGGCCCGCACGACGTGACCATCTCTTGGGCGCGCACGACCTACCGGCGCTACGTTCCCCGACGGGGCCCGAGCGCGACTCCTGACCTGTCGGCTCTGTTCGTCGC
This sequence comes from Streptomyces sp. NPDC090442, assembly GCF_044769405.1. Lineage (NCBI taxonomy): Bacteria > Bacillati > Actinomycetota > Actinomycetes > Kitasatosporales > Streptomycetaceae > Streptomyces > Streptomyces sp. NPDC090442. Next base: position 49,147 of record NZ_JBIVXW010000064.1, read on the forward strand.
CGTCGTGCAGCCGACCGAGGACGGCCGGCTGCTGGTGGGGCGAATGGCCTCCTGGACGGCCACGCCCGGGCGTTGGCAACTGCCAGGCGGCTCCATCGAACCGCCCGCTCCCCACCAGCCCCTCGATGCGTCGGCCCTCCAAGGGCATGCCACCCGTGAACTGTCCGAGGAGACCGGCGTCGACACGCCGCCCGGCGACCTGACCCTGCGGCTGATGCTGCGGTGTGCGCGCGGCAGCGTCGGGGTGGTGTTCCAGGCCCCCGAACGGCCCGCACGGTGGTTGCGCGAACGCCATGCGGCCCTGGCGTCTACGGAAGCCGAGCGAGGCCACGGTTCGGAGTTCGACCGGGTCCAACTGGTGGGCTCAACAGATGAATTGGATGGCTTAGGCGGATCGCGCGCCATCTACCTGACGCAGGTCGCGCGCCGCTACTGGCGCCCCTGAGCGGCCATGCAACGAGAATCCGCCCGCCCGAGGAGTCCACACTTGTCCCGCCCCCCGGCCCGAGCGGGACGGGAACGAGAGGTCGCCGCATGGAGATCCGCCAGCCAGGGCCGAGCGCTCTCCACTCCCGAAATCACGACGAAGCGACAAGCGCCCCTCCACAACGGATCACGAGTGAGCTTGCCAAGGGCTTCGGTTCCCCCATTGCTCCGACATGGGGGCGGTAAACACCCACACCACATAGCGTCGAAGAACACCAACCGTTCATCTCGATAGACGAAACGTTTACGCTATGCCATGATCGCGATGTTCATCGAGATAAACACGCTGCTTACGGGAGTGAACGTGCCCCCTTCCCTGCCCATGTACCAGCTGGTCGACCCGAACCTGCTGCGCGCGCTGATGCGCCGCACCGGAACCGGAGCACCGGTAACCATCCGCAGCTTGGCCGACGAGGTCGGTTGCAGTCACAGCACCATCGGAAACCTGCTCGTCGAGCAGCAGCGCAGCGTTTCGGCCGCGACCGCGCATGCCATCGCCTGCGTGATCGGTGTCGACGTGCTGATTCTGTTCGCGCCCACCGGGCGCGCGGTTCCCGCCGTTGGTGTCACACCGGCGCAGGCCGCCGCACACGTGGAGGTCGCCGCATGAACCGCATCGCACGCTCCGAGAGCAGCCCGTTCGACACGATCCGGTACACCGGTGAGGGCGATGAGCACTGGTACGCCCGTGAGCTGATGTCCCACCTCGGCTACGAGAAGTGGGGGCGATTCGAGGACGCCATCAAGCGCGCCGCCCTAGCTATCGAGAACACTGGCGTTTCCGCAGGTCAGCACGTGGATTCCCGGCGCCGGGAAGTCACGTGGGACGACCCCGCAGCCTTTGGCGGCAAGAGGCGCAGCATCCGCACGGACTATCGGCTCACTCGCTACGGCGCCTACATGATCGCAATGAACGGGGACCCGCGGAAGCCTGAGATTGCAGCAGCGCAGACGTATTTCGCCGTCAAGGCGCGCGAGGCCGAGCTGCGCCCAGCCACCGCAGCGGTCGACCTGTCACCGGCCGGAGTGCTGGCGATGGCCGAGCAGTTTGCCGATACCGCCCGCGCCCTGGTCGAACAGAGCGAGCGCGTAGCCGAGTTGGAGCCGAAGGCCGCCGCGCACGACGCCTATCTCGCTGCGCATGACTCTGACCGTCTTGTGCGGGAGGTCGCCAAGTTGCTTGGGGTCAAGGAACGGTGGCTGCGTCACTTTCTGATCGACGAGGGGCTGATCTACCCCAAGACCGCGCCGTGCGGGCACCGCTACTACGACTTCTACACCGCAAACCGTCGGCACTTCCGGGCCGTTGAGACGCTCGTCGGACACACCTTGATCGGTTCCTGCGCCCACTACACCCTGCGCATCACCCCACGTGGTGTCGAGCTGATCCGACAGCGCCTCATCCGTGCCGGTCACCTCGCCTCGGATGCCGGCGGAGAGGTGGCTGCATGACGTCCGCTGTTACGCCGACTGGTGTTGTCGTTGCTCCGCCGGGTCTTGAGCGGGCGGAGTGGCTGCGGGTGCGTCGTACGGGCGTTGGCGGCTCGGAGGTTGGCGCGGTGCTGGGGATGAGCCAGTACGTGTCCCCGCGCGAGGTCTACCTCGACAAGGTCGGTGAGCTCCCGCTCGACCGTCCTCGCGACCCGGACCTCGACGAGGCCGCGTTCTGGGGGCACGTCCATGAGCCGATCATCGCCGCGGTGTTCGCCGAGCGGACCGGCCTTGGTGTCGTCGAGGGCCCGGGGACGCTTGCGCACGTCGAGCGCCGGTGGATGCTGGCCAACGTCGACCGGTACGTGCTCGCTCCGGGTGAGTCGGTGCCGTCGAGCCTGTTGGAGATCAAGACGCGGTCCGCCTTTCAGCTCGACGAGTGGCTCGCCGGGGTGCCGGACGGGCCGGCGCTGCAAACGCACTGGTACCTCGCCGTCACCGGGTATGCGTACGCGCACGTCGCCGCGCTGCTCGGGGGAAACCGCCTGATCATTCACCGCGTCGAGCGCGACGAGGGGCTCGTCGAGCATCTCGTCGCCCTGGTAGGCGAGTTCTGGCAGCACGTGCAGAACCGCACCGCGCCGCCGGTCGATGGCAGCGAGGCGACCGAGCGTCTGCTCGGCCACCTCTACAACGTCCGGCCCAAGGCCGTGGCCGTGGCCGACCCGGGCGAGGTGCTGCCGCTGCTGGAGCGGCGCCGCGAGCTCAAAGAGCGCGCGGCCCGTGCCGAGTTGGAATTGCGCGAGGTCGACAACCGCCTGAAGGCTGCCGCCAGCGAGGCCGAGGTCGTCACGGTGCAGGGCCATGTCGCCTACACCTGGCGCCAGAACGGCCCGTTCGCGGCGAAACGGTTCGCCACCGCGCACCCGGACCTCGCCGCCCAATACCGGCGCCCGGCCGACGCCCTCGACGTCGACCGCCTCGCCGCCGAACACCCCGACCTCCACCGTCAGTTCCGGGCCCGCCGCCTGATCGTGAACACCCCGAAGGACACCGCAGCATGAGTACCAATCTTGCCGAGCGCGTCGCCAACAAGCGCAACGGGGCGCGCACCCTTGCCACCCAGCCCAATCGGCCCGAACAAACGCCAACGCTGGTGCAGTTCGTGCAACGGCTGCTCCCGGAAATCAAGCGTGCCCTACCGGAGCACGTCGGGGGCGCCGACCGGATCGGACGCATCGCGTTGACCGAACTGCGGCGCGTCGATCACCTCGCCGAGTGCACGCAAGAGTCTTTCGCCGGCGCGCTGATGACCTGCTCGGCCCTCGGCCTCGAACCGGGCGGCGTGTCCGGCGAGGCGTACCTGCTGCCCTTTTGGAACAAGAAGGTCCGGGCGTACGAGGTGCAGCTCGTGATCGGCTATCAGGGCATGATCAAGCTGTTTTGGCAACACCCCCTCGCCACCGGCCTCGACGCGCACACCGTGTACGAAGGCGACGAGTTCGCTTACGAGTACGGCCTCGAACCGAAGTTGCGCCACGTTCCCGCGCGCGGCTCGGCCAAGGGCCGGCCCACGCACTACTACGCCGTGGCGCGGCTGGCGAACGGCGGTAACGCGTTCGTCGTGCTCGATGTCGACGACGTCGAGGCCATCCGTAAACGCAGCAAGGCCAAGGACTTTGGGCCCTGGGCAACGGACTACGACGCCATGGCCCGCAAGACCGCCATCCGCCAGCTCTTCAAGACGATTCCCAAGAGTGCCGAGCTCGCACGGGCTGTTGCGCACGACGAGACCGTGCGGCGTGATGCGTCCGCCGAGGGCCTCGACACACCCGGCGAGTACTTCGAGGGCGAGATCGTCGAGCAGGCCCCGGCCGCCGTCGAGGACGTGCCCGCGGAGTTCTCCGGCTGGCCCGAGGCGGCCGAGCAGCCTGTCGAGCCTGCTGCGCAGTGATCCGCCGGCCGATCGCCTACCGGTGTCGGCACTGGGACGGGCCGGGGCGCCGGTACTGCGGCGCCCCGGACGCCCGCCGCTACGTCATCGGCAACCGATGCCGCAGCCACACCCCCGCCGCCCTCGCCGGCCACCCCGAACCCCCATCCGCCCCATCCCGCAGCCATCCGAGAGGAGCGCCGGCCCGTGCCGTGGTTCAAGATCGACGACAGCAGCCACACACACCCCAAGTTCGTCCGCGCCGGTAACGCCGCGCTCGGCCTGTGGCTGCGCTGCGGCGCCTACGCCGCCCAGCACCTGACCGAGGGCACGGTGCCCGGTGTCGTGGCGCAGATGTACGGAACCGCCCCGCAGGCAAGGAAGTTGATCGCGGTCGGTCTGTGGCACGAGCACGGCCACGAATGCCCGCGTTGCCCGCAGCCTGTGGCCGGCGACTACGTCGTGCATGACTACTTCGAGGGCGGGCGCAACGCCACCCGCGCCCAGGTCGACGCCGCCCGCCAAGGCGCCGCGGACCGCAAAGCGCGCAGCCGAACGCGCGCGAATCGAGGGCGAATCGACGACGAATCGGCCGCGAATCGCGAGCGAAACGATGGCCAATCGCCGACGAATCAGCCTCGAAACGCACCCCAGTTTTCGACAGAAACCGCAGGTCAGACGGGGGTGTCACACCGTGACCCTGTCGAGGGTGTCACAACCCCCCAAGCCAGCCCCAAGCCAAGCCAGTCCGTTACTTCCTACGGAAGTAACCAGCAAGCTAGCCCCGACGGCCCGCAGATCGCCGAACCCGTCCGCCCCCTGGTCGACGCCATGACCGCCGCCGGCATGTCCGTCTCCTGGGAACTCGCCCCGGCCGAATGGCTGTTGCTGCAAGCCCTGATGGAACGCTGCGGGGTCGCGACTCTCGTCGACCACGCCGGCGGTGCCTGGCAGGCCGCCCGCACCCGCCCCCGCAGCGTCCGGTACTTCCTGCCCGGCTGGCGCTCCCTGCCCACCACACCCACCACCAACGCCCCGGCACCCGGTCACGGCCCCAACGTCGTCCCGCTGCGCGCCGCCCGCCCCTCCACCACCGACCAACGCGTCCGCGACGGCCTCGACCTCGCGGCCCGACTCCGCCAACAGGAGGCCACCTGATGACCCCGGCCGACGCCGCCGAACTGCTTTCCCTGTGCGCCGCGTTCGACCGCCGCACCATCGGCGAAGCCGACGCCCACGCCTGGGCCCGCGCGCTGCACGACGTCCCCCTCGACGAGGACACCCGCACCGCCGTCGCCGAGCA
>NZ_JBIVXW010000065.1:0-50117 GCF_044769405.1 Streptomyces sp. NPDC090442
GCGAGTCGGTGGTGTTGAGGCGGACTTGGCGGACCCGAGCCAGGGCATCGCGGGCCTCGGCGGGGCTGGGCGCATCCATGCTTTTCCTCCTTGGGCGAATACTTTCCTGAGGAGAAAGTAGCGCGTACTTTCCTGGGCGGCAAGTCAAAGCACGGAAGTTGCGGTGCCCTGTTGGCAGCGGGTTTCTTCGCCATGACGCCCTCACACTCACGGCCGATGGACGTCCCTCACGTCGAGGCGCACCTATCGAGGAAGATCCACACGCGCCCGGGCCGAGAGCGGCCGACGGAAGCACTGTCGGAACTCGTTGACATCGGCTTCACGCAGAACGGGGTGCTGCTCGCCGCCATCGACATCTGCTGTCGCTAGTCGCATGCAATGCCATCCGGCGAACTTCGTCGCGCCGGTGCGCTCCAGGAGCCAGTGCACCGGCCAGCGGCGATCAAAGAACGCATGGGGCCCTGCCGAGAAGGCGAACCCAGCTGCCAGCCCGGCCCAGGACAGAGGGAGCGGCAGCATCGCCCGGGCCACGGCGACCATCACGGTCATGACCAGGTGGTACTGGGCGAAGTGAGCCAAGCACGCACCTCGGCCTTGCCACGGGCTCACGGCGTCGGCGGCCTCGGCTGCCGACGGCGCTGCCTTTCCAGCGGCCTGACGGTCCGTCTGACCGAAGGTGTGATCGGCAAGGTTGTGGCCGACGGTGAGCACTGCCCGCACCGCCGGAGCGTTGCGAGCGTCGCGATCTGCTCGATGCTCGTCATCGGGCACCCCCGGCCGCAGTCAGAACGCCGTGGTCCAGAATCAGGGCATGGACGTCCCCAGGCTCCTGGAAGCCGCCTCCCTGCTGGCCCCCGAAGAGATCGCCACGGAGAACGACATCACGGTCAACGACGTCTGGGACTACCTCACCCACGACGAGTGGGAAGTGGCCCTCGGGCTGCTGGAGGAACTCGGCGACGTCCGCCCGCTCCCACTCAGCTCCTGGGAGGCCCTGGCCACAGCGGCCGAGCACATGCGACTGGAGAAGAGCGCCGCCTGGTGCCGTTGGCGCTGCTACGAAACCCGCAACGGCATCATCCGAGCCGACCTCACCCTCCGGCCAGCCAGCGAGAATCGTCGGCAGACGCCATTCTCCGGAGCCGGCGTCCTGCGACCGATGTGGAACATCGGAAACCGAACCCCGACCGGCGAACCGACCCTGAACATCGCCGCGCTCTGGGTGGAGTTCACGCCCTTCCTGGGGCCGGGCGAGCGATCCTCGGTGCGACTCGCCCCCCTTGACCCCTTGCAGTGGCAGTACCTTCAGCCCGGCCAAGTGATCGCCATGCACGAAGATCGAACCGTTGCCGGAACGGCTGTCGTCCTTGAGGTTCTTCCCCCGGCGACCACGCCCACCGCGTAGCAGTTGGCTTCCCGTACTCCTGCCGTTGGTGCAGAGAAGGTCGACGGTGAACTCCGCTGCTCCCTCCCGGGTTTCGGCTGTGCCGACGACCTCGCGACGGTCTCAGGCCTTCCGGAGGGCCGAAGCTTTCACGCCTCCTTGGGTACCGTGGCGGGCTTATGGGGTGCCCGCCGCTCTCGCCGTCCCTCCACTGTCCCTCCCAGAGGTGAGCAACGTCGTGTCGTGAATCAGGTGGGCACCTGTTGAGAAAGGGACCTCTGATGGGCAGGGAGAACGGTCTCCGGGGCGCGGTGCTGACGGTACGTCGGTTGCGGTGTTGGGCATGGGCGAGGACGGTGCCTGCGGGGCATCGAAGTGTCGTATGTGTAGGGAGATATCTCCTGGACGGAGATCATTGTCGTCTGTAATGATCTATACGCATTGCTCCTGTGCGGTTCCTGTGAACCGGCAGGGCAGCGCGTACCTCACACAGCACACCTCAGGGGGAATATCCATGAAGCCGTCCCGTCTGCGCGCCCGCTTCGGCGGCACCGCGGTCGCCACCGCCCTCTTGGCCGTCGGCGCGGTGGCCATGGCCGCTCCGGCCTCGGCCAAGGCCAACCTCATCGCCATCGACGGCGCCGAGTACGCGGCCCAACCCAAGCCGATGATCACCGTCGATGTCACGTACTCCTGCGACACCGGCGAGACCCTGCGCATCGAGGGCGTGGCCACCAGCACGGCCAACAAGAAGGCCGTCGCCACCGGCACTCTCGCCAGCGGCGAGGTGACCTGCGACTTCGGCTCCCATGTCGCGGAGGTGAAGCTGACCCCGAAGGCGGGGGCCGTCTTCCACAAGGGCGAGAAGGTGACGGTCGTCGTCAAGACGCTCGACGCGACGAACGCCGTCTACGCCGACGCGGAGAAGTTCGCGAAGATCTGAGCGACGGCGGTCCGGGTCACACCGCTCAGACCGCCCCACGCACCGCCCGTACGACACCGACGGCGCCGCCCTCCGCAGCCACGCGGCGGGTGGCGCCGACGGCGTTCTCCCACAGCCCGGGGCGCGCACGACGTCGCGGATCGCGGATCGCCTTCACCAACCGCTTCTCAGTGAGCTTGGTGACGGAGAGGGGCGCGGTGGCGGTGCCCAGCACGGTCAGGTGCCCGGCCGAGAAAGGCTGGTCTGCGGTGAACGGCAGCGGTACGGCGGGCACTTCGACTCGCAGCCCGCGGCGGCCGTGCCCGCGCGCCGCCGTGGTGCACCACCACGGCCAGGCGCTGGAAGAGCAGGGATTGCGGGAGCTCCCAACGGTAAGGAGGACCTCCCGCGTCACCTCGCCACGACACGTCGACGCCCACCAACACCGCCGGGAGACACAGAGATTCACAAGGAGGTGTCTACGGCGCCGCTTCCGCGGCGCGCTGCGCTCGTCCCTGACCACTCGCCGCGTCTCTGCTCGGCACCCTGCTCGCCTGCCCACTCCTCTCAGCAGCGAGTCGTGCAACGGCTGATCAGCGCCCCGAAGCCAGGTCCTTCCGGATCAGCCCTGCTCGTGTTCCTGCCCGCCAGTTCGTCGCACAGTTCCGTCGGGCGGCGCAGGACAAAGACCATGCACCTGGGGGCTGCTGTTTCTCGTGAACGTTGTCGACATTCGGTGTCCTGGCCGCTCGTCCACGAATCTGCCCACGCGCCGGTGACACAGACCGGTGGCCGGCCATGGGGTGCCGTCACCCAGTGGGATTGCGGCTACCACCCCGACAGGGTGAAGAGGCTGAACTGGCTGCCGCGCGGGCCCTTGGCCGAAGCGGTCCGTGACGCGCCCTGGCGCCCATGTGGTTCGTGACCGTGCTCGGTCCTGAGCTTGTTCCGCTTTGACCTTCCAACATCGAGCAGCGAAGTCTGCAGCCGGGAGGAGGTCTCCTCTGACGACTCGACTCCGGCGCCCTCTGAGCCCCTGGGGCCTGAGGGCGAGACGTTGGGAGCCCCAAAGTACGAGGGTGACAACGACTTGAGCAACAGCCCGGAGCACGAGAGCAGCTCGGAGCCCCTCACCGCGAGGCCGGGGGATGCCGAGCCGCCGACAACGTCCGCTGCGGCCACCTGGACGGGCCGCCTCGTGCCGGGCGTACTGCGACAGATGGTCATCGACCACCTCCAGGCACACCCCGACGAAGCCTTCACGGCCACCCGCCTCAGCCGCATCATCGAAAGTTCCTCGGGCGCCATCGCCAACGTCCTGACCAAGCTCACCGCGACCGGAATCGCCGAGGAGGCCACCAGCTGCCCCCGCACCTACCGCCTGGCCCGACCCACCCCCGCTGTGGCCAGTGACGACAGGTAACTCCGAACTCCAACTACGCGGGCGCACCTACCACTTTGGGAAGGTGCGCCCGTACTGTCGTGCGGGCCTGTGGCTCAGGACGTGAGCCACTCCGGGCGGCAGGAGCCGCGGGGGACGAGGGCGAACGGGTAGTGGCCGGGGGTCTGGGACATCCGCACCTGGTCGGTGACGCCTTGGTAGTGGCCGAGCGGAGTCTCGGCGGTGAAGGTTTCGGGGTCGAGGTAGGCGTGCTCCTCGCCGGTGCCGGCGGTCTCCGTCGCGTAGGTCTTGTCGAAGATGCCGAGGCTGAGGATCCACAGGGCGGCGCGGGTCAGGGAGACGTGGACGCGGTAGCTGCCGCCGTCGCGGGCGCGGCGGGCCAGGGCTTCGCCGATGCCGGCGGCCATCAGCCAGGAGACGATGTAGTCGTTGACGACCAGGATCGGCGGCAGGCCGGGGCGTTCGCCGTCGCCTTCGAGGTGCATCATGCCGACGAGGCTGCCGGCGGTCTGGTCGAAGCCGACCCGGTCCGCCCAGGGGCCGGTGGGGCCGTTGAGGGTTGCGGTGGCGTGGATGATGCCGGGGCGGATCTCGGCGGCCTGCTCGGGGCTCAGGCCGATGCTGTCGAGGTAGCCGGGGCGGCGGTTGGCGTAGAACACGTCTGCGGTGGTGAGGAGTTGGCGGATGCGGGCCGCGCCGTCGGTCGATCGCGGGTCGACGGTGGCGGAGCGGACGCCGACGTTGGCGCTGAGGTAGGGGGTGGTCCGTTCGATCTCGCCCGGGCGCCAGATGTTGAGCACGTCCGCGCCGTGCAGGGCGAGCGCGCGGCCCGAGCCGGCGCCGGCGATGACGTGGCCCATGCCCAGCGCCCGGATGCCGGACAGCGGTTGGTCGCCCTCGGCGGGCAGTGGCTCGGCGGGGCTGTCGCCGATCTTCTCGATCTGGATCAGCGGGAGTTGGGCGAGGTGGTCGCGGTACTGCGGCTCGTCGAGGATCTCCAGTGGGGAGCGCAGCATCGGGAGCACGGTGCCGGCCTCGGCGGCGGCCTGTTCGAGGTCGGTGCCCTTCCACTGGGCGATCGCCGCGGCGACCGCCTCGGGGTCGTTCGGGGTGCCGAGCAGCTTCATGGCGGTGTCCTTGATGCCGGGGTAGGGGTTGAGCGGCATCATCCAGCGGCCGTCGGCGGTGGGGTAGAAGGAGAAGCCGAGTGCCTGGTTCTCCTTGCCGGAGCTTCCCGGATAGCCGTTGAGCAGCTCCCACTTGCGGTCGTAGAACGGGCACAGGCGGTGGGGTGTGGTGCGCAGGTCGACGGCGATGTCCTGGCCCGGGCCGCCGCGCAGTCGCCACAGCTTGGCGACCGCGGCGGACTTTGCGGCCAGTGCGATGGCGGCCGCTGCGCCCAGCCGCAGGGTGCTCGGGACGACGGGGTCTGCGCCCTGGAAGGTGACGGTGCCGCCGGTGTCCTGCGGGCTCATGCCGATGCCGTCCAGCACCTCGGTGAACGCGGCGTGGATGTCGAAGGCGTCGTCGGTCGCGGGGGTGGCGACGGCGGCTTCGATGCGCTGGGTGAGGCGGCGGGCGTCCGCTGTGGTCATCGGTCGGCTCCCTGGTGTGGCGCGGGCGGTGAGGCCGAGCCGGTGGGCTGACGGGCGACCCGCGCAAGGTGTCTTGGCGTGTCTAGATGTAATTTGCAACTAGTTTTAGTGTAGATTGCATCTAACTTTTCTGCAAGGGCGTAACTCCTCTTAGCGGACATGCGTGAAGTCGCCGGCTACCGGTTCACGCGGTGGCCGGACGCGGGTGTGACCTCCCGGATCCACGGAGCGATGATCGAGCGGAGGCCCCGGGTCCTGAGCTGGTCGATGAACGTCTGGCTCAGGCAGCCGCAGTACAGGCCGTCCGAGCCGATCATGTCGCGGGTGAGCTGGTCGTGCAGCGCCCGGCGCTCGGGCAGGGCGGCGGGCATCGCCTGCGCGACGTGCAGTCCACACACGGAACGCTCGACGATGTCGACCTGCCTGGCACCGGCTGAATCGGCTGCCGCGAGGACCTGCCGCAGCAGAACGGCACCGCGACAGCGGCTGGTGTCCGGTACCTCGGTGGTGGTCGGGGCGGTGACGCCGTGCCGCTCGCTGAGCCACGTGCAGCAGAAGTAGCCGGCGAAGCTCCACGCCGTCAGGTGCCCCGCAGTCGACGGGGAGGTGGACAGCCACTTCACAAGCCAGTCCTCCAACGCCCCCAGACACTCCGGGCAGCAGCACCCGTCCGTGAGCGAGACCCACAGGTTGTGCTCCTCCCGATTGGTGATGTCGGTGCCCGACTCCAGAAGGTCGTGACCGATCCCGACCACCAGGCCGAGCAGCATCGCGTCCTTGTGGTCGTCGACGATGGCCCGGCCCACCGCGTAACCACCCACCTCGAAGCAGCGCAGCTCCAGAATGCTGCGGTTCTCGAACTCGCCGCAGTGGTTCGCGTAGGCGAGCAGACCGCCGAAGACGCAGTGCCAGAGCACATCCAACCGACCGATGCGGCCCGCGACTTGGACGCTGTCTGTGACGTCCCGCCATGCCTGCTTCACGGCCGAGTCGTTGAACCGCAGCTTCTCCCAGTAGTCCAGCACCACGCCCAACTCGAATCCGGACGCCATGATCCACGCCAGGTCCGTCCAGTCCCGCAACGCCGTCGGAACGGACGTGACCATGTAGACGTAGTCGCTGTACCAGAAGATGCGAGAGGTCCGCAGCAGGGGGCTACGCCTCGACCAGTACGGCGGGATGTCCGCCTGGTAGTCGCGTTCCAGCGTCCGCCGGCCCGTGACGACGCCGAGCATCGGCTCGGTGCTGACCGAGCCCGGTGCACTCCACTGCCCGTCGAGCGGGCGGTTGTACCCGCGCAGGATGCCCTTGCGCTCCAGGAGGCCGCGCCGGATCGAGGGCACCTCCGCAACCTGGGGGAGGGTGGCGAGGGCGTCCAGGATGCTCCGCGCGTATTCCTCGAAGTGCCCGGCGACCGCCAGCAACGTCTCCTTCTCCGCCAGGTCGATCACTCCCGGCTCGTGGACACCAGCAAGGATCCGTCGGATTCCAGGACTATCCATACGTGACTCTCCGATGAGGCTCACCCCAAGACGCTGGCCGTTGCTGCCTGCTGTGGCCATCAGGCGCAGGCGAACGTTCCGTCATTCCTCCGCATGTCCCGGGACGCGGGCGCGCGGTCCAGGTCGTACGACGGCTTGCCCCTCTGCTCAACAGCTCTGCCGACTGCATCCCACCGCCTTCCGGCGCAGGCGTCCCTCAGCGTCAGCCCGCCCCCATTCGCATTCCTCACACGCCACCGAATACACCCACCACAACAACTCATCATGAATTCCAGGCAAGTTCACTCAGGCGGGCTGAAGACGGTACACGCGCTCGAAGCCGTCGCTTGAGACCCCAGGCCACTTCATGAGGGAGCGTCAGACGTCCACCCGTTTAAGCAACTCAGGAAACATGATTGCCATTGATCCTGCGGGTCGGTGTGACGCGTAGTAGTTCATGGGGGCTCCACGGCATGGCCTCGCGCTCGGCGCTGGCCGGGGCGTAACGGCCTGTCTGTTTGGTCCATCGGTAATAGCCCGCGATCCAGTGCCGAAGTCCCGTGACGTAGCGGACGACGTTGGTCTGGTCCGTCACCGAGAGGCTCGTGTACGGGTGCGACGCGAGCAGGACCGCGCTGCGCTGCTCGAACCGTCTGATGGCGTCCTGGGCTTGATGTGACACCTCTTCGATGGCCCTCTTGCGCGGCATGCCTTCGTTGTGTTCGAGGAGGAGAACGGAGTTGTTGATGTCGCCTGTGAATTCTTCCTTGGCGAGCGAGTCGATGTCGTTGGCCAGGGCGATGAAGTAGTTCACTTCCTCTCTCAGGCCGAGAAGGCGTGGGTCGGAGCGCATGTGTGGTGGGATCTCGAATCGGCCGCCTCGTTCGATGGCGTCGATGGAGGGCTCCACGCCGAGCGCCCACTGGCGCTGCTTGAGGTAGAGGGCCAGCCGGAGGGGTTCGTCCTTGCGGAGCCGGTTCTCTGCCTCGTGGAGGTAGCTGGCGTAGAACCTCTGGCAGCTCCAGAAGAACTGCCGCTGCCAGCTCGGGGACATGCCGTCGAGCATGCGAGCCAGGACATCCACGAAAGCGCTTCCCAGCCTGCTCCTTGAGGAGGGACGACCACCGGGAGTGGAGTACATGATTGCCATGAATTCCCCCATGGCCTCCATGGGCCGGTCCAGGGACTCTCCTTGGTGTCCGGCGAACTGGTCGTCGTAGAGGAACATGAACGTCTCGAAGTCGACGAGGAGTTTGATCTCCTCGCGCGCTGCGTGTGGATAGACGTAGCAGTACAGCTCGGGGAAGTTGCTCTCCCGGTAGCGGTCGAGCGACGTGTCGGAGTCGAACAGCCCATGCGAGAGCATCCACGCGATGTTGTCTTCGCGCACTGCGTCGAGGTGCGGGTTTTCGGCGCAGGGGAAGGGGACGTGCACTTTGGTCGTCATGCGCTGGTCTTCCTGGCTACCGTGCGCATCCGCAGTCCTTGGGGGGTGAGACTGGCGCGAGGGCGGGGGCGGACGTGGTTGCCGGGCATGGGCTCGACGTGCCAGCGGCCGGCGATGGTCGCCAGGGCAAGGGCCGCCTCCGCCATGGCGAAGGTGTCGCCAATGCACTTGCGTGCTCCTGCTGCAAAGGGCATGAACGAGGCGCGGGATCGGGGGTGACTCTGCCACCGATCGGGATCGAACATTTCAGGGGCAGGGTGCAGGTCGGGACGACGGTGGAGTAGATACAGGCTGCAGATCACCGCTGTTCTCGCCGGGATGGCATGCTGGCCAAGCCATGTGTCACGAGCGACCGTTCGGCTGGCCACCCAGCCGACGGGCGGCCACATGCGCAATGCCTCGTTCAGGATGTTCTTCACCAGACTCAGCCGAGGCAGGTCGTCGTAGACCACTGCTCCTGCTGGCGCCACGGCATCCACTTCGGCTCGCACGCGCTTCGCCACATCGGGGTGTTGGCCCAGGAGATAGAGGGACCAGGCGAGTGCGGTTGCCGTGGTTTCCGTCCCGCCCACGAAGAACGTGACAGCCTGATCGCTGACTTCCTCGTCCGATAGCCCTTGCCCGGTCTCAAGGTCACGCGCGGCCAGCAGCGCGGACAGCAGGTCTCCGTGGTCATCGCCGCTGTTGGCTCGCCGCTCGGAGATGATCTGGCCGATGGAGCTGCGCAGGCGGTGGATTGCCTGGCGGTATCGGCGGAAGGTCGGGGTGGGAATCCGGTCCAGCGGGGGCGGGGTGATCATGCGCAGATAGATGCCGTTGAGTACCGTGACGAGATCATCGACCGCCTGGTGTAGTGCCTGGGGTGGCATCGAGTCGGAGAAGATGGTGGCCAGGGTGACCCGCGCCGTCAGTTTCATCATCTCTGCACGGGCGTCGATGACTTGGCCGGCTCGCCAGGCTCCCGTGACCGCCTCGATTTGCTCGCCCATCACCCGCGCGTAGCCCGGTATGCGGTCGCTGTGGAACGCGGGTTGGACCAGTCGACGTTGGCGCCGGTGCCGGCTATAGGGACATGTGGCTACACCGTCGCCGAGTACCTCTCTCACTCTGTCGTAGAACGGGCCGCCCTTGTCGTAGGTCCGATCGTCCAGAAAGACCCGCCGCGTCAGTTCCGGGTCACACACCACCACGGTCGTCAGCGGCCCGATGCACACACGCACCAGGTCTCCGTGGGCGGGCAAGGAGCCGAAGAAACCCAGCGGATCGCGCAAGAGCGCCAGACCGTGCCCGAGAAAGGGAAGTGCGCCAGGCGTCATGGGGATGGTGGTGCTGCCCTCGCTACTCGTGCTGTACACAGTAGGACTCCTCTCGAATCCGTCCTGGTGTGGAGAGGCACACGGGAGCCTCGGAACGGCGTGATGCCGTCGAACGAACCTCGACTTTCCAGACGAGGGCGATGCCCAGCCCCTGTGGGAGGACGGAGCGCTGGTGCTCGTCGGCGACCTTGACGACCTCAATGTCGACCTCGTCGTCGTAGCCGTGCTGTACCAGCCGCTGAAGAGCCTGTTTGACGAGGGGCTTGGGAATGGACGCGCCCGATGCCACACCCATAGTGATGACACCGCCGAGCCACGCTTCGGCGATTTCGCAGGCTGCGTCTACTGGGTACGCCTTCACGGGTACCAGCAACCCGTGAAGGCACACACCACCACTACATGCCACCGCACTCGCTGCGTCGCACCGGAGCGCTGTGTGGCGAACCGCTGATTGAGCGGTGTGACCAGTACGTCACCGTTACGCGACGAAGGCAAGAGGTATCGGCGACGCAGGTGTTGAACGGGTTGAACGCTCGCGTTTGTGGCTCGATGGGTAGCCTTGGCAGGCAGGCATCGCGCTGCTCTTGGTGAACGATGCTAGGGCGCTTCTGACGGATCTCCGCGGCGTCGCGGCGTCTGGCACGCACTCCCCCACGCCTTAAGGGCGCGGGGGACCCCCTGCGGCGTTGCCGAAATGTCCCCATAGCTCCGCTATGAAGACATCCCGGCGCCTTGCGATCGCTCGCACCAGACGCCGTTCCTTCCTCCACGGAGATCCGTCAGAAGCGCCCTAGTCATGCCGGCGGTCAAGGCCGGGTCCCTGTCGCGAAAGGGTCCCTCCCCGGTCGAGAGAGGGACCCTTCAGGGCGTCAGGCCGGCAACTGCCGTTGCCTGCTTGCTTTTACTTGGTGCACATGGCGTAAGCCTTGGCCCTGCCGCCGTCCATGCGGACGGCCCAGGTGTTCGCCTTCCACGAGGAGGGGGCGTTGGCGTTGACGGCGTCGGCGATGGCTCCGTTGCCGGTGTGAACCGGCTGTGAGTCGTATCCGCCACCGGACAGTGTGGTGCCCTGCGGACAGGTCGCGTACACGGTCCCGGCGGGGCCCGACCAGTCGGACGTGACGACGATGGGTGCTTGGTTGGAGTCCTTGCTGCACATGGCAAATGCGTTGACGGTGCCGTCGTCCATGCGCACGGCCCAGGTGTTGGGCTTGGCTGCGGAGGGGGCGTTGGCGTTGACCGCGTCAGCGTTCGCTCCGTTGCCGAGGTGGACTGGCTTGGAGTCGTAACCACCACCCACCAGGGTGGTGCCTGCCGGGCAGGTCGCGTAGGCGGTCTGCGCCCGCCCGGACCAGCCCGAGGTGACGATCACGGGGGCGTCAGCCGCAGCGGCCGCTCCCACTCCAGGGGCGACGAGCAGCGAACCGACAGATGCGACTACGGCGGCGGATGCGAGCGTGACGCGGTGCATGAAACGGCGAGACATCGGAAGTCCTTCCCTCGCAGGAATCAGCGAACTCCCCTTTTTTACAAGGAGATTAAGAAAAACAAGCCGATAACCAAGTGTCTACTCCGAAAGGGTGAATGTGGCCCGCGTCCGCAAAGACGGCTCTGCGTCTCCGCGGTCGGTGCCGCCGGCGGAACTCGGACTCACCCAGGGGTGTGGGTGAACTCCCAGCCCACCAACGGAGGGGAGTCCGACTCCTCACGGGCCCGGTCAGGTGTGCTTCCTCGTCGGTCAGGCGCCGCTGTGTGGGCCACGCCTATCCCAAAGTCGCCAGCCTGTACGGGTGGTTGAAGGAAGCTTCTTCCGGGCCGTATCAGCGGATGATGGCGAACCAGCCGCGGCCGGGGACGCCATGATTCAGTACTCGCCCCCGAGACGTTGCGGTCCGATGGTGCGAGGTCGGGCGGGCGTACATGGGGCCGCAGAGCGCCTGCGTCGACTGCTGGGACACTGCTCACAACTCCACCGCACCCACGAACTGGTCCGCCAGTTCGCCACCATGCTCGATGCCCACGATGCCGTACCCCTACCGGACTGGCTCGACCGGCTCGCGACCAGCGGACTCGCGCCCTTGACCGGCGTCGCCAAAGCCCCTCACGAAGACCAACACGCAGTCGTCCAAGGGATCGTCCCCCCCCCACAGGCCGTACTCCGACACGCCGCCTACCTCACGAACACGGTGCCCACTACCTGGCCATTGCCAAGCGGAACCACCCCGGCATCCACGACCGCGTGCGCCGCCTGCCCTGGCGGGACATCACCCTCGATCACTACGCCCGCACCCGCGCACAGCACCACGACGAGATCCGCCGCCTGAAGCCCGCCGCTTTCGTCCACCTCGACTACCCCCGCGCCTGCCAAGCCCTGCAAGTGGTGCGCTGGCGACGTGACCTGTCCACCGGCAAGCCGACCATCGGGAGGACCTACGTGATCACGAGCCCGCCACCCGGCGCCGCCAAGAGCGCCCAGCTGGCCGCCTGGAGCCGAGGCCACTGCCGTGGGCCTTCCCAACCAGGCCCGAACCTCCCTTGGTCTCTTGCGCGGTGAGTGAGGCAAGGACCTGGTCGAGAATGCGGTCCGGCAGGGCCCTGCCCAGCACCGCGGCCAGGGTTGCGTCGGGTCCGACGCGGTAGCGGGTTCGGGGGTGGGCCGCGGTGAGCGCCTCGGCGATGGTGCGGGCGTAGTGTTCGGGCGTCGTTCGGCTGGCTTGGGCGCGCTGCTCATTCATCTTCAAGAAGCGCTCGAAGGACGGACGGTAGCGCTCGGCCACCTCGGTGGGCAGCACGTCCAGCACGTCCTGGCCGGCTTCCTGGACCTTCTCCCAGATGGGTGTCGCGATGGCGCCTGGCTGCACCAGGATCACGTCAATGCCCTCTGGCCGAAGCTCGCGACGGAACGCGTCGCTCAGTCCCTCCTTGGCGAACTGCCCGGTGGCGTAGGCGCCGAGGTACGGTAGCGCCACCTGGCCGAGCCCCGGGGTGACGTTGACGATACGCCCGCCGCTGCGGCGCAGCTGTGGCAGGAATGCCTGGGCAACCGCGAGCGGGCCGACGACGTTGACATCCAACTGGCGGCGCAGCTGTTCGGGGCGAACCGATTCCAACGGGGCCGACAGACAACTGCCCGCGTTGTTGACGACGGCCCAGACGCCGCTGACGGATTCAGAGACCTGGGTAGCCGCGGCGGTGACCGACGCCTCGTCGGTGACGTCCAGGATGACGGGGTGCAGTCGGCCGTGGTCGGCCTCGGCAGCTAACGTGTCGCCGTCCTCCTGCTTGCGTACTCCTGCGAACACCTGGAAGCCGAGCCGCGCCAGGTGAAGGGCGCACGCCCTGCCGAGACCTGAGGAGGCGCCGGTGATGACCACGGACCGGCCTTCGGGTGTCACAGGCTGAGCTGTGAAGAGGGGCTTCGACTGTAGGAACAAGGTTTTCTCCGTGTCTGATGAGTGTCTGGCGCCATCGCATTTCGTCCTCCTCGGGGTGTTCGGTGGCGAGAAGGGATGCGAGGAGCCGATGTCGTGTAGCCGGTTCAGCCTGCGGCGGATGCGGCTGCCGTGAGTACGGTTCGTACGCAGTCGTCGGCTAGGCCCTGGGCGCGGAGCGGGGAAATCGTGCCCGGGACGTAGCTGAAGTTCCAGGCGAGTTGGCCATGAGCGGTGATCGCGGTAGCCACCATGGAACCGGTCACCGAGATGCCCGCGACGAGTTGAGCGTCACTCACCGCCCAGGGTCCGAGGCGGGCGGGGAAGTCGTGCCGGCCCACGTTGGACAGGCACAGGTTGATCGGCCCCTTCTCGTCCATGAATCGCACGAATGGGCCGCTGTTCTCGACGGACGCGGGGCCGGCCGAGCCCAGCAACTTGACCAGCGTGAGATGTTCCCCGCGGGCTCGGCGTCGGGCGAGGTCCTTGCTGATCGATCGAGCCATCGGCCACAGCGGGCGGCCTGGCCGGTACGCGACCAACGACGGCAGCGTGGCGGCATAACTACCGGCTTCCTCGCGGGATATCGCGCCGCTGAGTGAGGATCGGAAGTCGACCGGGCTGCCGATGGAGAAGTGTGCCGGTGAGCATGTGCCCGCGTCTTTGGCCACGGCGGTGACCAACGCCGCGGCCAACGCCCCGTGCACGGTGGTGCCCTGCCGCTTGCACGCCCGCGTCACCAACTCCATCTGAGCGCCCGTCAGCGTACGGTGCAGCATCTGGGTGCGACGCTCCTCGGCGGGTACCGCCCGCCCCGGCACGATCCGTTGGGCACGCAGCCGCCGGGAGGCGAGGGTGTCCCGCAGCATGAGTGCCGCCAGTCGTGCGGACCCCTCCACGCCGCGATGCCGCTCAGGCACGAGATCCTCGGTCGCGGGTAGCGCCCTGAAGGGAGGGGCCAAAACGGTCCGGCCGGCGTGGAGTTCGGCGGCGATCTCGATCCACTGCCGCAGCAGCGAGAGCAACGTCAGGCCATCCGCGACGCAGTGCGATGCCACCAGCAACAGGTCGTGCGCGGGGGCGTCATCCGGGGTGGCGGACTCCTCGGTCCTCTGACTGATCACCACAGCGCGCAACAGCGGTCCGGTCCGCCAGTCGACTCCGGTCACCAATTCGTGCTCGTTGACCTCCCGCTCCCACGCGGTCTGGTCCTCGGCGTCCGCGACGGCCAGGCGCAACGGGACCGGCTGCCCCTCCACGGGTACGAACTCCGCTCGTGTGCCGTCGGGTTCGCTGCTGATGGCGACTCGGAGCAGAGGGTGGCGGTCCTGCAGCACGTCCAGGGCGCGTCGCAGCACCTGCACCGGCAGGAGGCCGTGCACCCGGGCCC
Organism: Streptomyces sp. NPDC090442; assembly: GCF_044769405.1. Lineage (NCBI taxonomy): Bacteria > Bacillati > Actinomycetota > Actinomycetes > Kitasatosporales > Streptomycetaceae > Streptomyces > Streptomyces sp. NPDC090442. The sequence goes on from NZ_JBIVXW010000065.1 coordinate 14,369, forward strand.
GGGCGATGCCGTTGAGCGGAGAGATCTGGTCGGCGATCCAGTACCAGCGTTCCAAAGGGCTGAGAGGTCGCCGCAGCCGAGGCCGGACGCTCTGGTCCCGGGCGGGGGCGCCCGCGGCCGAGGTGGATCCGGCGGATGTCGAAGTCATGGAGGGCCTTTCTCGGTTCCGAGGTGGGCCCAGCCGGCGAGGGGCCGGGCCCACCCCGGAGGTCATGCCGGTATGCCGGGGAAGGTCAGCGCCGCCTTCTGCTGGCGCAGCAGTACGCGCCTGGGCACCAACCGGAAGTACGCGTCCCGCGCCAACAGGCGCTTGGGGCCTTCCATTTGCTGCAGATCGCTCATCGACCGCGAAGCCACGACCATCGTTCGGGCACGTTCCCGGCGCCGGCCCTCGTATCTGCGCAGCAGCAGCGGCAGACTGTCGTCGCCTTCCGCGAGGGTGCGGGCGAGCACCACGGCATCCTCGATGGCCATGGCCGCGCCCTGGCCCAGCGTGGTGAGCATGGGGTGGGCGGCGTCCCCGAGGAGAGTCACCGGGCCGTCGCCCCAGCGCTCCAGGAACCTCCGGTCGCGCGAGGGCACCCCGAGGATGGCGTCCTGGGGCGTCACCCGGATCACTTCGCGTACCTCCTCCGCCCAGCCGGAGTAGGCACTGACGACCTCGTCCTTGCCGCCCTGCCAGCTGTGCGAACGAGCGGCGGGCATGTTCTTCGTGCCCCACCAGTAGTAGCGACCGTGGCCGATGTCGATGAGGCCGAACCGCTGGCCGTTGCCCCAGTAGTGGCCGACGTAGCCGGGGCGCAGCCGAGGATGGGAGAAGGAGGTCAGGGCAAGCCAGCAGATGTATCCGCTGTCCTTGGCCTCCTCGGGACCGACGAGCTGGTGGCGGACCACGGAGTTGATGCCGTCGGCACCGATCAGCAGATCGCCGCGTGCCTGGCGACCGTCCGCGAACTCCACCTCGACCCCGTCGACGTCGCTGGTGTAGCCGGTGGCGGCCGCGCCCAAGGTGATCGAGCAGTCGTCCGCCGCCTCCAGCAGCGCCTGCTGGAGATCGGCGCGACTGATGCACACGTTGGGTACTCCGAGGGCGTCGCTGACCTCGCGCATCGGCAGCTCGCGGATATGCCGGCCCCGGCTGTCCATGATCGTGAAGGTGTTGGCGACCTGTCCGCGCCGTTCCAGGGCGAGGTCGATGCCCAGTGAGTCCAAGGCCGAGATGGCGTTGCTCATCACCGACAAGGCCGATCCCTTGGCTGCCAGTTGGGATGCCCGCTCGTAGACCTCCACCTCAACACCGACCCGGCGCAGTGCTATTGCGGCCGTCAGTCCGCCGATACCCGCGCCGATGACGATGGCTTTGGCGGGCCGGCGGCCCCGGCTCTGCCGCTGGGGTGGGTGACTCTGGTCTGCCTGGTGCTCGGTGCGCTGATTGTGCTTCACGATGTCCACTCTCCCCGTGTGGGAACGGTCCGGTTGGCCCGGGCCAATTGTGCGACTTCCCGGGCTACTCGTCCCACGCACGGCTCCTCCATGATCGTGAGATGGTCGCCCGGCACCTCGACGATCCGGACCCGGCCCTCGGTCATCCGACGCCAGCCGTTGCTGGCGTCGCGGTGCTGACTACCGGCCGCGCCGTGCATCGAGGCGAGTACCGGAGGCAGGGGCTCCATTGCGCGGATCAAGGTGAGGTCCAGGTTCACAGGCCGCGGCCGATAGGCAAGCGTTGCCCTCCAGTTGGCCTCGTACACCCCGAACAGGCGGCGGACGACGGCGCCGGAGCTGCCGGACGGCAGCACGCCCGTGTCGGCCGCGAACCGCGCGATGTACGTGAACTTTTCCTCCAGCGTGCCCAGATCGCCGGGAATGATCTCCATCGGAGAGTCTCCGCCGCGCTCCAGCCACAGCAACTCCCAGAAGAACCACGTCAGCAGCGCGTCGTCGCCGTGCTGCGTGCGCTCGCCCGCATCGAGAGCGGTGGTGTCGAGCAGCACCAGGTTGGCTATCTCCTCACCGTCCGAGCGCAGTTGCCGGGCCACCTCGAACGCCACGAAACCACCGAAGGACCAGCCGCCAATGGTGTACGGACCGTGCGGTTGTACCTGCCTGATGGCGGTGAGGTAGCTCGTCGCGATCTCCTCGACGCTGCGCAGCGGCTCGCTGCCCGGGTCCGCACCGGCCGCCTGGAGGGCGTACAGCGGCTGGTCGTCGGGGAGATGGCCGGCAAAGGGCAGGTAGCACAGCACGTTGCCGCCCATGGGGTGGATCATGAACAGCGGCGGCCGGCTGCCCTTGGGGCGGATCGGTACCAGGGGATTGAACTCCTTGAGTACCGAGCCATCGGCCCCACCGCGTAGCCGGACCGCGAGTTCAGCGGCGGTCGGTGCCGCGATGAACTCCGAGAGCGGCACGTTGACACCGAACCGCTGCTCGACGATCACGACCAGCCGCATCGCGGTGAGCGAGGTGCCGCCCAGGTCGAAGATGTTGTCGTGCACGCCCACCAACGGCACCCCGAGCAGATCGGCCAGGACGTCGACCAGCACGCGCTCGTACGCGTCACGCGGGGCAGCAGCACAAGCCGCTCCCGCCACTGTGGCCAGGGGGACGCTGCACAGTGCCCGGTCGTCACGCTTGCCGCTGGGCGTCAGCGGCAGGGCATCCAGCCACGTGAAGTGCGTGGGCACCATGTAGTCGGGCAGCCTGTCGCGCAACTTCCGCTTGATCCCGCCGCTGTCCACCGCCTCGCGGTCACCGACGAGGAAGGCGGCGAGGAAGACGTCACCACCCTCGCCCCTACGCGCCACCACGGCGGCTTCCCGCACGCCTGGAAACGGATCGGCGAGGCTGGTGATCGCCAACTCCACCTCGGCGGGCTCGACCCGGAAGCCGCGCACCTTCACCTGCCCGTCGGCCCGGCCCAGACACACCACCTCTCCTGAGGGTAGGACGAACCCGAAGTCGCCGGTGCGGTACAGGCGTTCGCCTTCCGCGTCGAACGGATGCGGAAGGAATCGCTCCTTGGTGAGATCGGGCCGCCCCTCATAGCCCTGGGCCAGGCACGCCCCACCGAGGTAGATCTCGCCCCGCACTCCCGTGGGCACCGGCCGCAGGCGGGAGTCCAGCACATGCACCTCGGCGCCGTCCACGGCCCGGCCGATCGGCGGCAGCGCCGGGAAGGCGGCCGGGTCGCCGGCCATCGAGTGGTACGCGGCCACATGGGTCTCGGTCGGCCCGTACTGGTTCTCCAGGATGACGCCGGGCAGCCTGGAGCACAGGCGACGGATCTCGTCGGTGACCCGCAGTTGTTCGCCGGAGGAGATCAGCACCCGCAGCGCGCTGGGTACGAGGTCCAGCGCGTCGGCCGCCTCGGCGAGTTGCTGGAGCGCGACATAGGGCAGATAGAGCCGTTCCACCCGCTCTGTATCCAGCAGCCGTAGAAGAGCGGGCATATCGCGTCGCTCGGTCTCGGAAACCAGCAGCAGCGTGCCGCCGGAGCACAGCGTGGAGAAGGTCTCCTGGAAGGAGACGTCAAAGCTCAACGGGGCGTAACTCAGGGTCGTCGCGCCCACGGCGCCGCTCGGCACGCGGTTCTGCCAGGCCACGAGGTTCGCCAGCGACCGGTGCGGCATCGCCACCCCCTTCGGCTGCCCCGTGCTGCCGGAGGTGAACAGGACGTACGCGGTGGAGTCCGGGGCGACCTGGGGGAGCGGCACCTCGGTCGGAGCCACCTCGGTCAGCGACTCAGCGGGCAGCAACACCGACCGGTCGGCGACCAGATGGGCGTGCGCGGAGGTGGCGACAACCCGGAACGGCGCGGCCCGCTCGATCATCGAGGCCAGCCGCTCGACCGGATAACCGGTGTCCAACGGCACCACCGCAGCCCCGGCTTTCATGGTGCCGACGATCGCGGCGACCGTCTCCGGAGAGCGCTCCATGGCGATACCGATGCGAGCCTCGGCCGGGACACCGAGCGCGAGCAGCCGCCGAGCCACCGAGTCCGAGGCCGCCTCCAGCCGCGCGTACGTCCACCGTCGCTCACCCATCGCCACGGCAACAGCGTCCGGTGTGCGGGCGGCCTGCTCCACGAACCGCTGCACCACGCCGAGTTCGGCATCGGGACTTGGTCCGGCGAGGGCGGGCGCCTCGGTGAGGAACGTGAAGTCCACTTCCGCATCGGGCTGTTCCAGCATCCGCCGCAGGATCGCCACATACGTCCGAGCGAACAGATCAGCCTGCTCGGCGCTGAAGGTGCGCCCGTCACAGTCGATCTTCAGCTGTATCCGGCCGTCCGCCGGGTCGGTCATGGCGTTGACGAGCAGGACGAAATTGCTCTCCTCCCAGGTGGAGAAGTCCAGCAGTGCCAAGCCAGGCAGCCGCAACACCTCGGTGAGCTGGTGGAAGTGCACGTAGTTGAACGCAGTCTCGATCACCGTCGCACTGCCACGGTCCTCCTGGATCGCGCTCAGTGGGAAACGCCGGTGCGGGTGGCTCGCGCGCTCCTGACGGAACGCCTCCCGAGCCACGTCGAGCCACGTGTCTCGGTCGGTGTTGAGCCGCAACGGCACGGTGTTGAGGAACAGCCCCGCGATCCGTTCGGCGCCCTCGCGCTCGGGACGGCCGTGGGTGACCAGCCCTGAGGTGATGTCAGGTGTGCCCGCCAGCAACCGCAGCGTGAGGGCGTGCACCGCGAAGAGCACCGATTTCACCGGCAGCGCGTTATCCCGCGCGAAGCCGCGCACCCGCGCCCCCAGCTCCTGTGGCAGCTCGACCCGGCGTACCAGCGTCTGGCCGCTGGTGTCGTGGGCGGCGTCGGTAGCCGTACGGGCCTGGTGCGGGCGGAACGCATCGAGCTGGACCGGTTCGGCGCCCGCCAACTCGGCTTGCCAGTAGCGACGAGACCCGGGATCGTCGAGGGCGCGCTGCTCCTCGCGGACGTAGTACGCGGCCGAGGGAAGCACCGTGTGGGGTATCGGACCGATAGGCAGGCCCAGCCCATGCGCGTAGTCCTGCAGCAGTTCGCCGACGAGGTTCGCCACGCTGCCGCCGTCGAGGATCGCATGATGGAAACTCAGCACCAGCTCGATGGCGGTGGGCCGAACGTGAACCCGGAACAGATACAGCGGCGCCCGGTCAAACGCATAGGCGTGGTAACGCCGTTCCTCAATATGCCGGTGCACCTCGGCATCGGCATCGGCAACCCCACACTCGCGCTGGTCCACGATCTCCAGGCCACCGTCAACCGTCGGGTGGATGATCTGCAGCGGCTCCGAGAAGCCCGCCAGATCGAAGGAGGAACGCAGCACCGGGTGCCGGGCGACGAGACGGGTGAACGCCTGCCGGAAGGCGCCCTCGTCCCAGGCGACCCGGAGGGTGTAGCGGAAGACGTCCTTGTAGACGGCCGAGATCTCGTGCCGGCGGCTGTGGTACAGCAGTCCGAGCTGGAGCCGGGAGACCGGAAACGCGTCCTCAGCGCCTTCCAGCCTCGCCCGGTCCACCCCCGAGACCAGCCCGAGGGGAGCCAGGCTGTCGTCCTCGGCCATCGGGCCGGTCTCCACCCGCTCGGCGAGGGCGGCGACGGTCGGGTTGTGCACCAGGTCGGTGAGGGAGAACCGCAGTCCATGCTTCTCCGCCTCGGCCCGCACCCGGAGCATCAGAATCGAGTCCCCACCGAGCGCGAAGTAGTCGTCATCGATCCCGACCGACTCCCGCTCCAGCACCCGTGACCAGATGTCCACCAACGTTGCCTCGGTCGCGTCGCGCGGTTCCCGCGCGGCGGCGCCGCCAACGGTGTCAGGCGCGGGCAGGGCACGACGGTCGGCCTTGCCATTGGGGGTCAGCGGAATCCGGTCGATGCGCACGAACTGCGTGGGAACCATGAACTCCGGCAGCATGCGCCCGAGGTACGCCCGCAGCGCCCCTGCCTCGACGTCCGTCCCGGCGCCGTCCTCGGCGACGTAGTAGCCCACGAGGTAGGCACCACGCGTGTCGGAGCGCTGGTCCACGACGACCGCGTCGCGCACTCCGGGAGCGGCAGCCAACGCGTCGGAAACCTCGCCCAACTCGACACGGTTGCCACGGATCTTGACCTGGCCGTCGATCCGGCCGAGGTATTCCAGGGTGCCGTCGGCCAGCCAGCGCGCAAGGTCACCGGTCCGGTACAGCCGCCCGCCGGTGACGAAGGGGTCGTCGGTGAACTTCTCCGCGGTCAACTCCGGCCGCTCCAGGTATCCCCGGGCCACCTGGACGCCGCCTATACACAACTCACCTGGCACGCCGACGGGTTGAGGCAGATCGTCGGCGCCCAGGACGTAGAGCCGCGTATTCTCCACCGGGCGACCGATCGGCACCCGCCGCACCGGATGCCCGGGATCGGCCGGACAGTCGAAGTACGACACGTCGACGGTCGCCTCGGTCGGCCCGTACAGGTTCACCAGCTTCGGAGCGGCCTGGCCGGCGGTGGCGAAGACCCGATTGAACTGCTCGACCCGGGAGGCAGGAAGCGCCTCACCGCTGCAGAAGACAAACCGCAGCGACCGAGCGCGCTCGGCCAGCTTGGGGGAGTCCTGGAGCAGGTCCAGGAACGGGCCGAACATCGAGGGTACGAAGTGCACGGCGCTGACCGCGCGGTCGTGGATCGTGCGCAGGATCTCCTGCGGATCCTTCTCACCGCCGACCGGCAGCAGTGCGAGGCTCGCACCATCGACAGCCCACCAGAACAACTCCCATACCGACACGTCGAAGGAGACGGGGGTCTTCTGGAGCAGGACGTCGCCGCCGGCGATGGGGTAACGGCGCTGCATCCATGCCAGGCGGTTCACCACCGAACGATGCTCGACCATGACCCCCTTGGGCTTGCCGGTCGACCCCGAGGTGTAGATGACGTAGGCCAGGTCGCGGGAGGTGGCACGCGGTTCGAGGGGGGCGGTCGAACCGCGAGCCAGGTCCTCCAGACGCCGTACGGGTGTGCCCGGCGCGACCTCGACATCGGGGGCGCCCGGCCCGGTCAGCACGACCTTGGCCCTGCTGTCCGTCAGCAGGAAGCGGATGCGGTCGGCCGGATACTCCGGGGCCACCGGCACATACGCGCCGCCCGACTTCAACACGCCATAGAGCGCGACCAACATCTGGGGCCCTCGCTCCATGAGCACGGCGACCCGGTCGCCGGGCTCCACGCCGAGCTCACGCAAGGCCCGCGCGACCTGGTTGGCGCGCGCGTCGAGTTCCGCGTAGGTCAGCGACTCACCGTTGGGGGCAAGCACGGCGTTCTGGTCGGGATGCCTGGCGACACGGGCCTCGAACAGTCCGTGAATGGTGGCCTCTTGGGAGTACGGCATCTCAGGACCCTGGCAGCGACCACCGATGAGCTCTGCCCGTTCGGCGTCGGCCAGCATCGGCACGTCCGCCACCGGCCGGTCCGCCAGGTCCAGGCCGTGCGCGAGGAGCGAGGAGAGGTGGGCTGCGGCCGACTCGATGGAAAAGTCCGCGTCGAATACGTCGTGGGCGTAGTCCAGGTCGATGTGGATGTCCGGCACGTCGTCGAAGGCCCGGATATAGACAGCCAGCACGTCCTGGTCGTGTGTGGGCGCAAGCATCTCCGTCGTGCGGCGGATACCCATCACAGCTGGCGGACGCGCGTAGCGCAGAGAGGAGACGGTGACGTCGAAGAGCTGACGGGAGTTCACCGAGGCGGGCAGGTCTCGCAGGATGTCGCCGAGCGGCAACCGTTCATGACGCCGGAGGCGGCGGATGTCGGCGGAAACCCCCTTGAGCAGGTCGCCGACTGACCGGTCGCCGGATGCCGAGACCCGCAACGGCAGAGTATTGGCGAACTGGCCCAGGACGTCCTTGTGTTGGTCGCTTTGCCGGTTGAGGAATGGTACCCCGAGCACCACTTCCGCGCTGCGGTGCACTCGCGAGAGATAGACACCCAACATTGCGGAGATATAGGTGAACGGCGAGTGCCCCGCGGCCCGAATACGGTCCACCAGCGCGCCATCGACGGTGAAGGAGTATCGGGAGCGTTGCCGGGCGCCGCTGTTCGCGCGACGCGCGAACAACACCGGTACCACGTCGTGGAGTTCGGCACGGTGGAAGGCGCGGTCCTGCTCGAAATCGACCGACGCGCGGTAGCCAGCCTCTTCCCTAACAAAGTCCAGATACCCCGACGAGGACCCAGCGGGCAGGCAATCCGCCGCCTGGCCGTAGTCGGCGAGAATCTGGCGGCTCAGCTGGTTGACGGTCCAGCCGTCGGCGACGAGGTGGTGCGCCTTGACGTGGAGATGGGTCACGGTCGGGCTCTCCACCAGCACGGTGGCCTCGACCATCGGCCCGCGCTTGAGCGGGATCGCGCGGGCCAGGGAGTCCGCCATCCAAAGGGCGCAGGACGCGGCTGGATCGGCCTCACCGGAAAGGTCATGGACGCCGATGACGAGCGGATCCTCGTCGGCCCACTGGTAGGGCGTTCCCTCGCGCTCGTCGAAGCGGAGCCGGAAAGCCTCGTGCCGGTGCAGGATCCGCTGCACGCTCCCGATGAGCCGTGAGAGGTCTGCTTCACCCTCCAGCCGTTCCTGGAGAACGCAGTTGAACTGGGGCGAATCGGGGAGGACCGCGTTTGCCGCCCAGATATCCCGCTGATAGGCGGTCAGCGGTGTCTGACGTAAGGAGTGCAATGGGTATTTCTTTCTAGCGGGCAGCAATGAGCAGCTGTTGCTGCCAAGGGCGCGCGGGAACCTTCGCCAGCGAACACTGGGCAGGCACGCCGCCCACTCCACATTGAGCGTGATCAGTTCATCCTCTTCAGGCCCTGGCGCGCGCCGCCAGGGCCGAACGGCCGAAAATTAGGGGCGTTGGGCCCTTCCCGAGACGGCTGAATTGTGTATTGCCGTCTTCGGCTCATCAGCGTGATTATTCGTGAATCCCCGGTATTTGCTGGGGTGTTGGCCTGTTCCGTTGCGTGTGAGGTACGCGGATGGGGCCCGGGCGGTCGGCTGCGGGGAGCCGGCGCCGTGAGGCAGTACGAGCGCAGGTGGCCGAGTTGTTCGAGGGGAAGGCCAAGCCGCCGGAGGATGGGTGCCGGGCCGGCCGGCTCGACTCTCGCCGGTGAGCTGGCCCGCCGGGGACACGCGGTCCGTCTCGTCGACCGCTCCGGGACCGGCGCGACCCCCGACGGAGTCACACGCGTCCGGGGCGACGTCGGCACCGTCGAGGGCGCCCAGGCCGCCATCAAGGGCGCCGCCGTCGTGTACCACTGCGTCAACGTCGCCTACCACCTGCAGGTCGACGTGATGCCGGGCATCCAGTACGCCGTGCTCGGCGCGGTCGAGACCGAAGGCGCCCGCCTGGTCGTACTCGACACCCTCTACCCCTACGGCGAAACCCACGGCCAGGTCATGACCGAGGACACCCCGTGGAACGCGACCAGCGCCAAGGGCAGGATGCGAGCCGCCCTCGACGAGCAGTACCTGGCCGCACACCGCGAGGGCCGTGCCCGCGTCGTGCTCGGCCGCTCGGCGGACTGCGTCGGCCCCGGCGTGCTCAACTCCACCCTGGGCGGCGCTGTCTTCCCCGGAGCCCTGACCGCAACCGAGGTACTGGCCCTGGGCGACATCGACCTGCCGCACAGCTACACCGACATCCGCAACGTCGCCGCCGGCCTGGCCACCCTGGGGGAACAGCCCGACGGCGACGGCCGTGTCTGGCACCTGCCCACCGACCCGGCCCTCACCACCCGCGAGATCTTCCAGCAGATCGAGCGGAAGGTCGGACAGCCCCTGAAGACCACCATCATGAGCGAGCCGCGCCCCTTCGGGCCGTTCGACGAGGTATTCATGGGCTCCTACGCCGAGCTGTTCTACCAGCACACCGAACCACAGGTGATGGACTCCACCGCCATCCAGGAATCCTTCGGCATCAAGCCGATCGCCCTCGACACGACCCTGGACGACACCCTCGCCTGGTACCGCTCTTTCCTTGCCCGGACCCAGCACTGACCGCAGGCACCCGGGCCCTCTGAACGCGGCATCCATCACAGACGGCGAGGCGGCAGACTCCCCTGCGACGTTGCCAGGTGTCCGCGCGTGGGGGATTCCCGCTGTCCGCTCACAACGCCTGCGCACCTCATGCCCGCGATGGGCCACGCCACGGCCCCATGCCTCCTCGGGGATATGGCACGGCCCGGTGACCATCACCTTCGTAGCAGCCCGCGCTCGGTCGTCGATGGGCTCCTACGCCGCCCAGATCGCGGACTCTCGGCGTCCCCGGGCCGAGTGCGGGAGGACCATCCGATTGCCTATCCGCTCGCAGTACGCCGCGATAGCGGCCGCGCGGGCCCGGGGCGCCTTGGTGGACGTTCCACGCGTTCGGAGCGACCAAGCCGGTCACTTCACCGAAGGTCTCCCGCGCCACGAACCCTCGCAGCTCGTTCCCGCCGCCCCTTGGTCTCCACGCTGTGTGGACGGTCGTGCGCGGGGATGTCATTGGGCGGGGAGGCGCACGGAGTAGATGGACGGAGTGTCGAGCCGCCGGGAGATGAGTATGGCGCCGGTGACGGCGAAGAGCAGAGGAACCATCAGGGCGTCGATGGTGCGGGTGAGTTCCAACATCAGGACGACGGCGGCGATGGGGGCCTGCATGGCCGCGGCGAGGACGGCGGCCGCGCCGATGACCGCGAAGCCGGCGGCCGGGGCTGGCCATGCCTGCGTCCAGCCCTGCCCCACGAGGGAGCCGAGCAGGGCGCCGGTGGCGAGGGTGGGGGTGAACAGGCCCCCGCTGGCCCCACTGCCCAAACTCCCGGCTGTTGCGAGCGGTTTGAGAAAGAGCAGGGCCACCAAAAGAGGGGCGGCGACCTGCGCCGTGAAGGTGTCCTGGACGATGTCCTTGCCATTGCCGAGCAGTTCGGGATAGGGGACAGCCAGCAAGCCGACCACGGTGAACACCAGCAACGGCGCGACCAGCGGCCCCCAACCCGTAGGCCGGTGTCGGTGCGCGATCCGGACCATCCGTACCCAGCCGACCGCGATGAGCCCGGCGACGGGCCCGATCAGCACCGCGAACACGGTCAGCGACACGGACAGTTCCACTGTCGGCAACTGGTAGGTGGGTCCGGAGGGCAGCACCGTCCAGGAGACCGCAGTGGCAATACAGCAGGCGGCCAAGGCAGGCATGGCCAGGCGCAGTGACACGACGCCGAGCATCGCCTCCAACGTCATCAGTGCCCCACCCAGCGGGACGTTGTACACACACGCCATCCCGGCACCGGCACCGCACGCGGCGAGCAGTCGGCGGTGCACGGTATCCATGCGGGCCCAGTCAGACAGTCGGGAGGCCAACGCCGCACCGGCCAGCCGCGGTGCTCCCTCACGCCCCAGCGACGCACCCATGCCGACGATCACCACGGACAGGACCGCAGTGCCCAGGCTCCGCGGTAGCGGTAGGCGCCCTTCGTTCCGCCACAGCGCCGTGCTCACCTCCGAGCTGCCGGGCCCCGTCCACCACCGCAACAGCCACCAGCCGATCCCGGCCACCGCCCCCGCGACGGCCAGGGCCACCACCCGGCGCAACGCGCCAGCCTGCTCGACGGCAGTCAGGAAACTTCCCGACCGGTAGGAATACGTGAGGTGGGCTGCCGTGTGCAGCACCACCATCAGGGCGGCTCCCGCCACCCCCGCCAGCACCCCCGTGGCCACGACCAGCGCCCAGAACCGTGCAGACAGTGCGGGAACATCCGACGGCGCGACGAGATTCGGCTGCCCGACCGTCCCCGCGCCACCGGGCTTGTCTCTTCCCCGGCCATCGCCCTGTCCGCCGTCCATCGCTCGCCCTTCCCGGGAAGCCGGCCCTAGCTGAGTCCTCGCTGGTCATCGTCTCCCGTCCTGGCCAGTCAAAGGAGCGCCTGGCGCGCGTGTTGTGCCACCCGCGCAAGCCAGCCGCCTGCACCAACGGTTGCTCCATGGCTCCCTGAGGCGGTGTCACTGAACATCTGGGAGCGGTGGGTTGGTGGGAAAGTGCACGCGGATGGTGAGGCCGCCGTCGGGATTGCTGTCCAGGGTGAGACGGGCGTGGTGGGCGGTGGCGATGGCCTGGACGATGGACAGGCCGAGGCCGGATCCGCTGGCTGGTGAGTTGAGCCGTGGGCGTGGACCGCGACGGAAGGGTTCGAGGAGTTCGTCGACCGTGTCGCTGTCCAGATGGGGGCCGGTGTTGCGCACCGTCAGCGTGTGGTCGGTCAGGCGGACGTCGACGGTGCCGCCGGGGTGGTTGTGAGTGACGGCGTTGGCGATCAGGTTGCGGACCAGGTGGGTGAGAAGCGTCGGGTCGCCGTGGACGGTGAGAGGCTGCTGCTCCAGGCGGAAGGTGACCTGCGCTGCCCGTGCCGCGGGGGCGGCCGAGTCGGTTTCGCGGGTGGCGATCGCCGTGAGGTCGACCGACTCGTAATGATCCAGGCCGTGTTGGCCGCGGGCGAGCAGGAGCAGACCGTCGATGAGTTTTTCGCTGGTGCGGTTGGACTCCAGGAGGTCGTTGCGGATTTCGGCGAGTGCGTGCGGGTCGGGGTCGCCCAGACCGACCTGGATGAGACTGCGTTGGACCGCTAGCGGGGTGCGTAGTTCGTGGGAGGCGTTGGCGACGAAGCGGCGTTGCGCGATGAAGGTCGCCTGGAGGCGGTCGAGGAGGTCGTTGAAGGTGTCGGCGAGCGCGGTGATCTCGTCACGGTGAGCACCTGTGGTGAGACGCTGATGGAGGTTGGTCGCCGTGATCTCACGGACCGTCGTGGTGATCTCGTCGACGGGACGTAGCACGCGCACCGTGGTCCACCAGCCGACCAGGGCGGCCAGGATGGCGGCTATCGCCAGCGCGGCGACAGACCACAGGAGTTGCTGCTGGGCAGCGGCGTCGGTGATCTGCCGGCTGACCGTGGTGAGGGTTTCGCTACCGCTGGGCACCGTGGTGATGGGTCCTACGGGCTGGCCTGGTTCGGGGGGCCGGGCTGGTGCCTGGGCGGAGGGATGGTTGGCCAGGTTCGTGATCGCTCGTACCTGGGCTCCGGTGCCGTGCTGGGTGAGGAAGTAGACGGCGGTGAGCAGGAGGGCACCCAGGGCAAAGAACGCGGTGCCGAAGACGACGGCGATGCGCGTGCGGATGGTGCGTGGTTTCAGCACAGTGCGTACCCGATGCCGGGAAGGGTCTGGATCGGGTCGGGGGCCCCGAGTTTGCCGCGGAGCTTGCTCATGGTGACGCGAACCGCGCCGGTGAACGGATCCGCGTGCGCGTCCCAGGCACGTTCGAGGAGTTCCTCCGCGCTGACGGGAGTGCCGTCGGCCTCCAAGAGCACCCGCAGCACCGCGAATTCCTTCGGGGTCAGGGACAGAGTGCGGCCCTCGCGCGTGGCGTGGCGACGGGCGGTGTCCAGGGTGATGCCCGCTCGCTGCAGACGCGGTGGCGTGGCAGGCACGGCCCGGCGGGCCAATGCCTGGACTCGGGCGACAAGTTCGGGGAACTCGAAAGGTTTGCACAGGTAGTCGTCCGCTCCCAGACCCAACCCGCGGACCCGGTCATCCAGGGAGCCGGCCGCGGTGAGCATAAGGATCCGGGTCCGGGCTCCGGAGGAGGCCAGCGAGCGGCACAGCGTGTCGCCGTGCAGCCGGGGCAGGTCACGGTCCAGAACCAGCACGTCATAGTCGGTCAACTCGACCAGGTCGCGAGCCTCTTCACCGTCGAGGACCACATCCACTGCCATGCCCGCGTGCCGAAGCCCCCGGCCCAACATCTTCGCCAGGACCGGCTCGTCCTCGGCAACCAGAACCCGCATCACGCACCTCCCTGCACCTTGTCGCCACTTCCCGCCAAGGCCCTCAGGTCTCCTCGAACACCCCCGTGCTCGAGGAGACCACCCCGCCCGACGGCGGTGAGGGGCCCTTACAGATAACGGGAGGGCCCGCAGACGGTATTACCGCTTGTGGGCGGGGATGCCGGCGTGGTTGCCGCCGGGGCCCATGCCGTTGCCGTTGTGGCCGTTGGCGCTGGTCCACTTGTAGTCGGTGGTGGCCGGGGTCTTGGTCTTCTTGTGGGCGGGGATGCCGGCGTGGTCGCCGCCGGGGCCCATGCCGTCGCCGCCGCGACCGTTCGCGTCACTCCACTTGTACTCGGCAGAGGCCGGAGCCTGGCTGCCGGAGTTCACTGCGGGCTTCGATGCCTGTGAGCCGCCGTCGGTAGCCGCGTTGGCCACGCCCGACAGGGCCAGCACGCCGAGAGCGGCGCTACCCATGATCGCGGCGGTCTTGCGGGAGAACTTTGCCGTCAGGTTCATGTGAGAACTCTTTCTTCGAGCCGCTCATGCGGCTTTCGTGTGGCACTGGGCCCTTGCACCACCGAGCAAACCGGGCATCCTGTTTCGCTGGTGTCTCCTCGCTCCTTATCTCTCCCTCACTCCGGTGACGCCATCCGCCTGCCGTCACCGATCCCAAGCGGCTACTGAGGTGTGCCCGCTTACGGGATCCAAGGCCAGCCACGTGGGAAGGCTGGCGGACAGCAGCACCGAATTCTCAGGCGTCGAGCAGTTCCGCTGGCTGGAGTAGTGCCTGGAACCTGTGGAAGGCAGTCCGCCAAGGGCGTGGGTGACGTGGGTCCCTTGGCGGGCCGCGGTTCTGCCGTGCGGCCAGGGGAACTTCCGCTCGTGGGCTGGCACTTGCAGATTGATCCAGGCGGGGTCGCCCTCCTTCCTTACCCGTCGTACTGCAGCATCAGTGCAGCTGCGTCGTCGCCCAGGCAGCCCCCGGTGTGGGCTCGTACGTCGGTGTGCAGTCGGCGCAGCAGGAGGCGAGGGTCGCTGGTCGCCAGCGCGGGCAGGCGTTGGGCCAGGGGGTAGAACTCCCCTTCCTTGTCGCGCGCTTCGGTGATGCCGTCGGTGTAGAGCAGCACCGCGTCGCCGTGCCGCAGCCGCCGGCGCAGCACCGGCGGGCAGACATCCGTGGCCGGGAGCACTCCCAAGGGCGGGACACAGTGTGCGGGAGTGAGGGACTGCGGTGGACGGTCGGGGCGCAGCAGGTAGGGCGCGGGGTGACCGCAGTTGACGACCTCGATGTAGGAGTCGTGCGCGCCGCCGGCCGGTGGTAGGCAGACCAGCGCGGCGGTGACGAACTCCTCGGTGTCGTGGGGGAGGCTGCGGCTGAGGGAGCGGGCGATGCGGCGCATGACGTCGTCGGGAGCGGGCTCTTCGTGAACCGCTTCACGGAACGCGCCGAGCACCGCGGCCGCGGTGGCCACGGCCGGCAGTCCCTTGCCCTGGACGTCGCCGATGAGGGCGCGGACGCCCCAGCGGGTGAGGACCACGTCGTAGAGGTCTCCTCCGATACGAGCGAAGGCGGCCGCCGTGGTGTAGTCGACGGCGGCCCGCACCGGACCCAGGTGTTCGGGTACCGGGCGCAGCAGGACCTGCTGTGCGACGTCGGCGGTGGCGCGGACCCGAGCCAGCTCGCGGTCCTGGCGTGCCCGTGCCCAGCCGGTGAGGCAGCCGATCACGGTGGTCAGCGCGACGGCGTTCACGGTGGCCAGGTGGGTGGGGGCGAGGATGTCGTGGTTGCGGTAGGCGTCGATGAAGCTGGCGGCCAGGGTGACCGCTCCCATCAGGAGCGGGTAGCGCGCCCGGCGTCCCACCGCGGCCGCGAGGGCCGGTACGGCGGCAAGTGCGGGTGCGATGACGAGCCAGATGGGCAGCACGACGTCGACGGCTACCAGCACGAAGAGCAATACCCAGGGCAGCAATGCCGCCCAGGCTGCGCGCAGTGGCACAGCGCAGGCCAGCGGGGCCTGCCCGCGCGGCACCGCCGTGCCGCAGCGTCGGATGTCGTACCTGGTCAGAGCGGACATGACCTTTCCCATGACTGTCGGGGACGGTTGCTCGTGGCCGAGCAACCCCGGGACCGGATACGACCGTACGGAGCCGGGGACTCCTGCATCAGCCACCGTTGGGCCAGTGCATCGGTGGACACCGGTGTCCACCGATCGCGTCCTCCGGTCGTCTCCTACCGCCGCGTCCACCATGACCCGGCCGCAGTCTGCGCAGCCGCGGCGACGAGCGCGGCGGGGAGTACCCCCGCCCAGGCCGGGGCGGTCTGGTGCAGTACCACGGCCGCTGCCGCACCTGCGATCAATGCGGCGAAGCGGGCGGGAACCCAGGGGTCGGAGCGCCCCGGGCCGCTGCCCGGGGCGCGCACGATGTAGGTGGCGAGCGTGCCGGTGAGATAGGTCGTCGGGGCGGCTGCCCGGCCCGCCGCGACCATGGCCGCGCACTGGGCGCCCATGGCCGCTGCCGCCCCGCACTGCAGCACGTCCCGGGTCACGCCGCCGGGCGTACCGCCGGAAGCGGCCCACGCACCGGCGCCCGCCGCGAGCAGCGCCGCCTCTCCCAGCAGGCAGTACAGCACCGGCGCGGACCAGCGCTCGTCAGTCTCCTCCGCGCCGCGGGTGGCCCAGGCGCCCATCGCCGTACCGGCACCGAAGCCGCCCAGAGCCAGCACGGCCGCACGCACCCCGGCCCCGCGGGCCTGCCCGGCCGCCATGCCCAGCAGGGCGAGGTTGCTGGTCATCACGCCGGCGAAGACGTGGTCGAGCGCGGTGAAGGACAGCGCCTCCACCGCACCCGAGGCAGCCACCAACACGACCACCGCCAGGCACATGCGCCTGGCGGGACTGCCACTGCGATCAGAGCGGGAACGCACCGCGTGTCCTCCTCACTCCGGAAGCCGTACTTCCGCCGTCGTGGGACCGCCGGGCACACTGGTCACAACCCAGTGACCGCCCGCACTCTCGACCCGCACACGACGGCTGGTCAGCCCGATATGGCCTTCGCGCAGACGCCGTCGGACGACGTCCGGGTCGAAGCCGACGCCGTTGTCCCGGACGGTCAGCACGGTCTCGCCGTCCTCCGTGCGCAACTCCACCCACACGTCGCTTGCCCGCGCGTGTTTGGCGGCGTTGCCCAGCAGCTCACGCGCGACGGAGTACAGCAGCGCCTCATGTGCGCTACGACCGGAGGTCCGGATGTCGCAGTGCACGGTGAAGGAACCACGCTGGGCGGCTCGGTGCGCTACGGACCGCAGCGCCGGCCCCAACCCTTCAGCGGACAGGACTTGCGGGTGCAGATCGAAGATGACCCCACGCAACTCCCTTACGGTGGAGTGCACTTCAGCGCATGCGCGGGTGAGCAGGTCCCCGCCGGCTTGTGCCTGGCCGGGCTCCTGCTCCTGGAGTTCGTACAGGTCCTGCAACGCCACCAACAGGGTCTGCACCGGCCCGTCGTGCAGTGCGTCCGCAAGGTCGCCGCGTTCGCGCTGCTCCGCCTGGAGGGCGTCCTCCAGCAGCACTTCACGGGCACGGAGCAGCTCGGTGACCCGTCGGGTGCGCCGGCGCAGCAGCACGGCGATGACCACGGACGCCAGGACGGTCCACAGCAGGTACGCCAGGTCCACGAGCACCGGCCAGACATGGCTCGACCCATGACTCAGCAGGTCCGGCAGGGACACCACCGCGTAGCCGACCATGCAGACGGCGCCGAACGCGGCTGTCACCTTGGGGAGTTGCCACAGGACCGTGGCCATGGGCCACATGAAGTAGGCGTAGCGGACTGCGGAGTTCTGACCCCCGGACACCGCGGCCATGGCGGTGATCAGCGCGAGATCGACCGCCACCGCGGCCGCCGCACTGCGCATACCAGCGACGGGGCGGCGATACACCCACAGCAGGCGCGCCACCGACCACAACGCGTAGGCGGCGACCAGGACGCCGAACCACGGGCCGGTGGGATAGGCGCCAACGTAGCGGCCTGCCATGGCCAGTGGCACCAGCATCAGCAGGCGTACCCACGCCACAGAGCGGGATGCCTCGGCGCTCATCGCACCGTTGTGCCCGTGTCTACGGTGGTCGGTGTCGTGACGGCGCACGGTCGCGACAGTACCGAAGCGCAGCGAGAGCAAGCGGACATCGGAGTCAGCCGATCGGGTGGTCCGCCATCCCCCTCACGTCCCCACCACCAACCGACGGCACAGCCCTCTCCGGCGGCCCAACCTGGGTGGCATGAACAAGGACCAAACCGAAGAAGAGTTCAAGAACCTCATCATGGCCATCGAGTCGGGAGTGCCCATACCGCAACACGACTCCTACGAGGTCACCGTCGGCAATCTGTCGACTCACGCCCTCGTCTTGACCTCCATGTCCGTGTCCGGATCCTTCGATCGGGCCCCAGAGCCCGGGCACGTCCTCACCCCGGGAGGGACGGACACCTTCCTCATCACCACGACCCGGCTGCCCTCGGAGTCCGGTGCGGCCTCGCTCCGCTACCAGATGGCCGACGCCCCAGTCAGTTTTACGGCCATGGTCGGCCCCGACCACGCGTCGTCACCCACCATCGTGTTGGAAGGGCAGGGCTGCGAGGAGTACGCCGGCACCATCGAGCGTGGCGGCCGGAGCAAGCGTTCCTTCATCGCGTTGGAGCAGCCCCGTCAAGGACTGTGACGCCCCGTGCGAAGGGGAAAG
Source organism: Streptomyces sp. NPDC090442 (assembly GCF_044769405.1). Classification (NCBI taxonomy): domain Bacteria; kingdom Bacillati; phylum Actinomycetota; class Actinomycetes; order Kitasatosporales; family Streptomycetaceae; genus Streptomyces; species Streptomyces sp. NPDC090442. Next base: position 32,897 of record NZ_JBIVXW010000065.1, read on the forward strand.
GAGTGTGAGTGACATAGCAAAGCGCACGACCGCCCACGGGCGGCTCATCAGGATGCCGAACTCCGGCGCCGGGACTGTCCCAGACCGGGCGCCAGAACGCATCGCGTGACATGAAGAGCTTGAGCGTGGGCAAGCACGGAGATCAGGAAACCCTTGGGCCGGAAGAAACGAAGTGGTGAGAGCTCCATGAAGTTCGTTCGGCAGCCTGCCGAAGGCGATGCCGGGCGTTGCCGCGCGCTCCTGTCCGTCGAGCCCGACCCGGTCACCAGCAAACCGATCCGATGGTGAATACCGCGAACCCCACCTGCAGCACGAGGTCCGGCCTCACACGGTCTCCAACCGAGCCGCAGAGGAGCATCAGTGCCGCCATCGCCAGGTTGTAGGTGACCAAGACGCACTGGATGCTCAAGATCGTCGCTCCCAACTCCCGTTCCATGACCGGCAGGGCAACGTTGAGCGCGGTGACGTCGAAGCCGTGCGACAGCAGCGCACCGCAGCGCACGCCGAGCACAAGCCGTCGCTGCGGCCGTCCGAGCGCGAGTTCGGACATGTACGACCGGCCAATGGAATGCGTTGCAAAGGCGAGGCCCACCGTCCAGGGGTTGGGCGGTGAGTATGCGTCGCATCCACAAGGGGCCCGGGCCGGGCCCCTGCCGTTGGCGGGCTTGCGGGCCGGGACAGTGGCCTCCGTCACGCGCGGGTGCTCAGCGGCACGGGGCCACCCCTCTATATGCGGCGGTGACCAGGTACTTCGGGCCTGGCAGGGACGAGACGCCCAGCTTTGTAGACCGTGTCTCATCGTCCGTCGAAAGATACTTCTTGCTGTCTCGCGGCCTGCCGGGTTTGGGTGTTTCCGGTGGCCAAGGGGCCGATTCTTCCCAGGGTGGAGTTCGGACGGCCTTTTCCCGGAAGGAAGTCCATGAAGTTCTCAGCCCGTCTCGTCCTCATCCCCGTGCTGCTGGCCGGGGTGGCCGTGCCAGCGGCAGCGCTCCCGGCCGCCGCCGACTCCGGTCCCGGCGCTGTCCCCGTCCTTACGGCGGGCAACGGACCAGCCGACAAGAACGCCGTCGTCGCGGTCAGGCCGACAGCCAATGGCCAGGTCACTCCCGTCCAGATCGGTGACGCCCGGCTGACGGACTACGACGCCGGCGGCGGGCATGCACTGCTCTCCGGAAGATCTGCCAACGGACTGCAAAACGCTGGGGAGTTGAAGGCGGGGGATGTCATTGCCAGTCCGGCGACGGCAGCCGTGCCGCACGGTGCCCTGGTCAGGGTCGTGGCCGTGCATCCCCAGGCAGGTGGCGCGGTCCGGCTGGACACCACGCGGGCGAACCTCACGGAGCTCCTGGGGGACGCCAAGGCAGACCTGCGCACCCCCTTGACCGCCGCGGACCTCAAGGCCAAGTCCCTCGCCAAGGGCGGCCACGCCTCGGTCGGCGAGTCGAACGGCCGGGGGATACGGATCGACGTGAACGTCCCGATGCCGTCGGGCGTCACGCCGACGCAGGGCCATGCCTCCGCCCTGTCAGGGTGGTTGGAGCTGCGTCCGGAACTGCTCTTCGCCTACGAGCGGGCCCACTGGTACTCGGTCGCGCCCTCCAAGGCGAAGATCGGCTTTGCGTCGGACTACAACTACGGCTTCGCCGCCCACGCCGAAGGCTCCGCCTCGTACGACACCGGGCACCGACCGCTGCACATCCCGGCAGCGGAGGTCGACGTCAACAAGACCGTCTGGCTCGGCCCCGTGCCGATCGTGCTCAATCTCAAGGTCGACTACTTCTACGACATCTCTGCCAACGGCAAGATCACGATCGACGCCGAGCAGCGCACCGACGGACGCCTGGAGGTCGGAGGGGTATACGACGCCAACCGCGGCTGGACGGCACTGTCCGGCCCGGACCCGGTCAGCACGGGCACCGCGGCTCGCATCGAGGGTTCGGCCACCGCAAAGTCAGGAGTCGGCACCCACACGCAGGTCGGGCTCTACGGATCGGTGGGGGTCACAGCTGACTTCATGCCGTATCTCAAGGCGGACGCCCATGGCTTCACAGGAAGCGAGCAGCCCCAGGGCAGCGAAGCCGACTGGGCGCTGTACGCGGGTACCGATCTCACCGGCACGTTCTTCGCGAAACTGAACGTCTTCGGCACCAAAGTCCTCGACAAGAGCTGGAACTTCCCCGCGGTGAACTTCGAGCGCAAGCTGGCGGGCAGCGACAGCGGGCACTGACGCCTCACAGCCCGTTCTCGTCGCCGGTGCGGACGACGAGAACGGGGCAGTGCGCATGCTTGAGGCAGTACCAACTCACCGAACCGTGGAAACAGCGGTACAGCGCTCCATGGCTGCCGGCGCTCATGACGAGGAGGTCCCTGTCGTGGTCGGCGCAGGCAACCAGAGCAGCCCCGGCCGGCCCCCGGATGACCCTGGGCACGACGCGTAGGCCGTACGGCGCCGTGCTGAGCGCCTTCTGGCACGCTTCGGCCAGGATGTCGTCGGCCTCCTGCTCCCAGTACGCGCACACCTCCCACGGGGGCGGGATCCGACCGTCCGTCGCCTCCCCGCCCGGGGGTGCCCAGACGTACGTAGGGCACAGCACAGCGTCGTGGCATTGGGCCTCCTCCGCGGCCTGCCGGAGCGCCTCGACACTGCTGGCCGATCCGTTCACTCCGACCACAACGCGCTCGACCGTCTGTGACATCGCTCCGCTCTCCTCCGGTTCGGGTCCTGCGGCCACGGTAGGAAAGCGCACGACGCACGGCAGTCGGCCTGGTGAGGGAGGTGGTGGAGGACGGCGGCCTCCACCGATCGGAGGAGGAGCGAGAGGCGTCCAGACATACGGAATAGCCGATGTGGTCGGTCTCCGTAGTGCTCGCGGGAGCCGTGTCGTTATCGTGCGGGCATGACAGCTTGTAGGGAATGCGGCTTCGCGTACGACCTCTCTCTGGCTCCCGCGGTGTCGGAGCTCGCCAGGGGGCGTATAGGTGAGTACGAGGGCATGTTGGGGGCCGGGTCGGCGGTGTTGCGGCGGCGTTCGGCGCCGGAGGTGTGGTCCGCTCTTGAGTACGCCTGCCACGTGCGTGACGTACTGCTGGCCCAGCGCGAGCGGGTGCTGGCCGCGCGGCGCTGTGAAAAACCCGTCGCCGAGCCCATGGGGCGCGACGAGCGGGTCGACCACGACGGATACGCAGAGCAGCGGCCGGCCGACGTCGCCCGTCAACTCCGTGATGCGGCACTGCTGTTCGCCAACGTTCTCGACCGGCTGTCGCCCACGGACTGGGACCGCACACTGGTGTACACCTACCCCGAGCGCGAGGAACGTTCGCTGCGCTGGCTCGCCGTGCACACGCTGCACGAACTGCGTCATCATCTGCGCGACATGCGCTGCCAACTGGACTCCCACGAAGTGCAGTTGGGCTGACTGGGCCTTCGGTGGCGAGGTGGCCTGGCCGGCCCACAGCCTGGCTGTCGCGCCCAGACTGTTGGTTGCCGGTTCGTGCTCGTCCTTGGGCCGGGCCGGCAACCGTCGGCCCCCGCACCGCGGTTGGTCGTGCTGCGTGCCTGGGTCAGTCGAACGCGGCCCGGTGGTCGTCGGCCCAGCTCGCGTAGGTGCGCGCCGTACGGCCGAGGACGGTGTGCACGTCGTCGGTGAGCCGGGCGTTTCCTCCCTCGGCGATGTGCCGTTGGCCGCGCGGATCGCCGACGTGCTGCTGCTGCGGCCCGACGGCGCCCTGCCGCTGGTGCACCTGCCTGGTGCCGCCACCGCGTTGGTCTACCGCAGGCTCGGCACCGGAGGTGGCGAACTGCGGGTGGTCGGCCCGCGCAGCCGTGCCTCCTACCACCCCGGCAAGGAACTGCCGCTGTGTATCCGGGTCCGACTGCGTCCCGGTGCGACCCGGGCGGTGTTGGGCGTCCCGGCCAGCGAACTACGGGACGAGGCGGTGCCATTGACCGACGTGTGGGGCGACCGCGCCGAGCGCCTGGAGAACCGTCTCAACGAGCTGACCGCCCCAGGCTCGATCCTGCGGAGCGTCGAGGCCGCGCTGTTGGAGAACCTGCCCAACGGCACAGGCCCGAGTGATCGGTTGCTTCGCGAGGCCGTCGCGTCGCTGTCCACCACCTATGGACGGGTCGGCGCGCTCGCCGGGCGCCTGTCGGTCAGCGAACGCCACCTGCGCACCCTCTTCACCGACCAGGTCGGCCTGTCGCCCAAACGCTTCGCCCGCATCCAGCGCGTCCGCACGGTGTTGGCCGGGGCGGGCTCGGTGGGGTGGGCGCGACTCGCCTCGGATGCCGGCTACTACGACCAGTCGCACATGACGGCCGACTTCCACCGGCTCATGGGAGCGTCACCAGCCGCCTTCCACGCGGGCCGGCTTCCCGCAACGACACCCTGCGCAGCATGAGGCAGCAAAGCATCGGGTGACCGGGGCGGTGCTCGATCTCCTTGGGTGTCCCGGACTTTGCGTCGTCGCACCGCATCGTGCGCCCACTCCCTGGGCACGAGCAGGCGCCGTCGCAGTGGGCAGGAGGCGGTGTTGGTGACCTCGTGCACGGTGCGCCTCACGTGTTCTCGCTCGGCCTGCGCGGACGTGCGCTGTACCAGCGCTGCTGAGGGGCGAAGGGCCGCGGTCGAGCAGGTCAACATGCACCTGGCACACCCGCGCAAGGACGGCGGGCCGCGCGGTGCGGCGGAGCCGCCGGGCGATCATCGCTGCCAGGCTCCCGCCGCTGCGGCCCGCACGACGTAGTCCTCAAAGGTTCGGGGCGCCCGTCCCAGCACGGTGGCGAGGTCGTCCGTCGTCGCGGCAATCAGCCCGCGTTCCATCAGCACGAACATCTCGGCAACGTGGTGGGCGTCGTCCTCGCTCAAGCCCTCCTCGACCAGCGTCGCGGCGTACTCGGCGGGGGAGATCTGCCGGTAGGCGAGGGCCCGCCCGGACGCCCGGGAGATCAGCTCAACCGCCTCGCCGAAGGTGAGCGCACGCGGTCCGGTCAGCTCGTAGACCCGTCCGGCGTGTCGACCGGGCTCGGTCAACACCGCGGCCGCGACGTCGGCGACGTCCTCGATGTCGATGAACGGCTCGGGAACCACGCCGGCCGGGAGCGCCAACTCCCCGGCGAGCAGCGGGGCGTGGAAGACGTCCTCGTCGAAGTTCTGAGCGAAGTTCGACGACCGCAGGACGGCCCACTCCAGCGCCGAGCCGCGCACGGCGTCCTCGGCCGACCGCATGTCCAGGCCGAACGCGGAGTCGCCCCAGGTGTCGGCGCCGCGCCCGGAGAGCAGGACCAGCCGACGCACTCCGGCAGCCTCGGCCCGGGCCACGAACTCGTGCACCGGGCCCGGCACGCGCGGGGGCACGATGTAGGCGACGGCGATACCCCGCAGGGCCGCATCCCAGCCGGTGGGGTCGGACCAGTCGAAGCGGGCCCGGCTCGATCGGGAGGCGGCGCGCACTGTCGTGCCGCGCAGCCGCAGTCGGGCAGCGATCCGCCGGCCGGTCTTGCCTGTTGCGCCGAGGACGAGAGTGGTGTCGTTGTTCATGACTCCGATTGAACGCGGCCGATACGGACGATTCCATGGGTGAAAAGCCGGATCGCCTGTGTGTTCGTCTAGCCTTGGTGGGGTGGACGTGTTCAGTGACCTGATCCGCGGGGTGCGAGCCCACGGCTCGTTGTTCAGCAGCTCGACCCTGTCCCCGCCCTGGGCCCTGCACTTCGTGGACGGTGCGCCGCTGACCTTGTGCACCGTCCTTGACGGGGCGGGCTGGATCGTGCCGGAGGGCCGTCCGCCCGAGCCGCTGCGCGCCCGCGAGACGATCGTCGTGCGCGGCCCCGCGACCTTCACCTTCGTAGACGAGCCGGGCACCCGAGCCGAACCGATTGCGTGCGGCGAGCACTGCGCGACGCCCGAGCAGGGCGGGACCCGGCACCGGCGCGGCTGGAACGACCGCGGCGCGGGCGCCGGTGACGTCGCCGGCGCGACGACCCTGATCGTCGGCGCCTATCCGGTACGCGGCGAGATCAGCCACCGACTGCTGGACGCGCTGCCCGTCGTCCTACGCGTGGGCGGCGGGGGCACGGCCGACCCCGTACTGGACCATCTCGCCGCCGAGGTCTGCGTCGACGCGCCGGGCCAACAGGCAGTGCTCGACCGGCTGTTGGACTGGATGCTGGTCTGCACGCTGCGCGAGTGGTTCGACCGGCCCGGTGGCGAGCCCCCGGCCTGGTGGGCCGCCCAGCGGGACCCGGTGGCCGGCGAGGCTCTGCGCCTGCTGCACGCCGAACCGGCCGCGCCATGGACGGTCGCCGCGCTCGCTCGGCGCACCGGGGTGTCGCGTTCGACGCTGGCCAAGCGGTTCGCCGACCTCGTCGGGGAGCCGCCACTGACCTACCTCACCCGCTGGCGCATGACGCTCGCGGCAGACCTCCTGGTCGAGCAGGAGTCCGCAACCATCGCGGACGTTGCCCGCGCCGTGGGTTACTCCGACCCGTTCGGGTTCAGCGCAGCGTTCAAACGGGTCCGAGGTGCCAACCCGAGCGAGTTCCGGCGCACCGCGACCACTGCCTCCCCGGCGGCCGAGCGGCCCGCTCCAGCCCGCACCACCCCGGCCGACTCGATGTCTGAACCGGGGTGAGTCAAGCCAGGGTGCGATCGCACTGCGATCTGATGCCGAGGTTGCCCGCACCCGACCGCAATCATCCATCGGCCCAACTGGCCTGGCCGATCGCCGAGTTACGTGAGGGGCGGAAGGGCGCGGTGGCTAACGCCCCGTGACCCAACCGACTTTCGCCCCCCCTACCGGGGAATGCCGGCCCAGAAGTCGGCTTCGAGTCGGGCGCCGAGGGGGGCCAGGCGGGAGATTTCCACGAAGGAGGGGGTGGGCAGGTCCCGCCCGAAGTACTCACGGGCGACGGCTTCCACGCCGGGGCGTTCCCGGAGGTCGGTCAGGTACCAGGTCGACTTGATCACGCGGTCGAGGGAGGTTCCGGCCGCTTCGAGGATGGCGAGTTGGTTGCGCATCGCGATGTGGGTGTGTTCCTCGATGGTGGCCGGGGGCACGTAGCCGGTGTACATCTCCTGCGCGGTGCCGCCGATGAAGATCGGGATCGAGCCGGTGCCGGCGGAGGCGAGGAGTCGTCCACGGAGGTCGACTGAGCCGATACCACTGTTCGGCGCGGGGCTGGCTCCGTGGTCGGTGGCCACCCATGCCGCCAACTCCACCCACCGTTCCGGGTGGTTGGTCTTGGCCACCACGACGGGGGTGATGGCGGGGCAGTCACGGCCGTACCGGCCGGTGAGCATGTGTTGCAGCGCCGGCCACGTCCTCGCGTCCCGGACGTAGACAACCAGCTTGGCCAGACCCGCAGGCGAGGTGCCGAGGGTGTCCAGTTGGCGTTCGAGGTCGTGGAGGCAGCTGAGCATGTCCTGTTCGGGACCGCCCTGGGCGGCCGGTGGCCCGGTGGGAGCGGCCGTGAGTGCGTGCAGGGTGGCGGCGCTGTCGACCACGGTGGCCACCGGCACCGGCCCTTCATCCCACACCCGGCGCAACCCCTGCGGCCGACTTGCCGGCGGGGCCACCGCCCACAGGTCCATCGTCACCCGGGCGCCGTGTACGGGGGTGGCGGGCCCTTCGAGCCAGGCGGCGGCCAGTTGACGGCCGTAGCGTTCGTCCCAGGACTGCCCGGCCGCACCGATCTCCCGGCTTTCGGTCGCGAAGTAGTGCAGCTTGACCGGCTCGGCGCCTTCCCCGACCAGTTGCAGGGAGGTCTCAAGGTTGTCGAGGCAGGCGTGCATCTGCTCGTGGCTGGTCGGGGGGATGCTGCCGTTGCGTTGTGGGGTGACCAGACTGAGGAAGACCAGTTGCGCCCCGGGCTCCAGCGCATAGCCGGAGCAGAAGGCCAGCCCCGTGGGCTGCGATACGGGTTCGATCAGACGCATAGTCGTCTCGCCCTTTCTTGCATCGTGGAGATTGCTCGTGGTGTGGGGTGTGTTTGACGGACTGTGAGGCGTGGCTGCGGGGCGTGGCGGGCGGTGGGTGTCGGCTCGCCACGCCTATCCAATGGGGATGTGCGGCTGTGTGCTCAGTGGAGGTGGTGCAGGAGGGTTGCGAGGTTGGTGTGGAGGTCCGGGTGGTGGGGGAGGCCGTCGGGTCCGAAGGCGGTGTGGGCCTCGGGTATGGCGAGGCTGTGGTCGGTGACGTGCGCGCCGCAGGTGGTGAGGATCTTGCGGAGGTCGTCCTGGGCCCACTGGGCGCCGTAGGCGCTGGGGCTGGCGCTGATGAGGGTGGTGGTCTTGCCGGTCAGTGGGGAGTCACCGTAGGGGCGTGAGGCCCAGTCGAGGGCGTTCTTGAGCTGGCCGGGGACGGTGGAGTTGTACTCGGGGGTGGAGATCAGCAGGGCGTCGGCCTCGCGCAGCGCGGAGCGCAGTTCCTCGACGGCCGGGGCGGGGTCGTTTTCGCAGTCCTCGCAGAACGGGGGGATGGCGGCGAGGCCGTCGAAGAGGGTGAGCTGGACTGCGGGGTTGGCGAGGGCGGCGACCGCTCGGAGTGCGGCGGTGTTGTGCGAGTCGACCCGCAGGCTGCCGGAGATACCGAGGACGCGGACCGGGCGGCCGGGCAGGGGCGTGGAGAGGGAGGCGGTGCTGTGCATCTGGTGTTCCTCTGAGGGGTTTGTCGGGTGTCGCGGGGTGTGCGATGGGTCAGGGGATCAGGGCGAGGTGCGGTGGGTCACGTGCCATGGCTGCGGGGGTGGGGTGGTGGGCGGTGCGGTTAGGCCCGGGCGTGCGCGGCGGGCCGCTTGCTCTTGGTGGTGTCGCCGGTGGGGGGTGTCGCGCAACGGGTCAGGAGGAGCGAGCCGAGGGCGAGCGCGGCGCAGAGGGTCATGCCGAGGAACATCGGGACGGCGGTGTGTTCGCCGCCGAGTCCGACCAGGGGGGCGACGGCGGCGCTCAGTGCGCTCTGCAGCGTGCCCAGTACGGCTGAGCCGGACCCTGCGGCGTGCGGGACCTGGGCTTGGGCCAGGGCTCCGGCGTTGGCGGTCACCAGGCGCATGCCGACGAAGACCAGGCAGAGCAGCACCATGGTGAGCGCCAGGGTGAGCCGGCCGGTCAGGGCGATGGCGCACAGCGCCGCACTACAGACGACCATCGTGTAGAGGCCGGTGCGCAGGAGCCCCTGAGGGGAGAAGCGGCCGACGAGCTTGGTTCCGACCATGCTGGCGATGGTGCCGATGACGCCGACCGAGGCGAAGGCGAGCGAGGCGTGGCCGACGCTGAGGCCGAGGATCTTCTGGAAGAGGAAGGCGGATCCGGCGATGTAGGAGAAGAGCATGCCGAAGGCCAGGGCGAAGGAGAGGGCGTAGCCGAGGTAGGTCCGGTTTCCCAGCACGTCGCGCAGGGCGTGCGCGGTGGCGCGTATGCCTCCGGTGTGCCGCCTGTCCTGGGGCAGGCTTTCGGGGACGAAGAGGGCGGAGCACAGCAGGGCGAGGGCGGATGCGCCGGCCAGCACCAGGAAGATGCCTCGCCAACCGGTGGACTCCGTCAGGGTGCCGCCGATGAGGGGGGCGATGATCGGGGCGAGGCCGGTGAGGGTCATCAGGGTGCCGAAGAGCTTGGCCGCGGCGTTGCCTTTGGCGATGTCGGAGATGACGGCCCGTCCGATGACGACGCCGGCGGCACCGCTGAAGCCTTGGACGAAACGCAGCGCGATCAGGGTGTTCAGCGACGGTGCGAGAGCGCACAGGATCGACGCGGCGATCATGACCACTGCCCCGGCGAGGAGGGGGCGACGTCGGCCGAAGCGGTCGGAGACCGGGCCGAGAACCAGTTGCCCCAGGCCCATGCCGAGCATGAAGGCGGTCAGGGTGAGCTGGATGCCGGAGGCGTTGCTGTGCAACTCGCCGGTCATCTGCGGGAAGGCGGGCAGGTACATATCCGTGGCCAGCGGGGTCACGAACGACAGCAGCCCCAAGGTCGCGGTCAGCGGGAACATGGGATCTCCGAAGGTGTAACGGGACGTCGCCGGCAGCCGTGGGTTCGGCACGCAGAGGCAACACTAATACTTATAGATATATACATTGATGCTAACGTGGATCCATGTCAACGCAAGAGCCCCACCCGACGACAGGCGACCACCTGGACCAGGCAAGGGAGCTGACCCCCGCCCTGCACGCGCTCTCCCGCGTCCTGCGCTTGCGCATGCGCGGCTCAGAAGAGGTCGGACTCCAACCGCTCCCGCCAGCGGAATACGAGGTGCTGCGCGCCGTCCTGGACGAGCCGGGCATCGGCGTCGGCGTCCTCGCCCGACGGATCGGCCTGCACGCCAGCAACGTCAGCGCCACGGTCCGCGGCCTCGCAGGCCGCGGCCTCGTGCTCCGCGAACCGGACCCCGCCGATCGCCGCGCGGTACAGCTCCACCCCACCGCCCAGGCAACCGCAGACCTGCGCCGCATCGAACAGCACTGGGCGCAGACCCTCGCGACCCACCTGGCGCGACTCACAGGGGACCAGCGCGCCGCCCTTCATGCCGCCATCCCCGCACTGCAAGCCCTCAGCGACGCCCTCAAGGACACCTGACAGCCACCACAAAATTGATCATGAACGCCGACTCCACCAAGCCAGACATCTTCCTCCCCGCACTGGGCCTGGTCGGCTGGGCCCGCTGGTTCTGGCGACAACTCACCTCCATGCGGATCGCGCTGCTACTGCTGTTGCTGTTGTCGACCGGTGCCGTGCCCGGCTCGCTGATTCCTCAGACCAGCAGCGACCCGGTCAAAGTCGACGAGTTCAAGGCCTCGCACGCCACCCTCGGCGGGATCTACGACAAGCTGGGGATGTTCCACGTCTACAGCTCGGTGTGGTTCTCAGCGATCTACCTGCTGCTGTTCATCTCGCTGATCGGCTGCATCGTGCCGCGCGCCTGGCAGTTCGTCAGGCAGCTCCGCGGCCGCCCGCCGGCCGCCCCACGTCGACTCGCCCGGCTACCCGCGTACACAACCTGGCGCACCAACGCGCCCCCTGACGAGGTCCTCGCCGCCGCCGAACGGATGCTGACGAAGCGCCACTTCCGGGAAGGTGGTCCGCGCCGAGAACTTCGCGATCTCTGCTTCGGTGAGGTGCCCTCGTCCCCGCGGTGAACCGGCGGCAGCCACAGGCATGGGGACGGGGCACGCAGCAACCGCAACACGCCCCGGTACGTTGTCCCGAAACGACGCCGGATCTACCTCACGCGGTGGTGAGAACTCGCAGAGGAAAGAGGCGAGGGACTGTAGGCCCCGTTGACCGGGCCTGCTTTTTCTGCGGAAGGGTCGGTTTTCTTGGTGGTGACCAGTACGCCGAGCAGAGCGGTGGCGAGGCCGCCGGCTGTGAGGATCCACCAGGCGGGCCGGACCGCGGAGGTGAAGGCGGTGGCGTCGGTCAGGGGTGCGCCGTGCAGTCCGGTGCTGAGGATCGCGCCGAGGACGGCGACGCCCATCGCGAAGGCGGAGCGGCCGAAGGTCGTCAGCATCCCCGAGGCCAGGCCGGACTGGTCGGCCGGCAGGCTGGAGACGCCTGCGGTGAGGACCAGCGGGCTGGAGAGGCCGATGCCGAGGCCGAACAGGGCGTACTCGACCGCCAACAGGGGGCGGGCGGGGTCGGCGCTGAAGTGTGCCATCAGTGAGGTGCTCACCGCGAGGGCCAGCCCTGCCCCGATCAGGAGCGGCCGTGTTCCGTACCGTTTGGCGAGCGGGGCCGCGCACAGCGAGGAAGCGGCCAGGACGCCCGCGGGCACCAGCATCCACAGTCCTGCCTGTGCGGCGGACATGCGTAGGGGGTTTTGAAGGTAGAGCGCGGCGAGGAAGAAGAACCCACCCAAGGTCCCAAAGACCGACAGCGTCGCGGCGATCGCGCCGCAAAAACGTGCGTCGCGGAAGAACGCCGGCTCGATCAACGGCTCGTCGCACCGCTGCTCGTGGACCACCAGAGCCAGGCCCGAGGCGACGGTGACGGCCAGGCTGGCGAGGACGCTGGGTGCTGTCAGGCCCGCTCGCGGTGCTGCGATGATCGCGTATGCCAACGGTCCCAGGACGGTGACGACCAGCAGTTGGCCCAGCCGGTCGGGTTGGCGCGGCCGTGCGGCCCGCGACTCCGCAACGCCGCGTGCCGCGGCGATCGCGCCGATGAGGCCGAGGGGGACGTTGAGCCAGAAGACCGACCGCCAGCCGGCGGCCCCCACCAGGAGGCCGCCGACCACCGGTCCGAGGGCCAGGCCGAGGCCGTAGGACCCCATCCACACGCCTACCGCCCGGACCCTCTCACGGCGGTCGGGGTAGGCGTTGGCGACGATCGCGACGGCCACGGGGCCCAGTCCGGCGGCCCCCACGCCCTGCAGGACGCGGAAACCGATCAGCGCAGGCAGGTCCGGCGCGAGGGCGCACAGTACGGAACCGACGGTGAAGACGGCCATGCCTGCTATGAGCACGCGTTTGCGGCCGATCCGGTCGCCCGTCGATCCGGCGTAGAGCATCAGCGTGGCCATGGCCAGGCTGTAGGCCGCGACAGCCCACTGCATTCCGGAGACCGAGGCCCCCAGATCCCGCTCCATCGCCGGCAGAGCGACGTTCAGCGCGGTGACGTCGACGCCGACCATGAGGATGGCGACGCAGCAGATCGCCAGGACCAGACCGCGCCGACGAGCGGAGTGCACAGGCATGGCAACGACCTTTCCTAAGGTGCCTTACCTGCGACGATCCGCTCCCGCATGCCGTCAACCCATCGGCCGGGCAGAGGACGGACGGACCACCCTTGCTCCTCCGATCGCCCGACCCGCCCTTCGTCCGACACCGCGGCGACAACACATCGTGATGGATCAACTACAGGGTGCTGGCCAGACGCTGTGGGCAGCAGGCGTGTCAACGCATCCGCGTGGCCGCGGACTTGGCTGAGGGCAGGAGTGCTCATACGGCGCTGTCCGCGCGAAGGCCGAGTGCGCTAAAGCCTGGCCCTGTCAAGTGGTGCGGATTTCGAGTCGCGGTGAGCAAGTCGGGGTGTGCAGAGCGGTGTTCGCCTCCTGGCGGGCACCGGGTTCCTTCCTCAGCAGGCCGTTCGTAGGACCCTCGGGTCCTCCCCGGAGTCCTACGAACGCCTGGCACGACACGACACGCTTCAGGGGAAAGCTCGAACCAGACGCCGCACAGGACGTGATGCGGTCCCGACCCCGTCCCCTCCGCAGCGGCTCGACAACAGGCTGGGGCGCCCTACCCCCCTTCGTGCCCTCGCCTTCGGTCCCATACGAGGAAGGGGTTCCCATGCGCAGCTCAATCGTTGCCTCTGCGCTCACTCTCTGCGGCGTGGTTGCCTGCGTTCCAGTCGCCCTGGCCAACCCGGCCTCGGCGCAACCGTCTTCGCCCGCACGTTCCTCCACCGCCAGCTTGCCGGCCCACCCGGCGGTCGGAGCGGGGAAGTTGACCCTCACCCCGAGCACGGCCCGCACCGGGCGCACGATCCGGGTGACCGGGGCCGCAGCGCCCTATCCGGGGGCCAGGTACGTATCCGTCCAAACCAAGGCGGGCGTTGTCCACATCACCAGCACCAGAGCCCAACACGTCCGGGGTTTCCTGCGGATCAACGCCGGGCCCGGCAACTACCTGGTCGTCATGAAGTTCAGCAACGGCAACGCCGTAGCGAGACTTCACGTGGTCGGCTGCCACGCCCCGAGCGGGAGGCCGGTGCCGGCCAAGTCCGCACCACAACACCGCCGAACGGCAACGAAGGATGCCCCGCGGCCGGCGCCCCGAACAAGCGGCGGACCACACCGGTGACTTGGCAGGAACGCAGTCACTGGTGAGGCAGCCGCTGCCTCGTGCGCGCACCAAGGAGCTCACTCATCGCCTTCAAGGAGGGACGGGTGGGCTCCGCCGCGTCGTGCTGAGAGGGCTGGGGCAACCGGTTGTGGTCGGGAATTCGCAAGGTGCGCCGTTCGCTCTCGCCTGCGCTGCGGAGGGGATCGCCTCGGCACTGGCTGTCGTCTCCGGTGCGGACGAGGTCGCCAGGCCGGAGTTCGCTTCGGTTCTGAACGCGGACCTGCGTGGTCTCGTTGAGCGGACTGCGTGCGATCCAGCTGGCGCCGAGCAGTCTCTTGCCGGCTTCACTGCGGATGCGATGTGGGACATGGTCATGGCCGGGAGCCCAGGGTGCGACCTTGCCGTGTACCAGGATCCTGATTTCGTGGCTGGTTTCCGCAGGGCCTTGGACGAGGGATTTGCTCAGGGTGCCGCTGGTTACGCCCGTGACACGGTCCTGGCGATGGGACGGTGGCCGTTCGCCCTCGACGAGATCGATGTCCCCGTCGATATCTGGTACGGCGAGCAGGACACCAGCCACTCGCCCGATAACGGAGCACTGCTCGCTGCCCGTGTGCCCGGTGCTCAACACCGTGTCGTGCCGGGAATCGGTGGTGCCCTGCTGTGGACACCTGCCGAGTCGATCCTCGCGCTCCTCCTTGAAAAGACCATCACCGACCAGTAGACCCTCGGTTCGTGGCCGTGCTGGGTGTGAGGCGTGCACGTGCCAAACAGCGATCTTCGTCAAGCTGTGCGGGTGGGGGAATCGACGTCCATAGCCGTGAAGTCCGATGGTCAGCCGCCCTGACAGGCGGCTGACCATCAAAGGCATGCAGTGGAATAGGACAGCCGGCCTTCGCCGGTTCCTCGACTCGTGCCCGTCAGTCGCTGTGGTTGACCGGCTCGGGGTCGGCGTCGAGTGCATCGAGCACGGCGTCGCCGTTGGCCCTTGCCCACTCGGTCAGCATGTGGATCGGTTCGATCAGCGTCGCCCCGAGCGGGGTGAGTTCGTACTCGACGCGGGGCGGCACCTCGGCGTAGGCGTGGCGGCGGATGAGTCCGTGTGCCTGTAGCCGTCGGAGCGTCTGGGTGAGCATCTTGCGGGAGATGCCGCCGATCAGCTCGATCAACTCGCCATGGCGCACCGGGCCCTTGCTGAGGCCGTAGAGCACGACCACCGTCCACTTGTCGGCGATCAGCTCGACCGCCAGACGCGCCGGACAGTCGGCGAGGAAGGGATCACCGGGACCGAAACCGCTCATGGCGCCAAAGGTACCTGCGCCTAAGGTACGTGCTGGTTCCTGTCACGTTCATAGTCTGGGTTCTCTCCCCCCTTCAAAAGTAGGAGAGTCATGCGAGTCATCACCCAGCACACGCTCGGCGGTCCCGAGGTGCTCACCATCGTGGACGCGCCCGAGCCCCAGCCCCTCCCGACGGAGGTTCTCGTCCGCGTCAAAGCGATCGGGCTGAACCCGCTGGAGGCGCGCCTGCGCGCCGGCGAGTTCCCGCTGATCGGTCGGCCGCCGTTCGTCCTCGGCTGGGACATCAGCGGCGTGGTCGAACAGGGGCCGCAGACGTGGCGGTTCAGGCCCGGCGACGAGGTGTTCGGGATGCCGCTGTTCCCGCGGGCGGCGCGCGCGTACGCCGAGGTCGTGTCGGCGCCGGCGTTGCACCTGGTGCGCAAGCCGGCCTCGCTCTCGCACATCGAGGCGTCGGCGCTGCCGATTGTCGGGCTGACGGCGTGGCAGGGCCTCGTCGACCTCGGCGGCGTGACCGAGGGCGACCGCGTCCTGGTCCACGGCGGCGGTGGCGGGATCGGCCACGTCGCGATCCAGATCGCGAAAGCGCTCGGCGCGCACGTGATCGCTACCGCGAGGGGGAGCAAGCGGAGGTTCGTCGAGGGGTTCGGCGCCGACGAGGTGATCGACTACACGGCGGTCGACTTCACCGAGACGGTCCGTGACATCGACGTCGTGCTCGACACCATCGGCGGCGACACCGTCGAGCGGTCGCTCGAAGTGCTCCGCCCAGGCGGTCACCTGGTGACGGCGGTCGCCGAGGAGGATGCGGAGCTTGCCGCCGGGTACGAGGCCGCCGGTATGCGCTTCAGCGGCATCGCGGTCGACCCCGATCCGGTCGCCCTGCGAGGTCTCGTCGAACTCGTCGAACAGGGCAGGCTCCGGGTCCACGTGCAGGAGACGTTCCCGTTCGAGCGCGTCGCCGACGCGCACCGACTGCTCGACCGCGGTCACCTCCAGGGCAAGCTCGTCCTCACCGTCTGATCCCGTCGAGGGGTCTCACGCGAGCGGAGGCCCTGCTGAGTTGTCCCCTTACGCCTCCACGAGCCGGCTCCGGCCTCGCGCCTCAACGAACCGAGTTCTCCTGGTTCACGTACAGCACGGGGATCAGCAGCAAAAGTGCCACAGCAGCGTGGTGCCGTAGTTCTGGCCCGCCTGGCCGTAGGTGGCGAAGGCGCCGGCGTCGTTGTCACCGACCATCACGATCAACCCCGGGCCGACGATGGCGAGAAGGGTCTTGAACTTGGCGCCGACCCGTGGACGAGGGCCGACGTCGTCCGCATGGATCGAACCCAGCGCACCGCGGATGTCTCCGACGTGAGCGTCGTCGATCACCCCGGAACCTCTCGAACCCCCGGTGAATGAGTCCGTGTTGGTCATGAGCCGCCTCCTCGAACGGTGTGCCTGTCGCCCGGCGGCAGGTATTCCCTCCCCTCTACGCGCTCTCTTGCGGCGTGGGCCACCGCGGTCCGCAGTGCCTGGCAGCACCCCTCGACCGGCTCTGGCGCTCCCGCCGCCCGGTAGATCGAGGTCTCACGGAACTGTCTGGGTACGAGGTGGATGAAGCAGTCGTCCGCCTCGTGGGGCAGTGCGCTGCGCGGCGCCACGGTCACTCCGACGCCGGCCAGGGCGAGCGCGACGGCCGTTTCGACGGTGGGCACGTCGGCCACGGGCAACGGCCAGGAGACGCCGTCGTCCCCGCACGTGCCGACCACCAGGTCCTGGGGGCTCCCTCCCGCTCCGCGGTGAACGATCCAGTCACGCCGCAGCAGGTCCTCCAACGGGCTCTCACGCCCGGCGAGTTGGTCGTCCGACGGGCACACCACCACGGTCTCGTCCGCCGCCAAGTGGTCGACGCGGCCCTCCCCGTGAGCGGGGCACGGGCCGACAGCGATGTCCGCGGCTCCGGACTGCACGGCCGCTCGCAGTTGGCGACTCTCGTTACGGGTCTCGACCACGAGCGGGGCGCCGGCGCAGGCCCGCGCCGTGTCCGCGAGCGCGGGCACCAGGCCGGGAAGGAGCGCGGGCAGCGTGACCAGCCGGACCGCGGCGCGCCTCTTCTCGTCCGCGGCGCGGGCCGCAGCCTGGGCCAGGGTGGCGCTGCGCA
>NZ_JBIVXW010000066.1:0-50104 GCF_044769405.1 Streptomyces sp. NPDC090442
ATCCGCCGCTACATCATCTGGCGAAACAAGCATGCCAACGACCAGCGGCTACGAGCCGTGGTCGACAGGGCGAATGTTGCCTGATGCGGCACTAGCTCGTAGACCCAGCCGGTGTCAGCCATCCGGCACCCTCCCGCGGCTGTCTTGGCGGCCCCGTTCGACGCACAGTTGGCACTGCTGGGGACACGGCGGGGGCGGTGCCGAGCGGGGGACGTACGTGACGCCAGGCAGGGTGTAGCTGGCCAACGGCCTTTCAAGCTGCTGGTGTTCAGTCATGGCTGCCCCACTTGATGTGCTGGCGGATGATCATGGATGCGCGGACGGCGTCGGCCAGGCGGCCCTGGTCGCGCGCCTCGTTGCGTTTCTGGGCCCAGTCGGCGCACTGGTTGCAGCCGGTGACGGGACCGGGGTCGAGGTCGCGGTCAGGGTAGGGGCACGGCAGGTGCACGGGGGGTTCCTGGCCGCGAATGCGGTCGGGGAAGTGGCGGGGCACGACGGCTACCACTTCCGGCCGGTGTTCTTGCCGGTGTCCGAGCCGTACGAGGAACGGCGGTTCTCCTCGGCGGCCCGCGCACGCAGGTCTTTGGTGGAGCCCTTTTCCTGCTTCGGCTTGTCGCTCACGGTCGCGCCTCTTCCAGGATGCGGCAGAGTTGCGCGAGTTGGGACGGGGTGACCAGCGGGAGGGAGAGCAGTTGGCTCTCGGCACCGCCACCCCCGTAGGTGGCAGGCCGGGTACAGCCGACATCGAACCCAGCGGCTTTGAACGCATCGTCCGAACGCCTGCACAACTCGTCGATCGTGAGCCCGTACACGGGGGTGTTGCCCATGCTCAACTCCTAGCCTTGGGGGGCGGCTTGGGGTTTCACGATGGCTTCACCGTCGCTACGGTCGCTAGTAGTTCGTTGTCTGAAGTGGACGGAGACAACCGGCATATGCCAAAAGTGCGAGACGTTGACCCCGGCGAAGGGTTACCGCAGTACATCGGCGCCCTGGTCAAGGAAGCGCGGATTCGGAAGGCGCGGGCGGCCACACCACAGGAGAAGGCCAAAGGCGAGACGTGGTCTCAGTCGTACGTAGCGACACGGGTGTTCGTTGGCGCACACTCGCGTATCTCCGACGTTGAGACGGGCGAAGTGCCACCGGACATGGGTCTAGCCCATAAGTTGGAGGTGACGTTAGACCTGCCACCCGGGACGCTGACTCACTTGGTGCGGATCATGCATCAGGGAACTGTTCAGGACTACGCGCAGGGCTACCTGAAACGCCAAGAAGAAGCCGAGATAATCCATACGGCTTCCTTCATCGTTCCTGGTCTGTTGCAGACCCCCGACTACGCTCGCGCGCTGCTGGCCACTGGCGAGACCAGCCCGAAAGCCATCGAGCTGTACGTAGAGCAACGGATGGAGCGACAGCGGGTGCTGGAGCGTGAGCACCCGCCTTGGTTGTCGTTCGTGCTGGACGAGTCGGCGCTGCACCATGCATCAACCACGCAGCTACAACGGCTGCTTGACGCTCAGGAGCGCCCCAACATCTCTATCCAGATCCTTCCGTACGGCGCTGGGCACATGATGGGGCTGGTGTCCGTTCTGACGATGCCCGACGGGGTAAGAGCTGCTTACACGGAAGGGTTCCGCACGGGTGCCTACACCGAGGAAACGACGGAAGTGATCCGCTATCAGCGGGTCTATGATCGGTATGCCGCATGCGCGCTGACGGTAGATGCGTCCACCCAATTGATCGCTGAAGCACTGAAGAGGTCAACGTGAGCAAGTCCCCGAACTGGCACAAGTCGTCGTACAGCTCCGGCGGCGCGAACGACTGCGTAGAGGTAGCTACCAACATGCCCCGGGTCCTGGTGCGGGACACGAAGCTGACGGAAAGCCCGGTTATCGGCACGTCGCAGGCTGCATGGGCCGGCCTGGTGGAGTTCGCCCGCCAGTCTGACGTCTGAGCCAGCGAACTGAAACGGCTCCCGCAAGGTTCGCAATGCGGGAGCCGTCCATGTCTGACTCCGTACCTCCAGGAGCCAGCCGGCGCTGCGCTGAGACGTGACTACTCCACTGGGACGGTGTACCAGGTGTACCAATCCTCAGGGGCGATGTCCGCCTTGTCGCGGCGACGGCTGAGCCGTGTTCCCGCATCAGGCAGTTCAACACGGCCTCCATGCTCCGCGGCCGCGTCAATGCGAGCATCCTGCAAGGATGCAGACAGCACGCTTGCTGCCACGTCGCACCAGTAGGCCCACTGGGCCGGCGAGCAGTTGGCCAAGCGATCACGATCCGTGACGCGCAGTGTGCCTCCCACGCGTTGGAGGCCGCTGGGCCTGACTCTCCTCAACAGGTTGCGTTGCTCGGTGTCTTCCAGCATCTCAAGCGGAGCGGTAAGCGGGAGAGTCTGAAGGTCGGCCGTCGAGGCAGCGTAGCCGTACTCGTAGAGCGCGAGTCCGAGGACGACCATCACCATGTGGGCGTCAAGGGCTAGTTGCTCCCGCTTGACCATGGCCCAGGTCACCGGGTCTCGTGGGAAAGCCCAAGTAAGCAAGGCTCGCGCCCAGTACATGGCCTGTGTAAGCGGGGGCTGGTCCGGCTCGCCCAGGGCGCCATCTATGGTCCACTGAAGCCTTGCGGCAGAGATGGACGCGTCATCGTCAGGCGCGACGGCGTCCCTGGGTTCGGAGAGCAGGGGCACGACCCAACTGGGAGATGCGCCAGCATCACGATCAAGTCCCCGAAGCTCGTCGTGATGCGGCCCCGGCTGACCAATCTTCCTGACGCGAGCGTAGAGAAGTCGGATCCCGAACGCCTTCGCGGCTGGGTCTCGCCAGGCATGCCCTTGGGGGCATATCAGCAGCCCCCAAGTGTCCCGGGTTCGAAGCACTAGGTCCTCAACTGCCCCACATCGGGCGCACCTAAGGTCGCGGAGGTAGCGGCCGTAGGTGAGCGGATCCGTATCCCAGACGGACACAGACCCCCGCACCGGTAGCTCGACTTCGCATCGCTCCTCGCGCTGCTTCATGGCCCTCCGCTCCGCCCGTAGGGTGACATCAGTGGGAGCATATGCCTGACGCCTATGCTCCCGAGCGGTCGGACTCTCGCCCTGGACCTGCATCGACTTCCCCATGTCCGTACAAAGAACCGTCGTGAGGTGAAAACCCTCCAACGATGGCTCCTAGAATTGCAGCATGGCACAGAAGATCGTCACCATCTATACGGATGACCTCACGGGCGAGGAAAGCTCAGAGGCCACGACGCACGTCCTTGCCTTGGACGGCGTGGAGTACGAAATCGATTTGGCTCCCGACAGCTACGACCAACTGTTGGAAGCCGTAGCACCGTTCACGAAGGCAGGTCGCCGGACCCGCAAGACCGGTAAGGCTGGGAAGCCCCGCAAGACCTCGGCTACGACAGGCGGCCGTGAGGACAGTGCAGCGATCCGGGCGTGGGCCCAGGAGGCCGGCTACGAGATTTCGGCCCGCGGCCGAGTGCCCGCAGATGTGCGCGAGGCGTACGACAAGGCCCACTGATCCGCTCAAGCGCTGAGGAAGGCCCCTCAATGAGAGGGGCCTTCCTCATACCCGTCGACATGCGAGCGACCACATATAGACGGATCCTGCTCGTATGGCTGCCCCCATCGTCGTCCATCCTCCTGAGCGCACAGGCGGGCGATGGGTTACGGGTGGGGACCGCCGCCTGGGGCTTGCCCATCGACCAGAGGATGTCAAAGAGTTCATCAGGCGAGCCGGTATGCATCCTGACGACATCGACGTGAACGATCCCGGCCTGGTCGAATGGCGTGGGGGAGGGCCCGAGGTCTGGGAATGATGGAGACTCACATCCGCTTGTAGGGCCCCCGCAGTTCTTGAAATGCTCGGTTAGCTACACGGCTTTCCCGGACGTGACTTCGCTCTTCCTGACCAGTTCCACCGCGGCACGATGCTGCTCCAGGGCCTCGTCCTCTGTCAGCGCGCCATCCCGCAGCGTGCGCCAGCTCCTTCCGGCATCTGAGGAAACCCCAGTCGCGAACACCGCCCCAACCACGTCCTCGATGCCCTCCCACACCGTCCGCACTAGGACGTTGTTGACCTCGTCCTGGACGACAACGCAGTAGGCCGTGTCCTTCCGCAGTCTTGTCCACTCCGTCACATCGATGGCAACTCCGTGCCGGTCCTTGTAAGCCATGACGTCATCATTCCACTCATGCCCGGTACGCGGCAGCCTCCTTACTCTTCGTACGCCTCGCCTGAAAGGAGGTCCCGCGCCATATTTGCAATCACAGGTTCGCAGTCCCATAGCTCGGCACTACGCAACGGATAATCGGCCGGTAGACGATCTACGACCAGCCGGACGACATCATCAATCTGGAAAGACACCTCAGTGTCGATGGCCAGGTGGGCAACGTCTTCTAGCGCCGACTCGGTGCGTCGCATCAAGTCCACGGTCCAAAGCTCTAGATCCATTTCGGTCACAGCCCACATGCTAGGCGACAAGCCAGACACGTGAGGCCGATTTGAAAATCTCACTGGAAAGAGCTACGGCTTCACGGAGGTGCTGGACGGCCCAACGGTACGTCGCGAGGTTGATGGTTCCTACTCATCCGTTGAATCAGTAAGGTCGGGGAGACGCCTCAGGATTGAGTAAATGATCCGTGACCGGCAATCGCCAGATACGTACGTAGGCGGAGGAACGGCCTCGGCTGGCGGTTCCGACTGAGATACGCAACCATTACCCCGCCTAATGATCCACTTATTTAACCATTCAGGCTGTCATTATTCCGAAGCCTAATTGCATTGACTAATCATTCAGGGCTCAAGCGTCTATCTCGTTGGATTAAATCGATCGGGCCGCACTGTTGCACCCTTCCTTGTTCCGCCTTTCGGTGCCGAATGGGCCCGGATGAGGCTTCGAGTATTCGAGCCCCGGGAGGGTGTCTAGCTGGCGTTCTGGCCGCCTTGCAGTGTAGTTGCGGGCAACAGTTCACACCTCACGTCGAACGCTTCCCATGGGCGCTTCTGTGGCTTTTCAGGATTCGCCATCTTGGGGTTTCTTAACTGTGCACAGTGGTGTTATAGTTAGGTCATCGCCAAGCGGGAAGGGCGAAAACCGGAGCCGAAAGGCTCGGGGAATCAAACTCCCGTGAGGTGTGCCTAGCTGAATGATGATGGCGCCCGGAGGGTGACCACGTGTAGAGCCTGAGACGTGCTAGAAAAGGCGACTCGCTAAGGTCAATCAAATCGTGGGTGAACCAAAGGAAGCGTGCGTACATTGAGAACTAAATAGTGTAGCTATGTTCGCGGGAGGGTTACTTTTACCTGCGAAACTATGCATAGGCAGATGGGGTGCGCGTGTGGCGTGTTCTCTGACTAGCCTCTACTGGAGTGACTACCTATGCATAAGTCAAGGGTACGGCGTTTCGTCGTGACGGTATGAGCGTTCAATCCCTGCGAACTTTCTCCAATCTCTTTCTTTCTCTCTATGCGCTTCGGCGCAGCGTGAGGGGCAGGTCGAGGTGTGCTGTAATGGCCTGCCTCACATGCAAGTCCTGTCCCTTGCGCTGCCCTTGCAGGTTGTTCTGCCTGTAGGGCCTACCGAATGCGGAGGGGTGAGGAGTGTTGTTTTGCGCAATAAGTTAAGCGTGCACAACTATGCTCCTAGGGAAAGGCGATTTCATGGATTGCTGGGATTGCGAAGATGGTCGCTTCCAGTGCCTGGATGACAGGGCGGACTCATGGCGACTTCCGGCACGGCAATGCACCTACATTGCCCCGGGGAGTATGACGGATCAAGCAATGGGCATGTTGGCGCCGGATGTGGATTATCCGTCGGGCGCTGCATGGTGACTAAGGGTCGAGTCCTGCTGTTTTTGCGAGCAATTAGTTAAGCGTGCACGAGAGGTGATTCGTGATTGATTGGGAAACTGACAAGGTCATCTTGGCGAAAGTGGTTCGCCATAAGACCTTCGTCCTCGGACTGTCCACTGTTCTTGAATGGCGTGCTATAGCCGTTTTCGACTCGGGTGAGACGAGGACGATTTCGATGCGCAGGGATGGAAGCTGTGTTTCCTCCTGCCTGTTTACGGACTTCGATCTCTCGGTGGAGCGTATGCGGTTCTTTGAGAGTCGGTACATGACTGAAGAACTGCCCGAGTGGAGGAGTTCCTAGCAAGTGTCCCCGTGGCGAGAGAGGTCTCGCTTGACCGGTTCGATTCCGGCATGGGGAGCCATGGCGGCCATTTGGCTGCCAGAGCAGAGAAGAGGGGAGATAGGTGTGAATGTGATGCGAGTCCATCGCAATGTCTTGAGGAATCGCTACGGGGCACAGTTGTCCCGTCGTGAGGTCATCAAGAGGTTGCAGCACGGGCCTCTCCGGCCTGTCACGAATATGGATAAGCGGCGCGTTGATCACGTCAACAAGTGCGTGAGCTCCATGCTGTACCACTTCGGTGATGTGCAGTACGGGTGGACCATATTCCGGTTGTCGAATGACAGTGGGCCGGGGTTCAAGGTCTCAGCCTACTGGCCTGGACGACACGATTCCGCTGTTAGTCGGGCGTTCATCTATCGCAAAAGGATCGACGCGATACGCGCAGTTCAGCACCGTGTGGCGCAAGAGTCCACCTACATGGCCGGAAGATCCCGCAAGCGGAAGTTGGACGACATGCCCTTCTCGCGGACGGTCCAATGGCATGACAGTCAGGAATGGTGACGCTGCATTACGCAGCTAGTGCGATTCAGCCTCAGATCAATTTTCGTCATTGAACTGGATCATGTGCGGGTTCGATTCCCGTCTGAGGCGCTACAGCCAAAAACGGCTGTGTAGAGGGAATGGGGAAGAATGGAATATCGAAACATAGCCTACGGGTACGTTCAGGGGGCTGGCTTTGTCCAGCTTGAATGGAACCCGGACGGCGCAGTTCAGGCTACCCAGGTTTTCAGTGGAAGGGTGGCGAGGTCATGCAGTGCATGTACTCAACCGATCCACTCTGAGGTACCGCCGGCGCACGTCCTCTATCGGCTGGCGAGGTGTAACGATCACCTGCTCTTTGGGCAGGATGACGGGCTTCACTTCGCCACCTGGGGCACCGATTCGATGTATCGACGCGCCCGTCACGGTGCAGACATGCGCCTGACGGACGATGAGCTCCTGGCCGTGCTTCTGATCGCTGTCCGCTCGCGGACCTGGTGCATCCATCTGATCCATCACGTTGCCCCGGTGGCGTGGGAGGCCAACGTCTGGCCTGCCAGGCCGGCCCGAGGAATGCGCGTCGTCAAGCTCGACGCGGGCCAGGTGCGCACGATGCTGCGTACCGCGGACCATCTGATGCCGCCTGAGAGTGAAGGCGCGGAGGTTGTAGGGCGACTGCTCAATAACGACCGAGCCACGGCTTCTGAGGCTGTCGAGCAATTGACGCCACAGATAGCAGACCGGGTCATGCGGTACGCGGCCTATGGGCGCGAGGCACTGTCGTGAGGTGCGAAGCGTATGACCGAGACAGCCCCGTAAGTGCTCCGTTGCACGATGAGTGGGCTACACACCACGTTGAAACCGAGCTGAGGATGGAAAACCCTCCTCCGCCGATGGTTTGGCATATGTGCGAAGAGCACACGACTTGGCCGCGTGATCACGTGCTTCTTTGCAGCGGCCCGTGTACCGCGAAGGTGGCAATGATGGATGCGGACTGCCATCCCGATGGGATTTGCGGCACGGTCCGTGGCCGCGAGATCAGCGTGACTGTGTCGGCGGCCGACTTAATTACCTAATGCTCGATCGATAGATAAGTAGGTAACCCCCCTAGCTTGGGTCAATCTCGGTGCAAATCCGGGGAGGGGTGCTGTGCTGCCTAAAACAGGCAGCATGAGGGAGGATGGAGAACGAATGAGTGACGTTAAGCCTGTGAGGGCGGAAGGCGTGCAGACATGCTGGAGTGAAGCCACTCCCGGAGAAAAGCATGCAACGTTTTCAGGTCACCGCACGGTATGTGGAGAGTCAGTGATTGAGGCTAAGCCCATACCTGACTCTCGACTCACGGATATCACTTGCGCCAAGTGTGGGGGTGCCGTCGTGTTCAACACGGACATAGCGGCGCAGCGCGCACAGGGCGTCGTGGATAAGTGGGTTAAGTCAGGGAAGGCTTCACGTGAAGACGCAATGTCTGTGGCTGAACTTGCTGTGTCCACGATCCCTGGGAAGACGTTCAATTCGCGCCGGGAAGGGGACTCTTGGAACAAGATCTGCACGGACTTTCTCGTGATCACGGGTGCCGCCACCGAGAAGGACAATACCTCTAGGTTTGTGGGTGAACTCGGCCTCGCAGTCCTCGGCGGCCTTGAAGAGTCCGAATATGACGGCAGGTACTGAGCTGTGAAGAACGCTGCCATGTATTTGAAGTGCGGAATAGTCGTAAGTGAGAGCGGTCGGGAGCGTTGCCGTAGTGAGGCTCCGACCGTGGTTCGCTGGTGTGTCTGTACGGCAATGGTATGCGAGAAGTCGAGGATGCGGACAATTCGCATCTGCCGTGATCACGAGGATTACGTGAACTTCTGGTATCGCGGACAGCACGCAGCGCACACCCTAACGGTAGAACGCGAAAGTTAAGCGCGACAGCCCCCCTAGGTGGATCAGGCCGGTTGCAAATGCCGGCCGGGGCGCAATGCTGCCTGAAAACAGGCAGCAGGAGAGAAAAGGAGAACGGTCATGACGGAATGCGGGCCCTGCGCAATGGAGGGCACTGCTTCTACTGCCGTGGGTCTGCTTTCCATGACCTTCGGCAGTGTGGCTGAAGTCGGACTCTGCCAAAAACATGGAAAAGCCCTGTGGGGCTTCTTCATGGAGGCATTCGACTCAGTCGCCGTGATCGACGGAGAGGAATCATGAACGGCAGTCGGGATGTAGAACTCTATGGTCCTATCGGTCGTGCGGTGGAGCAAGTATCTCCGTACGTTGAATCGGATCCCGTCGGCATCTATGCGGCATGTCTGTCCATGTGGTCAATGGCCATCGGTGACAGGGTGTTCATGGATGCTGGCCGCCGGCGGAGTCCCCTTGTGTCAACGGCCATCGTTGCCGATACGGGCACAGGTAAGGGTGTTTCGCTAGACGGAGCTCGTCACATCATGGCCGATTCAATCGGTCGTGATGTGGAGCTTCGGGAGACCTCGGGCCTGACGTCTGGTGCCGCTTTGGTGGACCACGTGTACAGGCAGATGGTTAAGACCGAAGAGGCATACGGGGTAGCGGACACTCGCGTCCTGGTCGTGGAAGAGGAGTGGCGGGAGATCCTTGAAAGGAGTTCCCGTGACACATCTTTCACTTCTAAAATTAGGCATTGCTGGGACTGTGCTGTTCTGCGGAACACGACGAAGAAGAAGTCTGAGAATGACGCGCCACAGGAAGTGCGTAATGCGCGAGTGGTCTTCCACACGCACATCACGCCTTCCGACTGGAGAAAGTACGTGTCTTTCGCGGATGCGGCAGGAGGATCCTTCAACCGGATCCTTCCTATTGCCCTAGATGATGTGCCGCTGCTGAGGAAGCGAAGTCTTCCCACAGTAGATACGCAAGGGCTAGTCGACGCGTTCGACTGGGCTTCGAGTGAGCGTCACGTCATGCGGCTCACGCACGGTGCGGACCAACTGAGTTGGGTGCTGAGGCGTGCCGAGCGGGTACTTGTCCGGAGTCTGCCGACTCATCAGGCGGACTTCGTCGCCCGGACCGCAGAACAGACGCTCAGGGTCGCGGCGTTGCTGGCCACGACAGAGGCCAGTGACCGGATTACTCGGACGCATCTGGATGCTGCTGTGTCTTTTGTCCGGCACAGCGTGAGGACGGTACTCACCCTCACAAAGGACGGGCCGGGGAAGAAGGCTCGATCGACGCCGGAGGAGCGCGTCATGAGCGCGCTGGCCAGGCACCCCGGAGGGGTCCGGGCCTCTGTTCTACAGCAGGCATCCGGCGCCCTCGCGGCCGACCTGGAGCACATGCAGGAGCGCGGACTGATCACACATCAGGTGATCAAGGACGGCCCTGGCCGACCGGTGAAGCTGTACCGCCTGGCTGGTAAGGCAGCACCGCGGCCCAGCACGCCATCTGTCGATAGCTCACCCAGATCAAGCGGGCAGGCGAACCCGTTCCTTATGGCACTGCAAAACGCCTAACCCACCTCTCCGTTACAGACAGCGCACGTCATCGGGCGTGCGCGGACCCCAAGAAAGAATGGTGAAAAAGAATGTTGTTCAAGGCGCCTACGGGAAAGACCCACTCAACACTCGTGGATCACGACCGATGCGTATTCATCCGGAACAACGCGAAGACGGAGTTTGCCGCACTTACCGAGCTGCCGGTATCGGACTACGAGCCTGGTGACGACTGCGTCAACTGCGCCGCAGCTATCGCCGAGGAGATTTCCCGAGTCGGGGCTGGCGGCGAATCGACGGTGGTCGACAGCAGTCATTCCAGCAGTGATGCTGACTCCGTAGATGACTGGGAAGACGAAGACGAATTCGTCGTCGACCCAGAAAAGAAGGCCGCCGAGGAATCGCGACTCGGAATCCGGGACGCCGAGAAGGCTATTGACGCCTGGGAGTATCTCGCCGAGCGCGCAACGTCTCTCCACGGTCGCAAGTTCTGGAGCGAAAAGGCGCAAAAGTTGCGTGTTGCCATCGAATTCGTTCCCGTATCTGAGTCGCCCGAGAAGAAGACCGAAGAGGAGTCGACTACGCCTGAGCAGGAGGCAGTCACTGAGCTCACCCTCGAAAACGTGGAGCCTGATCCGGAGAAGCCTGCCAGTCGCCGCAAGACGGTAAAGAAGACAACCGCAACCAGCAGTAATTAGAGAAAAAGGCCCGCCTAGTGGGATAGCCGTGGTGCAAATCCACGGCCGGGCGCCATGCCGGCATAAGTCGGCAGGAGAGAAACAGCAAGGGAGAAATAATGGCGCGCGTAACTCGCACAGTCACCGACTACACGGATGACATGACGGGCCTGCCAGTAAGTGAGGCAGACGTTGATGGTGCGTTCAGGTTCACCATCGATGGCATTTCCTTCAAGATGGACACGCATTCCGACACGGCGAACGAGATCCGGGAGCTTCTGGCCCGGGCTGTCGCCAATGCGGAGGTTGACCAGATTCGACCGCAGGCACCCGCCTCGAAGGCGAAGCGCGGTAACTCGGAGCGCAGCCGCCTCCTTAAGAAGATCCGATTCTGGGCAAAGGAAAACGACTACCAGGTAGCAGACCAGGGACGGATCTCGGAGGACATAGTGGAAGCGTTCCGCCAGTCTAACCCTGGCATCGACATGACTCCCTACTACGGCTGAAGTAGGAGCCGCAGATAGATAGCCCGCGCCAGAGAGGTGGACGCCAAGTGCGGTGTCCGCCCCTCTGTGTGGTGCTCTGGCAAGAGTAGGAAAGCAGGGGAAGCGATGGCTATACAGCGACACCACTACCTGTCCAAGCCCCAGGTGTGGGGCGACGAACGGCCCGCAGGATCCCGAGAGGTGTTCATTCCTGTGGAGTCCGTCAAGGTCGGGGACCTGGTCGTATTCGCGAGAGATCACCGAAACGCCTATGAGGTCAAGTCGATTGATCACCTGACGCTCATGGAAGGTACTCCCAACGCCTTCCCATTCATACGGCTCAACTGCGGGGAGACAGGCGCGAATGGTGCCGGGTTCGACCCTGGCGAGACCGTGACAGTCCTGCAACTCCCGCCAGAAAGCGATGACTGATAGTTAGCCTCGTTAGAAGGCGCGGACCTGAAGTGGGTTCGCGCCCTCTTTCGTGGCTGCCTATCTGACAGCCGTACGGAGCATCATGGAAGACGGATTTTGACCATGAATGAGAACCACGAACACGACCCTGTCACCGTTCGAGCCTGGACCGTGGCACAAGGACTGGCATTCCCAGGCGACAACGTGCCTGTGAGCCCGCCTGAGTATCGCGCATATGCCTTATGGCTGGGGCGCCAAGAGCGACTTGCTGAGCTGGAGATTGCGATCAAGGCCCGCCGAGAGCGGCAAGAGCGAGAGGCGGCGATACGCGAGGCCAACCGATGGACTCCGGGCAAGGAACGCCACTGGGCGCGCGAGTGGGGCCGGGCCAATGGGTGGACCGTAGGCACCCGTGGCCGGGTGTCAGCCGCACTCATGAAGGCATACAGAGACGCGAACGCGCAGACCAAGACCAACCCACAAAAACCCGAATAGCCGCCAACGAGCCCCTTTCCAGCGGGTGTTAGCCCATACGCAGAAAGGCCCCCAGGCGCACCATGTGGTGTGCCTGGGGGCATCCTGGGTCAGCTCTTGCTGTCGGTCTCAGCATCACGGGTCTTGGCGTTCTCACACCGCTGTACTGCGTCGCCACCCCACAGGAGGGCAGCGAGCACGGCCAGAATCGCGTCCTGGCGCTCCTGGACGAAGTTGGGGAGGTACACGGCCAGGAGCGCCACGACGGACACGGCGACGCTGTACACGCGCGCCGGATGCGTGCGGATGAAGGCCCACAGTCCCCGATCGTCGCGGCGGCCAGCATGGCGGCCGGCCTTTTTCACGAGAGCCACGACGTCCCCCTACGGCAGGTTGAGGACCTGGCCCGCGTAGATGCGATCCGGGTCCGTGATCGCCGGGTTGGCCTTCGTGAGCGCCGCCACGGTGGTGCCGTGGGTGGCTGCGATGGCCGAGAGGCTGTCGCCAGCCTTCACGGTGTAGGTCCGCTTACCGCCGTACTCGCGCTTGAGGCGGGCCAACTGCTCGGGGCCTGGGATCCCGTCAGCGTCCGCGCCGGCATCGCCAATCTTGACCTGGTACCGGCGCATCGACTCGCGATCTGCGTTGCTCCACTTCGGGCCTGGGCCCTCGGTGTAGGCAGAGCATCCAGCGGCGACGAGCATGCGGCCCAGCTCGGCCACGTGGTCGCCCTCAGCACCCGGCCCGTACGCCTTACCGTCGATCGTGACAGCCACACTCGGGGGCGAAGTAGTGCCGGCGCCCTGAGGCAGGTCCTCGATGCTCGCTTCCTGGCCGAAGTACACGACACCTCGCCGGCCGCGCCATGCCGGATCGGCAAGGACAACACCCTCCGGGTAGTCCGGGATGCCGTACCCGTAGACGTACGAGCTCTTCCGCGGCCGGGTCTTGAGATAGACCCCATCGCCCTCAGCGCTCCCAGACGAGTTGGTGTTGCCCTCCACGGTGGTGATCGTCGACGACGTGTAGGCAATGCAGATGCCCACGTGACTACCGCCGCCGGATCCGAAATAGACGGGGCCGCCGATTACGGGGTACTCCGTGACGCGTCCACGCTGGCGATACCACGCAACGCCCGTCGCGCAGGAAGCGGTTCGAGGGAACAGATCGGCGTTTCCGGACTTCATCGCCGCCCACGACACGAATGTGGAGCACCACGGTTGATTCTGGCTCCACTCCAGCCCGGGCACGGCCGGAGAGTAGCGCTGCCAGTTGTTCCAGTGGCCGTTTGAATAGCCTTCGCGGTAGCCGACTTCAGCCTTAGCGATTCGTATGAGCTCGCGTGCGCCCGACATGGGGTGTCTCCTTCTTTGGGCATGAAAAAGGCCCGCCGAAGCGGGCCGTAACTGTGTGAGTCGTTGTCTATTTGTGGGTCATCTGCACGAGGGCAACGATCGCGGATGCAGTCGAAGTCACGACCGATGCTGAGATGGCGTACTTCCACCGCTCGACGCCACGGATACGAGACTCGTGGTCATCGAGGCGCCTAGCGTTGCTGTCCATGGTCTGACCGATGCGCTGTACCTCGGCAGACAGCATCCGCAGCTCGGCATAGATGTCGCGTGCAGTGATGGTCACGATGCCGTCATCGTCAGGCAGTGCGCCTCCTATGGGTGTGTAGCTCCTGGCGCGATGAGGACGGCCGAGAACCGGTTGAGCTGCGTTGATGGGCGAGGTGACGGAGAGACCTCCCACGCGCCGACTCCCTTGGGTGCCGCGGCTCGTAGCGAGAGGCGGTCGCCCTTGTCGGCATAGCCGATGCCCCGTAGCGAGCAAGTGACGTACGTGCTGGGCACCATGGTGGCGCAGTCGTTGCGAATCCACTCGTACTCGCGATCCGTGCCGATGTTCACGCACAGCAGGCGAAGAGCCGGCTTGGCGGCAGTGTCCTTCGGTGACAGTGCAACCAGATCAGCAGTAATGGCGTAGTAGCCACTCGCGGGCACCGCAAAGGACGTCGCGTCATCGCTCTTCCAACTCCCGTGCGCCTGAACCTCATCCCATCTGAGCGGTAGATAGGTGTCCGAGTCCGGAATCTTACTGATCTTATTCAGGCCCATTGCCGACATGCGCAGAGGATTGGATAGTTCACTGTAGACATCCCTAATGCGGGTATTGAGCTTCTTTGCGTCAGCGAGCTCTCGTGTCTTCCATGAAGTGAGATCCATCCTTATTCTCCTAGTCCGCTAGCCGACGCGCCCAGCATGACGGCAGCAAGCGTCCCCCAACGTGTCGACGCATCGTCGCTAGGGGCCTTCCACGTCAGACCCGTTCCAGTGCCAAGAAACTCAACTGATAGCCGATCACCGGCAGTTAGATAGATAACGCCTGTTGCCGCGATAGACGCCTGGTAGTCAGAGCGCGTGTTCTGGCCCTGATGCAAGGAGACCAGCGCCTCATTGCGCATCAGGTTCAACTGGTAGGAACCAAAGGGACCTTGTGGTCCGGTGCGCATGGTCGCAGCACACAGGCTCACCAAGTAGAGGCCAGACGCTGGAGCAGTAACCGCGGTGCCGTTGGTGGTCCAGCCGCCGGACTCCTCAAAGGCGCCGGCCCTCCAGGGCACGATCCGCCGTTCTCCCGAGGCGGCACTGTACGGGGCCATGGCACGGCAGGCGAACCGCGAGGGGCTGTACAGCGTTTGGAGGGGCTGAGTTATCCGCCGTGTCATCACCTCCGCGTCAATGTGCTCTCCATCCGTCCAGGGCTCTGCGTCAATCAACTGCGCGGCGGACGCACTGAACGACAACGCAGGGGCGACCATGACGACGGAGAGGGCCCCGAAGGCGCCTCCATCCTGCACGGCGTACGGTGCCTTGGCCCCAGAGTCCAGATAGGCAGCGACGCCGATGGCGTCTCCGGCCACGAGGTGCACGATGCTGCATGCAGTGACTGCCTGAGAAGTCTGCGACTGTTGGACGATCGTGCGGACAGTGACGATGTTGGATTGCGCGCCGGACGGTGCGCGTTTCTGGATGAACAACATGACGCCGTCCCCGGTTACCTGAACTTGCCCCGGTCGCACCGTGAGTTGGGCATTGATCAGGTAGATACCGCTGTCGGACGCAGTGAACCACCGACCATCAGAATCTGCGGAGAAGTCATTGACGCTGCTCGCGGTGTAGCGAAGGTACGTCCTTGCGCCGCCGGGGTTGAGCGTCTGCCCCGATGCGTAGCCTCGACATGCCAGGCGCGGCATGTCCGCCAGATACGCATATGACGCACGGACTTCGTTGAGCTTGGTGGCCGTAACCACCTCGCGCTCTGTCCAGGTAGGCAACAGGGGCACAGTCATATCACTCCAGGTAGGTCGTGGTGCCGAGGGTGGAGGCGACGGAGTCACCCAGGATCCACACGCCATGGCCATCGGAATTCACGCGGCCGGGAACGGTGATCAGCGCTACGCCCAGCTCGGGCACGGTGGCATCGAGCTGAAGCAGGCCAGGGGAAGAGGGGGCGCCCACGGTATGGGCGGCCAGCATGTGAACCTGCATGTCGCCGAAGGCTCCAAACACGTCAATAGGGTTGGTGAAACCAGCCGGCCATCGGGCACCAGTCAGCTCGCGCGAAAGGGCGACTGCGATGTAGAGCGATTGGTGATCAGTGCCGGGCTGGAGCTGATGCCGATCCACTCCCATAGCCGTTGAGTAGTCAACGAGGGGATCTGCGGGCAGTCGTGCCGTCTCCGCCTGCCGGTAGACGAGATTCATGACGACCGCGTTGGTGTCCTTGGCGCCGGACACACGCCACGTCACCGACTCGCCCTTGTCGGGTGTCCACTCGAACATCGAGACCTTTAAATGCAGCTTGGTTGGGTCAAGCGTCATCGCGTATCCCATCCGCAGCGGATCGAACTCCGTCTCAACACTCCCTCCCAACGGCGTCGCCCTGGGCCGGCGGGCCACCTCCGGCGTTGGCTCGGCATCCCCGTACGAGGCACACACGGACACGACGACATCGCCCAGGAGCACGCCGGCCGGGAGGGCGAGCGTGGCCGTGTCCGTGGCGGTGAACGATGCTGCGACACCGCCGACATGCGGGGGAAACTCGGCTGGCCTGGGGCGGGCTTGGCGCCACTGCGAGCCGTCGAAGATGGCCGGCACGCCGGGCGCGGCTTGGTCCTGGTGCTCGAAGATACCGAGGCGGCCTGAACGCCACTCCTGCCCGTCCCACACGCGCACCTCATTCGCCATACATCACCCACACATCTCCAACCTGCGGATTCTCGGGAGGAGTTGGGCCCGAATAGACTCGCGCACCACCAATGTTCTTGGCGGTGACCGTCCCGGAGGAGATGACGCTGCCATCGCCCTTGACGGTGAACGAGGAGCCTTCCGAATAGGCGGATGCCCGCCCGTTGTGGCAAGTGATGTAGTTTCCACCCGGGGGAAGGGGAGCCCCAATGGCTAGCGGTGTATGGGTGCCCACGGTATCGATGTAGACGGCGCCGTGGTTGACGATGCGCGTGTAGGCGGTTGTCCCATCAGAGAGCCGAAGAACTGAGCCTCTACTGTCACCGGCGTCGCCAGGCACTTCGAGAGTTAGCCAGTTGGAACCCGCCTCGGAAACAACGGTCCCGCCGGCCTTCGGCACAGCTTGATCGAAGAGGGAATTCGCGTAGTTACGATCTCCATGCGGATCGCTGCCCTGTACGTGCTCTTCCAACCTGCGCACCGTATCTGTCGGCAACATCATGTATCGACCTGCACCGAAGTCGACCCAGACATAGGCGTAGCCGTCGGGCCCGTAGAACGCCGGGATCATGCCGTTCTGGTCTGCGGTGAGCATCGACACGGGATTGCCGTTCATGTCCACCAGGTCGAGGAGCTGCTCAGCATCAGCGGCCCCCGAACTCCACACCGTTCCTGTGGCACCTGGGAGACGAGCACCCGAAGCAGTCTCGGCGGCGGTGTCAGTCGTACCGCCGAAGATGTATCGGGACATCAGTTCCCCTCGTGGAAGTAGTCGGCCTCATAGGTGCCGGAGACGATGAGAGTGGCGCTCTTAGGGAATCTCTCCCACCAGTCGCCGCCGTTGACGGCGTTCTTCGAGTACGTCTGGAAGACGGGCTGGCATGTCGATCCGCCAGACATGTAGGCGTTGCCGATGACGTAGTTCGGCACGCCCTCGTAAGGGTCGCCGGTTGTGTTGTTCAGGAGGGTGGCGGTAGCCAACTGCCATATGCCGCCTCGGGACTTCGTGGGAAGGGACACGTTCATCTGAGTCCCGGACCACGTACGGCCGGAGGTGTTCGTGATGTTCGCTGTGAACTGGATGACGTTCGATGCGACCCACTGATAGCGCCCCTTGGCGCTGTACGAGCCGTTGTTCCAACTGAGCCGCGGCGTGTAGGTGCGCGCCTTGCCGATCGCGGACACGATGGACCAGCCGCCATTGGCTGCGTACATGTGCAGCTCCTCGGCTCCCGTCGCCCCGCTCTTGTAGTAGCGAAGGTCTCCCGGGGTGGCAGTGACGGGAACATTGGTGTCCTGCACGGCTGGCGGGCGTCCGGCATCGTGCAACGTGCGCACATCACGGATGCTCTCCACTGCCGTGACGCCTCGCTTCACCACCACTTCAGCGAGCGGGTATTGCCACACACCGCCTTGAACTTGGCGCACGCCTGGTGGGACCGGAGCGGCGGCCGGCTGGCCCTTGAGCATGCGTGCCCGCACGGCACCCGCCGCCATGTCGAGCTCCAGGACCACGAGATCGACACGGGGGGACTGCGAGGTCTGCACGCTCAAAGGCAGTGTCACCGGCTGGTCAGCCTGGTAGGCGAAGCCGCGCACGATGGCTGTGCCGGGGGCCACGTCAATTGCTGCGGCCTGCGAGGTGGAGACGGACACCGACAGCGCCGAATCCCCCCATCGCCCGATGACGCCTGACGGGGCACTCGGCGAGGTGAGCGTCTGCCATCGCTGTGCGTCTACACGCTGCCCGTCACCTTGGTCATGCGGCCATGATGCTTCCGTCAAACGAATCTCCTATCAGCCACCGACATATGAGAGGTAGCGCGGTACGTAGTGAAGCCGGACAAGGGTGGTGGCATTGGTGCCTCCCGCTGTAACCCGTACAAGGTTGCGGCCAGACTCCAACCTCCAGAGAGTCGAATCTGCTTTCATCTGCGGCCAGAGATTCGCGCCGTCCGCCGCCGTTACTGATTTAATCCCTGGCCTGGTGTCGATCCTGACTGTCTGGCCGGATTGAATAATAAAGTCGTCTAGCATCCGGAACGTTTTGCCCGTCGTGACGTTTTCCAGCGTGAGCCCTTCCGCGTGGCCGGAGCACGTCCAGATAGGCCAGGAGCCGACAGACGAGTCGTTATCAACTTGCATCAGGCCATCGGGGGAGAAGGACGACGAGGAGACACGCATGGGGAAGAATGCTGGATAGTCCTTGTTGGACAGGAACGGCCTTGCTGCTCCCTTTGCTATGTGCCAGTCATGTTGACGCTCGGCGTTCGAGTACCAATAGGGATCCATAGCGCGGAAGACGAGCGCGTACTTGATGCGTGTGAAGCCGCCGCCGTCCTGGGACTCAGCACCCTCGGCCCCTGAGACATAGCGGCACTCAAGATGCCGTGCGATACCGTCGCCCTCGGCCACGGTGATCCAGCCAGAGCCGCGGTGCGGGTCGAGTGACCGCACCAATCGGTTGTGCAGTTGCAGCGTGCTTACCCGATCAACACCCCGTATCAGCACGGGAATCGTGATGTCTCGGGTGGTGGCACGCACCGACCGAAAGAGGCCACCGTCCATGTTCGGCAACTGATCGTTCTTCAGGTCGTAGGTCGGCATGCCCAGCCCCGCAGGGGAGGGGGTTACTGCGATGCCGGCGGGCGCCGAACGGCAAGTCACGTCTCCAGTCAGGGGGATGGTGTCGCCGTTGCCGCCGGTCCACGTCATGAACGTCAGAGGCCATGAGACAGGCGCGTATGAAGGGGCGGTGACTCCGCTGCCGTCCGGTGTGTAGTCGTATCTCGCCGGAATCGGCATCGCATCACATCCTTGTACTGAGCTGATTCACTCTGCGCCAAAGGGCCTTGATCTCCCCAAAGACATTGGTCGGGTTGTCGGTGCCTTGATTGCCGATGTTGGGCGTGATGGTCGAGCCATCTGCCGTATCCGAGATGGTGACCTGACGGACGATGTCCCGATGGACGGTGCCATCCACCACGCATGTCACGGTGTCGCCCAACCACCAGTCGCGGCCGAACGTGCAATGTGGGGTGTCGATCGGATAGAGCTGGAGGTTTCCGGTCGCCTGGCCTTGGTCGAGGGCTTCGCGGCCTCGCTGATCAAGCACAGCCATGGCACTCTGAACGGTGGTGCCAGCGTCTGTCTCCCCGGCAAGGATGGGCTCACCGCTTGCCCCCTTCTTCAGGGGAACGTCGCGGGCATCAACGAAGGTCTCGGCCTTGATGCCCCAGTAGGCTTCGGCATCCTTGTCCACGTACGCCTTGATGTAGCGCTCGCGACCCTCGCCCTGCGCTGCCACGATGGCACGAGTGGCTTTCGGGGCGGTCATGCTGTAGACGACCTCTTTGAGGTTCCCCAGGTCGGGGGAGAAGCGGACAGAATCGCTACGATCTCGCACTTGATAGGTCTCAAGTCGAATGGTGCGGCTATCGGGATCGTAGAGGTTCCGCCACCCAAGTCCGCCAGCCTCTGCAATGGCCTTTACGCCGTCTCGCAGATTATCGAAACGAAGCGAGTACGGGGTTATAGGGCCGTACTCGTCATACTTCCAGTCACCGTCATAGGTGGGTGTGACGTAACCGTACGGTCGACGATCGTCTAGGGATTGAGTACCACAATTGCGGTTGATCACCGCTTGTAGAGCGTGGGACGCCTTGAGATTGCTCTGTGCGTCTGCGGTGCGGGCTTGCTTGTCGAGCGGTGCGAAGGTGTCAGGATAGGCAATGTGGGACTGGACGATGGCGTTATCGTCTGAGCCGGTGAAGAAGAACGCCCCATCGCCACTGTCTGTGTCGACGGTCCAATACTTTTGGATTCCCTGAAGCTGGCCCGACATTATGGGCCGGTCTACGCCTTCGCGGTACACGATGATGCCGTGTCCGGGCTGAAAGAGCTTGGCATGCGGAAGGCCGGCGTTCATCTTCAACGTCCACTGGCCGGTGTCGCAGTGCTTTAGGACTGCGCTGAACTCGATGTAGTCATCGACCATGCCAATTGGGGTGAGTTGACGGTTACGTACGATTATTCGATAGTCGCCCAATGGCGCCTCCTTTAAGTTCCAAGGGCTCGCCGAATGTGCATCTCCATCGTGTGCATAACGCCCTCGATGGTCCTGAAATTTTCCGATGCCTGCTCGAAGTATTCCTTATCGATGCCACAGAACTCCCGGGCCTGGGATGCGGCATCGATCAACTCAAGGATTCCCTCTGCCCAACCAAACATGAGAGTGAAGTCAAATCGATGCAGTCCCAGTACCTGCAAGGTTGCCGAGTGGCCTCGTAGGGCTTCTAGCTGGCCTGGCAGAAATTCAACCTCTTTGGGTGGATGGCCATTTCCCCACTCGTGGAAATATCGTTGTAGTGACTCGTGGAGCACCTGCCAGTCGTGAAACAAGTCCACGCACGCCTTATAGCGGTGCTTCCAGATTTCCGTCTCGGTGGAAGTTGTTACGTCCGTACTGACAACGTTGATCTGGCCAATGTCTCTCCCCTGAACTACAACGCCGTGCACTGACGAATGGGTGATCTTGTTGTGCGCGTCGGACGCCATCCGCCTTCTCCCTCACCAGCAAGGACCATCAAGGATGGCATGAGCGAGTGAGGAAGAACTGGCAGATGGCGAACCGGCGTTGGGCCTACAGCCCGTACATGAGGTGTGCTCGCTCCAGGGCGCGCAGCACGGTTTCCTCAGTCGGCACGTCCGGAGCTGCTGTGATGTTGATCGTGACGTTGCGGCCGCCCATAAGGGAGGCAGTGTCACGCGCGGTGTGTACGCGCTCGCCGCCACGCATCTCGATCAGCTCCGGCCCCTGCTCACCAACCAGGGCCAGGCCCGGCGATGCGCTCCTGGTGCCCTTGGCGTACCAGTGGTTTCGCTTCCAGAACTCCCATGCGCGCGCGGGGTCGCCGTAGCGGTCCCTGATGTAGCCGAGGCCCCATCGCTCCTGGGTGACTGGGTTGGTCAGCCAGTCACGCCCTGCCGACGCCATCTTGGACGCTGGAAGGCTCTGCGGAATGCCGTAGGCCCCGCTGGACGGGTTCTTGGCGAACTGGTTCCACCCGGACTCACGAGTCCACATGGCATCGAGGGCGTTGAACTGGTCGCCCCATCCCATCTGCTGGAGTAGTTGCCTGGCAACGGCCTTGTTCTGGGCTGGAGTTCCGCCATCCAGTCCGCCGGCAGTTGGAATGTCGACGCCGGTCGCGTACGCGCCAGGCCAACCGCTGAAGGATGCTCCGGCGATTCCGCTCCCGCGGGCACGGAAGACGTGATCAGGGTCGCCCAAGGACCGGGTCAAACGTTGGACGGTCGGGCCGACGTTGCCCTCAATGGTGTGCAACACCCCGTTGGCCAGGGACTCGACCATGCCGATGTGACCGCCGTTTCGGTAGGTCACGATGTCGCCAGGGCGAGCCTGGGAGGCGCTGATGCGGGAGCCTGCGGCCTCGGCGTTCCACGTCGATACTGACGGCCAACGGTTTGCCGGCGTTCCCTTCGGACTGTTCCAGTACGAAGCGGTGGCGCCTGCCTTGTCGATCACCCAACTGATGAAGTCCGCGCACCACTGCTCACCATTGAACTGGTTGTACTTCACCATGTCGGGGCCGGTCTCGGTGTAACCGATTTCCTGCTGAGCCTGCTTCACGGCTGCTGAGGCGCCGCCGACATGGTCATCGAGGTACCTGCCCCACTCCAGAACAGAGCCCTTGAAGTGATCAACCATGCCCGCGCTGACGCCGCCCATCGAGGCGAACGCCTCGGTGACGGCCTTCGTCATGGCCGCGATGTTCTGCGACCAACCGTGCTCCAGGGCCTCGGCATAGCCGCTGTACGGGTCGTCCTTGTGGGCACTGACCCACTGGGCACCGCTTTGGCTCTTCCAGCCGAGCGGCTTGACGATCCCGCCGGCGGCGAAGGCGTTGCCGCCGAGGCGGGCCGCGCGATTCCAGGCGTGAATCTGGTCTTCGCCCAGGGCCCTGACGACCTCGGGCCGCAGGATTCCCTCACCAGGACTCAGCACAGCCGGCACAGTGTCATTGCCTGGTGCGTAGCCCGGCACAACACCACCAAGGGCGAAATGCAGCGGCTTGAGTGGCGCAGAGGCCCCGGCCAGACCAGCCATGGCGCCAGTCATCTCCACGATGCCATGGTTGTACGGCCCGTTGATCGTGCTCCTGGTGGTCGAGTCCACATAGGACATAGACGACCGCCACGACGACTCAATGGCCGCTCCCGTAGACCTCATGTGGTCACGGAGCCCGGTCACGCCGGACCGCAGCGCGGACATCGATGACAGGGACGATGCCTTAGAACGGTCGACGGCCGATGCAGCATTTGCCCACACCGCGTCATGGGCCGTTTGGAACGTCCGCTCGGTTGGGGCGAGATCACCGAGGATCCGGGTGGTCCAGGCCGTCATCGATGGCGAAACGGTCGCCTGCCATGCAGTCTGTACCGCTCGCCCGATCGCTGCCCAGGAGGATACTGATGTATCCCGATACTTCTCCGTCGTCGGCGAAAGATCGAGCTTCACCTCTTGCGTCATGGCGACGAAGGACGGCTGAATGATCGTCTGCCACATCGCCTGAATGTGCTCGGCCAACGCCTTGAAGTTGCCGCTTCTACCTGCCTCGTTGAGGGCGTCAACACGGTCGGCGCCGATCATGCGGACTACCTCAGGACGTAGAACACCTTCGCCAGGGCTGAGCATCGCTCGGACGCTGTCGCGGCCCGGTGCGTATCCCGGAACGATACCGCCCGTCGCATAGCCCTTTGAGAAGTCCCACAGTCCGTCCAGGTTGGGCAGCGCATCGCGAAGCCCCTTCATCATCTGCTGGGCGACCTCGGCCGCGAACTCCGACGGGTCGTTCAGGATCGCCATGTAGTCATGCCACGTGTCCGACCAGCCGTTCATTGTCTTCTCAAAGGCGCCGACCACCCAGTCCTTCAGATCGGTAAGCACCCCCTTGGGGTCGGTGACGAACCGCTTAGCGAGAGCGAGCAGTTCCTTTACACCGGTCCACAGGGACTTGATCATCTCCAGCAGATTGCCGAAGACATCGCCGATAGTGTCGAGCGTAAATACCTTTCCGGCCATTCGCCCTGCACGACCGACGATGTTTCCGTGGCCGTGGTAGACCTCGCTCATGAAAGCGTCGGAAACAGTCGGCGCGACCAGGCCCATAGCGAGGCCGGCAAGCTGACTTAGAGGAGTCCCCTCAGTCTGACGCACCAAAAGGTTCGGCAGCTTCGTGGAATACCACTCAGCAAGCCGATCGGGAACCGTACGGTATCGACTGCCCGCCCACTCCGCCTTGGAGGAAGCCCAACTACGGACACCGCGGCCCATCCTTCCGAGGCCGGCACTTGCCTTGCCGATGCCTATGGAGGCCCTTGCCGTGCCGACGAGTCCGGACAGATCCATGATCCGCTGAAGCTCATCAAAGTCACCGAAAAGGCCAGCGAGACGACCACTTGCACCGCCACCCGACCGGCCGCCAGGGCTGAACGCCGCATGCGGAGCCGCCATAAGCGACATGGCCATAGGGGCGGCAGCCGGAGCCGACATAGCGCCACCGGAAGTCGACGCGCCACCTAGGCCAATGGCGCCACCGCCGAACGATGCGTGGACGCCAGTGTTTACGTACCCCCGAGCCATCAAAGGCGCCGCGGACCGCTTGGAGCGATGGCTACCACCACCCCCCTTGCTGCCACCTCCCTTAGAGCCACCACCGCCACTCGACCCACCGGTATCAGAGTTCACCTTCTTGACCTCGGCATCGAGGCCCTTGGCGGCGGTCGTAACCTCGTCGATCTTCTCCTTGAGACCTCCGAGCTTGGATTCGATCGACCGGAAGCTGACACCATTAATCTTATTCAGCGCCGGATTGAGACCGGACTTACCTGACGGGACGCCTACCGCATTCTTGGTGTCGGTGACAGCAGACTTGAGGCCCCCCGCGCCCACGAACTTCCGCTTGATCGTCTCAAAGCTGATGTCCTTGAGATTGCGGATAGCCGTAGCAAGTCGAGTAACGGCCGCCTTCGCATCCTGAACAGATGCCTTAACGGACCCCTCGGCGCCGTTGAGCTGCGCCTGTATGTGGCCCGTCGTCGCCTGGTTATTTAGATCAGTAAGAGCAGTCCGGACGCCTGAAACCTTCCGAACCGCCGCCTCGCTAGCAGACTTCAACGACGAAGTCTCACCGGAGAGTTGCCCCTGAATGCGGTCCAGAGTGGCAGCGTTCAAAGGCTCCATGCCTTGGGACCGGACCTTGCGAACAGCATCCTCGGCCTTCTTCGCGGAGCCCTCAACAGAGGCCCCCACGGCTCCGGCCAGGCGGCCCTGCG
Organism: Streptomyces sp. NPDC090442; assembly: GCF_044769405.1. Taxonomy (NCBI): domain Bacteria; kingdom Bacillati; phylum Actinomycetota; class Actinomycetes; order Kitasatosporales; family Streptomycetaceae; genus Streptomyces; species Streptomyces sp. NPDC090442. Next base: position 24,791 of record NZ_JBIVXW010000066.1, read on the forward strand.
CCTGAGACAGATCGGCATTGTTGAGAGCCTGGACCCCGAGATTCTTAATGTGCTCAACAGCCTCGCGCGCCTTCACCGCCGAGTGCGAGACAGACCCGGTACTGCCGTCGAACTCGCCTCGGATGTGCTCCAGGCGGACAGCGTTGACGCGCTTGATCTCATCCGCCAGGGTCTTCAGGCGCTCGTCTACACGCTTGATGGCCTGCTCGGCCGACTGCGTTTCCAGCTCCAGGCGCTGAGGCCGCGACATCGGCACGGGCGGCAGATGATCGCCCGCTGTACGGCGAGCCTGCGCCCGACGATCCCGGCGTCGCTGTGCGTACGCATCCTCATCGCGCCGATCCAGCACATAGGGCCGGGAGTCCCGGGCCGAGCGATACGCCTCATAGTCACGGCGTCTACCGCTCTTACGGTCCTCCTTCCACTGCGCCCTGTTCGCACGCTGCGCACGCGCCATCTGGACCAGGTCGTAGGCGTTGTCCGCAGTCTGCGGAGTGCTGTTGATGCGGCCTCGAAGGCGCTTGCGCTCCTCGCGGTACCGCGTGCGTGCGGCCGCCCGACGATCCCGATCATCAAAGTCGACCAGGCCGCCGGAACCCCGCTGCACGGCCGCCCGACCATATCCGCGCAGGGCCTCTGCCTTGCTATGCCCGAAGCGGGCTCGGGCATAGTCGCGCTCCTGGCGGACGCGGTTGGTCCACCCCCACCCGTTTTCCGTGGCCTCTCGCGACCGGTCGCGGGAGCCGCGGTACCCCTCAAGGAAGGTGTTGCCCTCCCGCCGACTACGCCGACCATACTCAACGTGCTTGATGCCTCTACCAACGGCAAGAGCGCCCTTACCTGCCCCGCCAAGGAGCTTCCCGAAAGCCTTCGCTGATTGGCCAACACCACTGATCAACTTCATCGACTTGCCAAGGATCTTGGCCCCCACGCCGAACGCGATGAGGAGCGGAAGAGCCTTGACGGAAAAAGAGATCAGGGTCTTGAGGAACCCTTGGAGTGCGGGATGATCTGCGATGAACTTCGCCGCACCAGTAGCGATCGAGATCACCTTGTTCAGGCCATCTACGAACGCCTTGGCAGCAACCTTGATGCCGGGGAAAGAGATCTTCCAAAGTTCCTGAAGCCCGCCCAGGACCTTCAGCACGTTCTTATACAGGTCGGTCTGTACGTGAGTCAGCATGCCGGTATCAGGATCGCGGCGGACCATGAACTCGCCGTTCTCGTCGCGCTTGGCGAACAGGCTCATCAAGTCGCGCTGTGCTGATTCCTTCATGCTCTGGAGGCGGCCTCTGACGGTTGCGTTCTGGGCCCTCTTTGCGGCGCCCGAGACCGTCCCGCCTGACTCGATCAGCTTGTCAATGAAGGCCTTGCCGGAGGGAGCATCAGAGGCCGTCATATCCGCCATTAGCTGTGCGGACGCCGTCTGCGCCTTGCTCTTGGTGCCCTTGTCGAGGACGTAGTTCGGCTTGCCATCCTTGAAGCCCTGTTGAACGTAGCGGCCGTTGTTGTCCTTCACCCACTCGTAGTGGCCGCCGTCCTTGGCGTAGCCGCCGCGCTTGTTCCTGATGTACGCGCCGTGCTCGTCAACGACCCACCGGCCCTTGTCGTTCTTCGAGTAGTGCGTCTTGTCGGTCTGCGCTACGTACTTCCGCGTCCAGTGCTGTCCAGGATCGCGAACAATGTTGGGGCCCTTCTTGTCCTTGTAGCCGAGCATGGTCGCGATCTGCTGCATGCTCATATTCGTCGCGTTCTCGAACGGCTTCAGGTTGCGGAGCGTCAGCTTATCCGTGTCGAGAATGTACGCGATCTGTTGCATTGCCCGGGACAACTTTTCCGGGTCCGTGATACCGCCATGGGCCGCGTTGTTGGCAATCGCCTTGACCAGCGCCTCAGACTGACGCGCAGCAGCGTCAGGGGCGGTGCCGTGTGAGGTCAGGATCCGCACATACTGTGGGGCGAACTCATTCATGTCCTCCAGCGAGAACGACGAGTCGATAGCGAACTGCTGAAGATTATTGAGCAGTCGCATCGTTGCCTGGATCGATACGCCCAGACCTCCCAGGGAGTTGGCCGCCTTGTCGAAGGAGTCAGTTGCCTGAACTCCGAACTTCGTCGCCATTCCGCCCGCAACCGCCAAGGGCGTGACGACGTTTCGGGAAAGAAGGCCAGCCAACTCCCCGGATTGCGTACCCAGGTGTTCTATCTGCTGTGAGCTCTTGCGCCACCGGCGATTCGCGGCTGCCATCAGCGTTGCCTGCCGGGCAGATGCCGCCTCCTGGGCCTGTGTTGCGGCAGCCAGCTCGGAACGCAGGGCCGACAGACGATCGGTCAGCTCAGCCCTGTAGGCGAGCGTCGTCGACCGCTCCGCCTCGATCTCCTGAGTCTTGGCCGACTTGTAGTCACGCAAGCCCTCGCGGAGCGATGCCTGGAGAGCGGCATTGCGTTGCCGAAGTTCCGACTTGTACGCCGCGCCAGTCGCCTTGAAGGCTTCTTGCCGCCGCGCTTCGCCCATTTGTGATGCCCGGACCATCGACTTGACGGCCGACTCTTCCTCAAGGCCCATGGTGGACAACACGCGCTTGTGGCGGGCTGCCAGGCCCTTCATGGCGGTGTGCTTTTCGTCGGCCGCCTTGAAGGCAAGCCGGACGAGAGCAGAGGTGGTCTCGCCTTCTTGCTGGCTTACCCACTCCAGAGCCTTCGCCTGAGCCTGAGCGGCGCGGGTAGCGGATGCCTTCAGTGCCGCCTCGGAGCGCTTCCCCGCGTCCGCAGAGGCATTGACCATGCCTTCAAAGGCAGCGTTGACCTTGGGCACGAATCCGCGCTCAAAGGCCCGGCCAGACTCGTCGGCAGCTCGGCCCACGGCCTTGGCCGTCTCCTCCTGCATCCGGCGCGAAGCTGCCTGATCCAGGTGCGGAGTGACCGGGACCTGAGCCCGAGCGACAGGTATGCCCTTATCCTCGCTCGCCATCAAGGCCCCCTTATCTATCTATAGAGCGTTCATCGCGCCGAACCAATTGGATAGCTCGGCGGGTGTTGCCATTTCAGGTTTCGTCGGCTCCGGTTCAATTGGTTCGGCGCCAGGACGCCACATGGGCTGTGGCGGATCAATGTCTGTGTCTTCGGCACTGTTCGCCCGAATGAAAAGCCAGTTTGCTGCTTCAAGCGAATCCGAAATACGTGCCAGTAGGTGTGATTCATGCGACCACATAGCTGACTCGTCAATAGCGCGAACCAGAGCGCCAGAGCCTTGACGGGCAAGAAGCGAAGAGATGAGCACATGTAGGCGCCGTAGGGATAGTTCACCGCGCCACAGATCCAGGAGGTCGATTCCGAAGAACTCCAAGAGGTCGGCCTCTAGCTCTTCGGAATAATCCCTCACGACAGTGAGGGTGCGTATCAGTTTCCCGAATCACCGAACCCGGCAGCCTGGGTAACCAGGGTCGCGAACTCTTCGAAGGCGTCAATGTCAGGGTTGGTGCTCTTGAAGATGGTCCACTGATCCGGGCCGACGATGGCGCGGATAATGCTCAGCTCGCCGCGGTCATCCTCGATTGCCTCCAGCACATCGAGGGGGAGCTTGCGCTGTGACGGGATGGAGAAAGTGTGACCCTTGTACTCAATGGTGTTCGGCATACCAATAGCCTCGGCCTTCGCGGCCTTCGAGCTCTGGTTCTTCTTGGCGGGCTGAGCAGTCACAGATACTCCATGGTGTAAGGAAGAAAAGAAACGAGAGGGCCGGGGCGGTTAACGCCAGCCCCGGAAGGCGCATGGGTTAAATAGCTCAGTCAGTGGCGGAGGTGGCATTCACGGCAGCGTCGGCGTGAAAGCCCTTGCCGGTCAGCTTGACCGCCTCGCCACCCTGCGCCGTGGAGGTAGGCGTGACGGTCAACTCAGGGGTGGGCGCCGCCGTAACGGTGAGAGTGGCACTGGCGTGCACACGAGGGTTGTCGGTCTCCGTCACGGTGATGGTGTAGGTTCCGGCAGCTACAGACTCGGCGACGCTGACGGTGCCCGAGACGCGGCCATCAGCGGTGCTGCGGTCGTTGTCGAGGGACACGGTGATGCCCTCTACGGGCTTTGCATTGGCATCAAGAACGTTGATCTTCGGCATTCTGCTCCTTAGGCGGTGGTGACGAAGTCGGAATCGGTCAGAGGGTCATGGCCCGGAACTGGGCCAATGTTCCCCGAAACAACGGCGTTGCCATCGAAGCCGCCCCCGCTAATCGGAGTGTTGCCACCCGCTTCCACATTGGGAACAAAAAGTCGCGGAGTCTGCGCGATGGACGGGTCATCCGTCAGGAGGTAGCCCAGCGTGCCATCCGAATCGAGCGCGTCAAGCGTGAGCTCGTAAGACTGATTCTTGGTACGAGTCAGAGAAATACTTCCGCGGTCGCTGACCATCGCCCGTCCAATCACGGCACGGTATCGGGCGGAATTGTCGGACCACTCGACGACAAACGAGGCTTCGGCCAGATCCGGATTCGACTTGATGTCGAGCCGGTACTGATCTCGGGTCTTGCCCTCCTTGTCGGTCACGGGGACCTTCTTCCACTCCGCTCCGTAGAAGAGACGCGAGGTGTCGGCATTCACCTGCATGAGGGTTGCCTTCACCTGAAACGCGGCACTCTTCACATACCGCAGAACGGGCACACTGGCCTGCCAGACGGACAGCTCTTCCGTCTCCACCTTTGGTGTAATTTCCGTGCCATCTTCGCTCGTATAACCGAGCGGAATGAACCCCGCAGACTCCAGATCCTCGTCAACGCTCTGCGGCAGCGAGCCATTCGACAGACTGCCGAAGTGCACGAAGATGCCCCCGTTCGGGGCGAAACGAATCTGCTTAGCATCGGCGCCGTTACTGGCCAATGGCAGCCTCCTCAAGGCATGAAAAAAGCGGCTCGAAGGCCGCGAAAAGTTGAATAAGTCGGATCACGCATCGGTCAGGTAGGCCGCGATGCTGTGCACGTACCGATACTCACCGGTCATCGAGTCCGGCAGGAACAAGGGCGCATGCACCTCTGCGACGTCGAGGACCAGGGCGCCCGCCACGACCTGGCCGGGCAAGTCTTCCAGGAGAGCGGAGCGCAGGTCATAGGACATACCGGCCGCCAGCGTCATGGACTGGTGATAGACGTGGGTGACCAGCTCGGCGCGGTCGGCGCGGTCCCGCACGACGCGGTACCCGCCTGCGTGCTCCAGAACGATCGTTGGCTGGCCCTTGCTCCGGTCAACGCGCGTCCCAGACACCATGACACCCCGCATCACTGGCAGGCTCGCAATGTAGGAGTGCAGTACGGCGGCCGGGTCAATGCGCATCCGGCCGCCTCTCTCGCAACACCGCGTTGCGTAGGTAGTGGCTGCCAGATGTCTTGTGGGTGCCGTACTCCAGGTGCATGGCATGTGCGGCGCCAGAGGGCACGTCTGCATCTGGGACGACCGCGCCGACGGGCTTGCCGTTCAGCCACACCATTGCCGTACGCACGTTGATTGCGGCGGCCGTACGGTTTCCCCTCGGTCGACGGCGATTGTGGCGGGACAGCATGGCCCGGTATCGGCGGGCGATCCGCAACGTGGCCTTCTCCACCTCAACCGCGGCCTGGGTACTGCCCTCAAGGCGTAGAAGTGCCCGCTGATCCCACTCGATCTTGAACCGGTCGCTCATGCCGCGACTCCCCACAGGCGTACCACCACATGACGCAGTGCCCCACGGTCCCACCGCTGCGGCTCCGACAGCACGTCGTACCAACGTCCTTGATACCGGACGCGATCAGCACTGTCCGGCTCAGCGGAGACCGGCAGGTAAGCAAGGAGCATCGTGGATGCGGACTCGTTCGACGGATCGCGATCCTCAAACGCCCGGTACGGCTGGACGTTTGCTGGCCCTGACCAAACCCGGGCCGCGTTGTCCCAGTCACGACGACGCGTGTAACCGTCCTCCACGATAGGAGCCCGCCAAATCTCCAAGTGCTCATCAAACGACAGGAGCAGGTCTCCTCACCTCCCGAGAAACGACAGAACGGCGGTAGCGGCGCAGACCCTCGCGAGCCGCAGGGGATAGCCCTTGGGACGGAGCGGTAGCGCCGTAGGACACCTCCAGCTCGCCCACGCGCTCAGACATGACGCCAGGCTGCACCGTCAGCCACCGAATGACCTCAGCACACACCACAGAGACCACGCTCGGGGGCACGGCCGGATAGCCGTACGTGGCGCGCACGGTAATGCGTCGAGAGGCACCCTGTGGAGGACTCCAACCGTATGGACGCCACAGGGCCAGGCCGTCATGCGTCCACCCGTCGACTGGATCGCCGGACGCCCACCGCACCTCGGCGATGTCCGAGAGCGGCAACATGAAGCGGGGTAGGGCGAGTTCGGCCCCGGCCGCCGTCGCGTCGAGCTGCACCAGGGCGCCGTCATGCCGACGGAAGTCGGTACCGCAGTAGTCGGCAACTAGGGCCGATACGTCGTCCAGGAAGGCCGCTATGCGCGGTTCCTCATCGTCGGTGACGGCCCGGCCCAGGCGCGCCACTACATCAGCGACCGACGCCAGTGGTTCCCATGTCACGCAGTCGCCTTGGATACCTTCGTCGTCTTCGGCGGAGCCGGATCAGCGGCCTTGGACGGGACAATGAGCATCTGCTCGGGCCTCAGAACCTTCGCGTCGTAGAAGAGCCGGCTCTTTACGGCGTGAGTGAACTTCTTCTCCGGCTGGTACGTCTCCATCTGCGCGTAAGGCGTCACGACGGAAACGGCGTTGGTAGCGCCCATCACCATGTCGATGCCGGCGCCCTCGGCGTGAGCAGGGTTGATCAGCGGATGCCGCTGGCGATCCGGGCGAGCGTGATTGCCCAGCGCACTCGTCACGTAGACCGGCACGCCGAGGATGGAGCCGATCTGTCCGGTCGGAATCACGGCGCTACCGAACTTGCTGGCGTCGATGAACATCTCGGACTTGAGCAGCGAACTGCGGACCTTCGGGCTGACCATCAGCCATCGATCCTCCGGAACACTGCGGATGTCCAGCTCCTCCAGCATCTCGACCACACTGTTGTACACGGCCTTTGGGTCCGCCAGGTCGATGGAGTCGAGGGCGTCGATAGGGCCGGTCTCAATGTCCGTCATCTGTGCGGCCTTGGACTCGTCCTCCACCGAGTTGAAGTCCTTGCCGGCCGTGGCGTGGTTGATCGTTCGCGCAACGAGTTTGTCCAGTGCGTGAGCGGTCTTACGGGCTCGCTGTCGGATGAGGTTGGCGAACTTGTCGATGCCGGGCTGTGTGAAGAACTGGTCCAGGGAATCGATCTCCAGGTGGAAAGAGCTGCCCTTCTGGACGGTCATGCGCATGTACTCAAGCTGCGCATGGTCGGCATCGCCGATCGACCCGTAAGCCTTCACCAGGCCCTTGTCCTCGACCGTGTCCACGAAGTGGGGGATGCGTACGGTGTCGCCGCCCTTGTGGAACTCGCCCTCGTACTGCGTGTTGACGATCCGCGGGGACGCGAAGACCGTCTGCTCTTCGAGGTCCTGGAGAAGCTGCGCCTCCCAGATCTCCGGGGTGAACGTCCCCTTGACGCCCTCGGTAAGGCGTGCGCCGCTGTCGGCGTAAAAAACCATAGATGCCTCTCGGTTGGTCGGTTAGATCTCCCCACGCATGAGCGCATCCAGCCGCCCATCAGCGCGAGCCTGGTTGATGTCCTTCGCCGTCATGCGGGACAGGTCGGAGCGGGTGAGCTGACCTGCCTTGCCGGACGGCTGCCGCCCTAGTCCGAGGTCCTGCCGGTACACCGGTGCTGCCTTGCCAGGCAGGGTGCCGATGAACGCGCTGACGGCCTCGGTGTCCGTCTCGCCGTCGGCGCCGATGAAGCGGGTCACGTTCAGAAACTCATCGGCCGGAAGCGTCGCGCCCTCCTGGGCGGCCTTGGCCCGAAGCTCCGCAAGCGCCAGGCGTCGACCGGCCTCCGTCAGGGCCTCGGTGCGCGCCTCCTGGCGGGCCTGGTCAATGGCGCGCTCCTGGTCGCTCATGGCGGCCTGTCGCGCCTGGTCGAGCTGCCGAGCGGCCTCCTTGAACGACTTCTCGTTCTTGCGGCTCATGGCCTTCCAACGGGCAACCTCGGCGCGCAACTCGTCGACGCTCACGTCCTGGTGCTCGTTGACGTCAGCATCGAGGCCCTGTTCATCGGGGGAGGGCTGACCGTCGTTGGTCATGGCAGTGTCAGTCATCGGTGTCCCATCCATTTCGGAGTACGAGAAAGCCCTCATTGCGGGGGCCGTTGTGAGCCGTGCTTCAGCGACGGCTGGCGTCGTCGCCTGCCCGCTTACGCGAGTCATTCGAGGCGTTGCCCTGTGGGGGCCGCTCTGCCATGTCGTGTGCCGTCGGTGCAGAGGCCCCAGCAACAGCCGTCGGGTAGCAATGGATCAGGTTCTCCTGCTCAGCCAGGAGCGCGGGGAACCGCGCGATCTGCGCAGGCGTGAACCCCGCTCGCTCCCAGAGCACTTCAACAGGCACGCCCAACGCCTTGAGCTTGATCAGGGCGTCCATGTGCTGAGCCTCAGACCTGTTCTCAACGTCCGCCCAGATGACCTCGGCCGTGTGGCAGTCGGCACGCGAATCGCCCTTCACAAGGAACGCGAGTCGCATGACCTCGACCCAGGCCCGGCCGAAATGCAGGATCCGCTCACGGGACTTGGCGATGAGCCCGTATTCGGCAGCCTCGGCGCCCTCACCAGTAGCCGGCTGGCCTCCAGAGTCGAGCATGTAGTGATAGGGCACCCGCGCAAGGCTGGCGAGGTGCTGCGTCAACAGGTCAATAAGCACGCGGTAGTTGGAAAGATCCGCGGCGGCGAACTGGCCGAACCGGGCCTGTGGATCTTCAGCCTGCAACACCTTGTCGATGGCAATCCGGAACGGCTCGATCGGCCGCCCATCCCCGTCTTCAACGATCTCCAGCCCAGTCACGAAGCGTGCGGGGAAGGCTGCCATCTCAGACGCCACCAGGGCGTCAGTAGCCGTCTTGTTGATCGCGTCCTGCAGAGGCACGATCGACTGAAGGTCGGAGACTGGATCCCCTGTCAGCCGGGCTCGGTTGGAGATCGGCACCACCGGAACAACGCCCAGAGGGTTGGGGTCCTGAACCGGCTCGTACCACTGACGTCCGTCACTAAACGAGGTGTACGTGTAGTCCGCAGTCCAAAGCGATACGTACTCGCGACCGAAGTCGTCGCGGTAGAACTTCGCGGCTGCCTCGATCTCGGTACGGCTGCCGGGGCGGTACTGCACGACGACCTGTTCGGCTGACTCGCACGAGATGACTGGTTCGTTGTCGACGCCGGCCCACACGATGGCGTACGCCTCGCCATGCACCATGGCGTCCAGGTGAGCCGCGGAAGACTGCACCGGCATGTTGTTGCGCATCCATATGTCGTGCGCATCGGCATCCGCGTCAGGGTCGTCCGTGAGCCGGAAGCCCACGACTGACAGGCGCTCCAGGACGGCATCAATGACGAGGGCGCAAAAGTTGTCCGACCACTCGCGAAAGGCGTCACCGAAGGCTGTGCTGTAGAGGTTCTGCGAGAACGGCATGGTTGCCTGGCGGCCCTCGTAGTAGTCCGCGTACTTGCGGATCGAAGGCAGACGCTTGCCTAGCTTGCCGTGCAGGTAGTCAATCCACTCGATCGCCGTAGACGGAGACGAGAACGGGCTACCTATCCTATCCAAAGCCAACCACACGCCTCCTCTTCTCTTTCAGTCGTCCATCAGCAATGGCATCAGCGCGTGCCTCAAAAGACAGGATCGCCGCCACGGCCAAATCAATCTTCCGTTTCGACCTTGGACTGTCCTTGCGGATCAGGACCCCTTGAGGAACCTCCCGCCTCACCGCGTTCAGCACATGACGAGTCAACGTCGTCTCGTCGGAGTGGCTAAGATCCCCTGTGGCCACTGCGGTTCGGAAGCGTTCGTTGGCATTGACCATGCGCGTTGCCTTCGATGTCCAGAACTCGAATACGCGGTCATCGCCATAAGCAAGAGCCCATCTTCCAATCGCCTCTTGCCAGTGTGGGGGATCACAGTAGACCCATGCCACGTCGTAGGTATCGAATGCCTTGCCCATGGCCGCTTCGACAGCTAGAACGTCAACCTCCCAGTCAGGGCCGGCCTTCTCAGGCTTCTCCCAAACCCCCAGAGTGAACAGCCGCCCATCTCGCAGCCGGCAACCCACAATCCCAGTTGAGTCGTTGAACAAGCTCCCATCAAACCCGATAGCGATTTTGTCGCCGGGTTGAATTGGATCCTCATGCGAAGCGCAGGCATCCCACTCGACCTTACTCATCCAACCATCGGCCGACTCGGCGATGTTGTTCAAGTAAAATCGATAGTCATGCGCAGCGTTGTCGCCGTACACGATGACGTTGACGAGCTGGTCAATCGGCGCCCACCACGAGTCTCCGTACGCCTCAACGAGACCAGCCCGGACCGCGTCAGGGTCCTTGAGATCGATGTTCGGCGGAGCCTCGCGGCAGTCGTAGAGGATGAATGGGTTTCCGTTGAGCACCTTCTCGTGTGTGCTCTGGGCTACGGAATTCTCGTTCGGGTCATACGCGTTCGTGGTTTGAATGCAGCGAGCGCCTTGGGAAAGTGACTTGTTGGTATTGCGCTGCAACGTGTCATAGAAAGCAGGGCCTCCAGTGGAGTCCACCCAATGGTGCGACTCGTCGCACACGATCATGGTCGGTCGCGCACCTTCGTTTCCGCGGCTACTCGACGTGACCGGAGTGATCTTTCCAGGGCGATTGCCCTTGAACTGGATCAAAGTCTTGCTGATGTCGATGTCGTACTCATTCGCGGCTGGCGACTCGGCCAGCATCGCGCGAATCATGTCCATCGTCTGGGCAGTCTGGTCAAGGCTGGTTGCTGCAAGTTGAACCAAGGGCAGGCGCACCGATGCCCCAACGACAATGCGTCTGCCGTCCTTGGCGGTCTTGATGACGCCGGTCCACCGGCATGGGCCAATGAACTCAATGATCGCGATAGCGGCCAGCAACGGTGTCTTGCCAAATCCCTTGGCGCGACGCAGCGTTGCCTCGGTATAGATCCATGTGCCATCGGCGTTGAGTGCATAGAGCCACTTGATAAAGTGACGTTGCTCATCGGTGAAACGCCATGGAGCACCAGCGTTCTCGCCATCCGGCTGAACGATGAAGCGCTCAGCCCAGGCAAGAATGTGATGACCCAAAGTGAGGTCAGGCTCATGTGAGGGGAGATTGCCGGTCTGTGGCACGACACCTCCCGATCAATTAGCCAAGCAGGTCGCCCAGGACGTCATCACTGGTCGACTCGGTTTCCTTCTTCACCTTCATGCGTAGGCGCTGCCGATCCAGCACCGTTCCGCCCAACAGGCTCTCCTGCTGCCGGAGTTCGGCATACGCCTTGAGGTCAGCACCCTCCATCTCATAGATGCGCTGCACCAGAAGCACCAGGACCTTCAGGCGCTGCACGTCCGTTGGTAGAAATGCTTCGGCCTGTGCGGAGGTGCGCCAGGTCTCCCACCACTCTCGAACCTCCGGCAAGTACCGATCGGCCTGCGGGAGTTCGGGCACTATGGTGGCTCCGTGGCCGCTCAGTGGGGCCTCCGGATGCCTGTTGCGTCGTACTGGACTGTCTTTCGGCGGGACGCCCCTGCCTGCCATGTCACCACCTTGAGTTAAATAAGTCAGCCGCCGTAGCGACCCTGTCTCGATTCCTCGGCCGTCTTCGTTCTGTGGCACGAACGGCAGATAGCAGCGAGGTTCACCAAGTCATCCGAGCCGCCTCGGGCCACGGGGACAATGTGATCAACCTCAGTCGCTTGAGGGCTGCCGCATCGATAGCAGCGACGCCTATCGCGGTGAAGCACATGCAGTCGGCGCTGTGTCCAGCCCGCTCCGCGGGCCTGATTGCGCTTTGAACGGTTGGACCACGGTTGACGGTGATCAACGGGCTTCGGAGCGTGTTCCTTGCAAGCCCCGGCTTTGATGGCGACTTGAGGGCATCCGGATCGGAAGCACGTTTGGCGTGCTCTAGGCACTTACGTTCCTTTGGTTTGATTCCCGGGCAGGACCAGACCGCACAGTCTCAATTCAACGTGATGAAATCCTGCCCGGGAACGGTTTCCCCGTAGGGGAGCTCAAACAATGAAGGAGCTCAACCCTACGGGGCGTCTAATGCTTCAGACTCTTATTGAGTCTGAAAGAGATATGGGTTCTGAGAGATTTAGAAGACTTTTTGTTTCTCTGTATTTGAAGTGTTCTAAAGTTACCTCTCATCCTTATAGGCAGTGTCTCGCCTCCGAAGCGAGACACCTAATGGGTGGTGACGCTCATCACACCTCTTGGACTTGCAGGCGTGTGCACGCTTAACTAACGTAGTCGGAGTCAACGCACCTCAGTGCCTGAGACGCCCCTCATGGGTTTGACAACCACATACACCCGGAGGCCACCCCGAGAGCGAGGGAGGCCCCACCCAAGCAAAGGCGTCGGTACATCCGACGTCACCATCGGCTGTCCGTGCACCCTGGTGCTGCGCGAGCTCTCCGATCTGTCGATCAAGACCCGTTTCCGCCGGTTTGCCGGAGGCCCAGTGCGAGCGCTTCCAGCGCACCGGAGGCAGGGAGCAGAGCGGAGCAGGCTGGCCCCCAGACCACGGATGCGCGGACACCCGATGAGCGTCAGTACGTGAGACGCCAGCAGGAACCCTTACCTGGGGGTTTCCGCTGACGTCTCAAAACAGACGGAAGGAGTCGTGTGAGCAGCAAGCAGCGCGAGCGCCAGAAGTGGCGAGCCATGCGCCGGCAACGTCGGGAAGAGCAACGAGTGTTCTCCTCGGGCAGGCCAACTACCCATCCGGCCCAAGACCGCATACGGCACACCCATGACGACTGGGGAGTCATCGATGCAGGCGTCTTCCGGCGCAACAACATGAGTTTCATTCCTCATTGCGACGGGAGGTCAAGGACTTCCGTAACGACAAGAGCCTGAATGAAATCACTGTAGATGGCGACGAGTTCGCCAGGGCCGCACATAATGCCCTGGTGTTCACGCCCGCCAGATCATGTGTACCAGCGGCCATGCTGTACGTGACTGAGCACGAGCTTTACTTCCTTGCAACAGACACTTACACCATCGGCCGTCCCAGCCTCGGCCCCACACGAGGTGCCAAGCCCCTGCACATTGAGCTCACCCGGAGCGATCTTCAGAACCTGGACAAGCTCGGGCGAGCCTGTAAAGGTGAACTGAGAATCGCTTTCCCCGACGATCGAGGGCTCATTGCCACGGGGGTACAGACGCAAGTTCAGGAAGCCATCCCCAATAGGGCTGGCACTCTGAACTACGACCGGAAGATCTGGAACCTATGTGACGACCTCCTGAGGCAGATGGAACGTCGTGACCCACAGATTCCCGAACTCCTAGCCCTGGATCCTGCGCTGCTGTCACGGTTCGGGAGGATCAAGACCCCCAAGGGCAGCAGCCCTATGCTGGACATGAGGATTACGTCGGCTACAGAGCCGATTCTCATCAAGTGCGGCCCTCGCTTCATGGGAGTTCTTATGCCGGTGGATAGGGGAGGAGCCGGTCAGTCGACTACTCGGGGCAACGAGTTTCTCTGGTGAGGGAAGAGGCTGTGAACGAGCAATCAGACAAGACCGATCATCAAGGAGAACCCCCATGGGTCGCCCCAGCACTCTGCCCACCCCAAGCGAGTTGTTCGCCCTACTGGCGAAGGGGACGTACAGGAATCAGAAGGAAATCGCAGACGCCTACGGCGTGAGCGAAGCTGCCGTCAGCCAGCGCCTGGCCCCGTACAAGGAGAGCCCAATCGACTACCGGGCGCTCATGCCGTGGGAAACCCTCTCCAAGCACAGGACAGCGCGCCCCGCGCGCGCCCTTCGCCTGCATCTGCGCGCCCAGCTCCAGCCGCACACCCTCACTGTCGAGGAAGAGCGCGAACACCAGCGCTGGTTGGCCAGCCTTCAGACGAAGATCGTGGACTACACGCCAGAGGACGGCTGGACCTATCGCACTCGCCAGACTGACCATGAGGACCTGGTGGCCATCCTCCCCAACGACGTAGACCTCCCCACAGAGACGATCGATCGTCTCTACCGGCTCCGGAACGTCGGCTGATAGGCGGCCAAGCCGCTGCCCTCGGGGAGATGACGGCACAGCCGCTTGGGCACCACTCTGATGCTGGTGAGGGCGCTGCCGCAGCGTTGACCGGCCATGCGCGCAGCGCCCCTTGACTGTCAGTGGTCTATGGCAGGCTGCTGACTATGAGCTACGACCTTGCTGCCTGGGAGGGGAGCCACCCAACTGGTGGCCACGAAATCGAGGACGCGTGGTGTCCTGGCAGCGGTACCGATGCCACGGGGATCGTGGCGAGCCAGGCCGCTCTAAGGCGCGCACCGGAACAACGCTCAGAACGCGGGATCTGCTGAAGCAGCGCCAACGCTTCATCTGAACGGCGTTGATGCGGCCTATAGCCAACAAGCCCATGTAAGCGGCGAGTTCGTAGACGAATCATGATTGTGCGCGCCCATGCGCTTCGCAATCGTTCGCAGTAAATCACCAGGGTTCCCTAACGCCCAATAGGGCAAGGCAAGCCCATATTCGACATGCCCAAAAACGGGTAGCAATGGGGGCTGACTTGTGCCAGATGGATTCTTAAGAGAGGCCCTTTCCCTGACTGACGCATACAGATCGGCGGGGTTTCCGAAAATTGACGTGATCTTTAGGCCCAATATAAAATATCGTCAGATTCCGGACGGCGGTTCCCTCGCCTCCGGTTCACCCCAGGTTCCCTCAGGGGCCGTAACCGAAAGGCGAGTAGTGACTACGACCGCGACGGTTGCCGCACGATATGACGCTCTGCTCAACCAGGGCCCTACTGTGACGCGAGTCCTGGGCGGCATGACCTCCCGCCCGGGCATGGTCCTGCTCTTCGAGGCAACCGAAGGCGACCACATCGTTCACTACTACTGCGAAGCCACGGACATCCGCCAGATGAAGCACCATCGCGCAGCAATCCCGTCCGGCTTCGAGCTCGCTGGGACCACTCGCATCAACGGGTTTGAGTATACGCCCGAGAACGGAGGCAAGAGATTTGCCGACCTGTACCGCAGGTCCAACTCCTCGTAGCCACAGTCAATATACCGCCTACGCGCGATGTGGTGAGGCATACCGACTGGCCAGGGTCGAGCACATTCCCGCTGACCCGGCCGGATGGTTGACCCAGGGCGTGGCTGTCCACAGCGCGATCGAAGTGTACGAGCGGTCGGGGCGATCGATGTCCCGAGCCGACGTCACAACCCATTACCACAAGGCATGGCATGACGAAATTCGCGCCGGTCTAGCTATTCAGCCCGACATTGACCAGTGGATGACGGGCGGGTTCAAGTCTGGCTCCAAGGATCTCGTGGACCGACAAGACCTCGGTGAGCACCAGGTAGCCGACTACATCGACTACGCAGAGCAGTCCGGCGAAACCATATGGACAGCCCCTGATGGCCGCCTGGCGGTCGAACTGCCCTTCAGTGTCACCATCGGAGAAGTCCCAGTCCGCGGCTACATCGACCAAGTAGTCGTCACTCCCTACGGCCTGTCCGTCCGAGACATCAAGACTGGAACCAAGAAGCAAAGTTCCGCCCTCCAACTCGCCCTCTATCGAAGGGCTTTGTGGGAGACCTACGGCGTCGATGTTCTCTGGGGCGACTACTTCACATGCGCCCGCAAGGGGCGCTCGCCTAAGCCTGGCGCTCCTACTGATCCCATTGCCCTATCTGCCATCGACCAGCGATGGCTCGACGCCCAGTACGCGGCCATGGATGCCGCTGAACGGCATGGCATCTACCTCGCCAACCCTGGCGACCACTGTGCAACATGCGGCGTCAGTAAGCACTGCAAAGCGAAGGGACGCTGAACTGCACACCGAACAACCCGGCTTCATCCTCAAGTTCCACCTCACACCTGATACCGAGGTCACCTTTCAAGGCGACAGTCCCATGGCCGTCGGTCCGCAGGTCGAGGCGTTTACCCAGGCTGCTTCACGCTTCGCAGACCTCATCCATCAGGCGCAAGCTGTCTTCAACATCGGACAGCTTGGCGCAACTGTCGTCACCAGCAAGTAACCACAAGGAGCACCCCTTGGCCAACTACATTTCCACCTCATCCCCCAAGCTGTTCGCGCGATTCGCCAACCCCGGAGACAGCATCGCTGGCTACGTAGACGACGTCCAGGAAGTCCCTGACCTGGACTACGAAACGAGGGTTCAGAAGAAGGACAAGAAGAGCGGAGAACCGCTCTGCAAGACGCGCATCACCCTTGCCACAGACCAGAGCAACGGCGAGGGTGACGACGGCCGGCGGAACCTGGATATCGACTCCTATGGCAAGGGCAGGGCGATGGGGGACGCACTCAAGGCCGCTGGCGTGAGCGTCAATGTGGAGGAGGGCCTGGAGCGAGGCGGGTTCCTGAAGTTCGCCTTCGCGCGCACCCGGCCCTCGAAGTCCGGCTACCCTGCCAAGGTCTACATCGCCGAGTACACCAAGCCCGCCAAGGCGATGCCCCAGCAGCAGTCCACTGAGCAGGCCGCGGCCCCCCGACAGGTCATCCCTCAGGCATGGGGGAGTCCGCAGCAGACCAATGCCCCCGCACCCTGGTAGGCCGGCAGCTTTTTATTTAACCAATTAGTTAAGCGTGCACAAGGGGTGGTGTCTGCTGGGCGCCACCCCGTTAGGGGGTCTCATCCTCACAATCACCCAGGCGCTACAGCAAAAAGGCAGCGCAGGCGAGCCCATCCCTGGCATTTTCCAGGCCCTTCAGGCCCTCGGCGTTGCTATCCGGCAGGGTCAACTGCACCTCATAGCCGCAGGGCCAGGGACCGGCAAGAGCGCCCTCGCCCTGAATCTCGTCATCCGGAGCGGCGTTCCGACCATGTACTTCAGCGCAGATTCTGATGCGTTCACGCAGTACGTGCGCAGCGCCGCCCGAATCAGTGGCTGGACTACAGCGCAGGTCGAGGAGGCCGTTCGCAACCAACAAACCACCACCATCGACGCGGCCCTAACCAGCCTTGACGCCCGGTGGAACTTCGACGCCTCGCCGAGCCTCGACGAGATCGAGCAGTCCCTCATGGCCTACGCCATGATCTACGGCTGGCCAGCCCTCACGATCATCGACAACGTAACCAATGTCGACGCCCCAGAGATGGGGGAGGGGCATGCCGGCCTTGACGAACTCTGTGGATTTTTCCACGACTTGGCGCGGCGTACTGGTAGCGCAATCATCCTCCTCCATCACGTGACCGGCATCTACAACGACGGAAACAACCCCATCCCCCTTTCGGGGATCAAGGGGCAGATTGGCCGTGTTCCGGAGGTGATCCTCACTCTCCATCGCGGCGGCACCGAGTTCGAGGGTTACGACCTGCGTGTAAGCAACGTCAAGAACAGGGGCGGCAAGGCTGACCCGAGCGGATTTACCTTTGCTCGGCTCGGCTGGCAGCCTGAAAGGATGCTGATCGATGGCTAACCCCAAGCCCCGCAAGCTGGCCAGACCCAACGGAGCAGCCGTCAAGGCGCGCGGACGCAACTGGGAAAACGAGCTTGTCCGCATCTTCCATGGGCTCGGATACACCGAAGCTAAACGCAACGGCGCCATCTACGGAACCCACGATCGCGGCGACATAGGCAACATCCCACTCACCGTCCAGGCCAAGGCAGTTGACCGCATCCAGCTCTGGAAGCACCTCGACGATGCTCTTGCTCAAGCCGCCAACAACGGGACCGGTGCTGAGACATGCGTGGTCTACAAGCGGCACAACGCCGCGAGCAAAGACGCTGCATGGGTGCTTCCCGGGGCGTTCGCTCAACGACTCATCCACTCCTACTACAACAACTGAGAGGAACGAAGTGTTCAACAAGATCTTCAAGCGCAACGACGGTGAGCAGGTCCCTCTTCGGACCCAAGTCGACAGCGATGGCGAGCCGTGGTTCGTAGCGGCCGATGTAGCGAAGGCGGTGGGGATCGGCAACGTAGGCATGGCGCTGACCAGGGTGAATGCGGCTGACATCAGTAGTGCTGATGTCAGCTCCACGGGCCAGCGGCGCCGGATGAAGTGCGTGAATGAGTCTGGCCTCTATGACTTGGTGTTGGACAGTCGCAAGCCGGAGGCAAAGCAGTTCCGACGCTGGATCACCTCGGAGGTTCTGCCATCCATTCGTAGGACAGGCGGCTACCAGGCCGACGATGTTCTCAGAGCTGCCATGCAGCAGCTCGTCTCTGACCCGGCAGCCGGCCTGTTGAAGATGGCCGAGCTGACCAAGCGAGCCGAGCAGGCCGAGGCCCTGGTGGAAGAGCAGGCGCCCAAGGCGGGCGTCTTCGACCAGATCATGGCGTCCGAAGGTGACTACGACGTGGACCAGGCCGCGAAGGTCCTTGAGCCTCTATTCGGTGGAGAGATGGGGCGCAATCGCCTCCTTGCTCTCCTCGTAGACGAAGCCATCCTCATGAAGAACACAAAGGGGTACCGACCTTACCAGTGGGCGGCACGGCACTTCCGAACGCTCTCCTACTCCGTCGAATTCGACAACAGATCATTCATCAAGACCCGAGTGAAGATCAAGCCGTCTGGCCTCGTATGGCTTTTCAAGCGCTTCGAGGCAAAGGGAGCACTGGCATGAGTGGGTGAGTGGATGGTGGCAAGTAGTAGCGAGAAGCCTCCCATCGTCGAGGTATTGAAGCACTACCACCCCGACTGGCAACCCCCTCGGCGCGACAGCGGCTCATGGCAACCATGCGAATGCCCATCCCACGAGGATCGCAACCCCAGCGCATCAATCAACATCGACGAAAACGTCATCCACTGCCACGGCTGCGACTACAGCCACGACAGTTGGGGCGTCATCATGGAAGAGGAGCGCTGTGAATTTCTCGCCGCCGTCGAGACAGCGAATCGCCTTTTTGGATCAGGCGGCTACGGCCTATCACAAGCAACTAACGGACACTTCCCCCGCCGCAGAGTATTTGAAGAAGCGGGGCCTATCCCAGGACAGCGCTCAATACTTTCAACTCGGCTACGTCGCAAACCCACTATCGGGACATGAGCGATACGCCGGCATGCTCGCCATTCCCTACGTCAATCGTCAAGGCACTGTAGCCATCCGATACCGATGCATAGCCGAGCACAAGTGCAAGGAACATGGCCACGGAAAATACCTCAGAGAACCCGGAGACGACGCCAAGATCTTCAACATTCTCACCCTCACCCTAAACACCCCACGCATCGCCATCTGCGAAGGCGAGATGGACGCCATCACCGCATGGCAATGCGGCATACCTGCCATCGGCGTTGCCGGAGCCCAGAACTGGAACAAAATATTTAACCGCCTCATCCGCGGATACAGAGAAGTCGTCATCCTTGCCGACGGAGACGGAGCCGGCCTCAAGCTCGCCGACACCATCTCCGAAAAGAATGAACACGCAACCACGGCGCAGGTGCCGCCCGAGTTTGACGTCAACAGCTACTACCTGGAGTGCGGTAAGGATGCGCTCCTAGAAAAGGCGAGGTTCTGACATGTCTGAATTCACCGTCGGTGACTGGATCGAAATCCAAGGTGTCAAAACGAAGAGCCACCAGAAATATAACGGCAAGCTCGGCTGCATCCACGCGAAGGCATTCACCAGCAAGGAAGGCCAGGCGTGGGACGTAAGGATCAATGATCCCATCACGCCAGCCATCGTCGTCTTCGAAAGCGAGATGCAACTCATCGACTGGAACGTCGACAAGAGGCCCAAGGCTCCAAACGACACCGCAGACGCATCCATCATCAGTCCCGCCCACTACACGGGATTCTCCAACGGCGCGGAAGTCATAGACCTGACGGAACACCTAAATTTCAATCGCGGATGCGCAGTCAAGTACCTCTGCCGCGCCGGTCGGAAAGACAACGAGCGTCAAGACCTACTCAAAGCCCTCTACTACATCAAGCGCGAAATAGCGCGCATGGAGGTCGCCAGTTGAAGCGCATCGTCCTGATCTCCGACCTTCAGATGCCCCTAGAGCACCGCAAGGCCAATCAGACCCTCATCCAGTTCATTCACGAATACCAGCCCGACGAAGTCATCAACATCGGTGACATCACCGACTACACCGCGCCGTCTCGATGGTCGGCTGGCAAGCGCGCTGAGTACGGCATGAGTGTGCGCCAGGAGGCCGACTACACCCGCAAACACCACCTGGAGCCGCTACGCCAGGGCTACACAGGCAAGTACACCTTGCTGGGCTCCAACCACGGCGAACGACCCTTGCGGTACCTCGCAGAGCGGGCGCCGGCCCTGTACGACGAGACGCTGTTCCGTGAGGACAAGTTGCTGGGCCTCGACGACTACGGGATCAACTACGAACCCACCAGCTACGACTTCGCGCCCGGCTGGACTGCCCTCCACGGCCATGCCCGCGGAATCCCCCTGTCCCGGTACGCAGGCGGCACCGCCATTAACGCGGCCCGCAAGCTCCAGCGCAACGCCGTCATCGGCCACACCCACCGAGCGGGCATCGTCTCGGAAACCAGCGGCATCGGCGCCACCCGAACCCTGACCGGCGTCGAGCTCGGCCACCTCATGGACATCCGCAAGGCCACCTACCTCGGTCCGGCCCAACTCGCCAACTGGCAAATGGCCTTCGGCCTGTTCTACGCCGCCGGCAAGGCCGTCACACCCCACATCATCCCCGTGCAGCGCAACGGTTCTTTCGTCGTGGAGGGCGAAAACTACAAGTGACCCAGATCAACCCCCAGATCATCGACACCGCAAAGAAGGCCGCAGCTCGCCTGGCCCGAGAAAACTCGTACTGCGAAGTCGACGACATTGAACAGTTCATCCTCCTCAAGTATTGGGAAAGTCGAGACCGGTTCGCTGGATACGCTCCGGAAGCCCTGTACTCCATTTTTCGCAACATCGGCCTAGAGCACTGCAAGGCCGAAAGACTCCACTACACCTACAACACAGCCGAGTGGATCTACACGCCCCGCGAGATCCGTAACATCCTCAAAAACGCCTACTACTGCGAAGACGGACGGGAACTCATCCCTAACCGAAAGGACGACCTGCTACGGGTCGCCAACGACCCCAAGAGCGTCGCGGTAGTCATCTGGGATATAGACGAAGCGATGGCCGACCTGGCCGAAGAATATCAAGCCTCTATCGAGCGAGCCTATCTGCATGGAGATAATCCGCAGCATGGAAGTGCCGAACAGAAGCGTCTCCAGAGGGCAATCGACCGGCTGACCGAACGGCTCAATACCAAAGTGGATATCAAGGGAAAGGAGCGTGCCCAGTCTCGGAGTCGGATGCGCCAACCCTCCGTCAGCTCTATCTAGTGGAAAGTCATGCTCGACGAAATCAAACTCTGGTTCCTCTTCAATCGTGACGCCATTTTGTTCACCCTCTACGGAGGAGGCATCACCCTTATCGCCTGGACATGCGGACTCATCACCCGCAACGTAATCGAGACCTTCGTAAAGGAAGACTGTGACTGCTGACTCCAACGCCATGCCTGACCCTGACGACTTTGCCGCCTACCTTTCCAGCCTGGAAAGCGTGAATGGTGGAATGCGCGAGGATGCCTACCGAAGCGCAGTCAATGAAGCCATATCGGTCATCAAGCACGCAGGGAAGGTGCGCAAGTCCGCCGTTGAAGCAGGCTTTTCTCCCGAAACTTCCGAGAGTATGGCGCTCGACTTTTGGAACATTGCCTCTGGACTCGGTGTCGAATGAGTAGAGACGCGCGCGAATACTTCTTTTGTCTTGGCTGTCACGATCACGAACCGGTAGATGACAGCAGTCTCATCACCACCAAGGAGCGGAGGGAGGTTCGCATCTGCTGGGGATGTGAGGAGGTCCTAGACAACCTTGGCTTCTCTGACGACTGAACTTACTCAAAGCTCGACCATGCAGCAGTCGTGATATTGCGGGTAGTTGTCGTCAGCCCTGGTCAGCGGTCGGCGTGGCGAGCTTATTTATTCTTCGAAGTGGTTAACGTCCCTGGAGTAGAGAGACTTGAACGGTAGAGACGCTGAGGCGATAAAGCGTGACTGGATGGCGCGCCAGCTTGCACAGATGCCTCAGAGGAGTGAGGCGTTCCGGCGTGACCTGATGAAGCGATGGAATCTCGTTCCTGGTAAGCAGTGATCAGAAGAGGCCCCCAGGCTATCTATTGTAGATAGCCTGGGGGCCTCTTCTGTGTTATGCGCTAGCCGACTTCCTCTTTCCTCCAGACAATCTCGACATCATTGGGGTTGAACCAGCGCCCTTTGGCTGATTTATTGACGATCACGGCCCGGATCTGATTGGTCAGCTCCAGCCGCTTCCGATCGTCACTGTAGGAGCTCCATTCTTCCACCAGGTCAGGTGTCTGCCCGGTGGCAACGGCTCTCTCGGCTTGCAATTTGTGCACATTCTTACGCAGCTCTACTTGTTCTTCTTCGAGCTCGGAGACCAGATCCAATGCGCGAGTGGTCGTGATCTGCTTCGGGTGGCCCTTCTTTCTGCGTGCCATCACCTCGCGGATCTCGTCCTCAATCTCGGCTAGGCGCGCTTCATCTAGCGCGATCTTTCCGTCGTAGTCGTCGACTTCTTTCTGTGCATTTCCGATGATCTCTGCCATCGCGTCCAGGAAGAGGTCTTCCACCAGGGCATCTAGTGGTGCCCCGGAGCGCGAGACCTTTCCGCACCCACGATTGGTTGTAGCGCATCGATAGAACGGCTTCTTTATTCCTCGGATGGTGCGCGCCGAGCCGGTCATTCGGTTGCCGCACTCACCGCAGCGCACGAGGCCAGCTAGCTTCCTTTTCCTCTTTCCGGGTTGCGTTGCGGCTTTTCCCTGGGATACCCATTCATCGCGACGCTGTTCGAGTACCGCGATGGCCTTCCAGTAGATGTCCGGCTCGACGCAGCGGTCCCAAGCCCCGATGACGGGTTTGCCCTTCTTGTCGTACATGATCACGTCTGGCCCCCACGGGGAACGCTTGCCGCGTCGCTCTTGGGCTGACTGGTAGATGCGGTATCCGGCGTTACGTGGATTGGCAATACGGTTCTTGACCGTCTGGTAGAGGAGTGGGCCGCCATCTTGGCCAGTGACGTCATTGTCTTCCCAATACCGGATGACGTCAGGGATCGTGTGCCCGTTCGCGACCATGGCTATGCCTTCCGCGCGAAGTTTCGCTTCCTTGGGGTTCAAGGTGCCGTCCTTGTTCCATCCCCAGTTTGTTGCTCCTGGGTGGGGAACTCCGCGTTCGGCCTTGTCCTTGTTGGCGCTTGCCTTGCGTCGCTTGGTTGCAGAGACCTCCATGCCGCCCATGACGGCCTGCATCATGAACATGGATCGCCCCTCATCAGTCGAGAGGTCTGTTCCGCCGTGATACGCGCGGCCGACGAGGTTGGGGTTCTTGCGGTACTCGTGGCAGACGCGGGCAGCATCGAACTCTAGGCGTGCCACACGGTCGGCGTGGTAGAAGACGAACCCATCGATGACGCCGTCTGCGAGATCCTTGAGCAGCGCCTCGAAGTCGGGACGGACTATGAACGGGTCCGCTGCGGTGAGGTCGTTGTCGTCGTAGACGCGAACGATGGTTCCGCCCATGTCCCCTGCGAGGATCTTGCAGTCCTTGAGCTGGCGGGTCACCCCCTCGCGCGTCAACTGCCCGTTCTCGTCGCGATCGTCGTCAGAGATGCGGATGTACGCGCCCAGGCGCAGGACGCCCGGCTCCGTTGGTTCGGGACCGATGGCGACTCTCGTTGTGTCGCCGTTGGTGGCGCGGCGGGCGGTGTCAGTGCTGGTCAGCACCATGTTGCGTGTCACTTTGCGTAGCTCTCCCCAATGATGTGCTTTTACGCTACCTGGGCGGCCCGCTCAACAAGGTCGCCTACGCCTTCGCCGTCGGCGGACTGGCCAACCCCAACCCGGGCAGCCTGAAGGTGATGGCCGCGGTGATGGCGGCCGGCATGGTCCCGCCGCTGGCGATGGCGCTGGCCACGACCGTGCGGGGGCGCCTGTTCACCCGTGCCGAACGCGAGAACGGCAAGGCGGCCTGGGTGCTGGGCGCGTCCTTCATCACCGAGGGCGCCATCCCGTTCGCCGCCGCCGACCCGCTGCGGGTCATCCCCTCCGCGATGGCCGGCGGCGCGGTCACCGGCGGGCTGTCGATGGCCTTCGGCTGCACCCTGCGCGCCCCGCACGGCGGCGTCTTCGTCGTCCCGCTGATCGGCCAGCCGCTGCTCTACCTCCTGGCCGTCGCCGCCGGCACCGTCGTCAGCGCCGCCCTGGTCATCCTCCTCAAGCGCTTCCGGACACCGTCCCCGACGAGCCCCGCCGCGGACGTGCCGCCGAGCGCCGACCCGGCACCCCGCGCAGCGCACACGCCCCGCACGGAACACCCGCACCGCGAGGTAACCACCCACTAAAGAGTGGGTACTTGTTCGGAATCGCGCCCCCGCCAAGACTGATCAGCACGTGAGCAACGGCTGGTCGACACGCGATCAGCGTTATCGAGGCGGGAGCGCGATTTCGTCATGACGGAGAAGAGCGAGGCGGCAGCCGCACCACGGGAATCGACCCGGGAAAGACCCGGGCCGGCACCCCGGAAAACACCCCTGGAATCGCCCCGGAAAAGCGTCACGGTCCTCGGCCTGGGCGATATGGGCACGGCCCTGGCGACGTCCCTCCTCGCCGCCGGCCACCGGGTGACGGTCTGGAACCGCACGCCCCACAAAGCCGCCGCCCTCGCGGAAAAGGGAGCCCGGCCGGCACCCTCCCCGGCCGAGGCGATCCGCGACAGTCCGCTGGTCCTCGTCTGCATCCTGGACTACGCGGACATCGGGCCGCTGTTGACGGACGACGGGGCCGGCGAGGCGCTGCGAGGCCGGGCCGTGGTCAATGTGACCAACGGTTCGCCGGACGAGGCGCGGGCCCTGGCGGAGCGGGTGACGGCGCTCGGGGCGGACTATCTCGACGGCGGCGTCATGGCCGTACCGGAAATCATCGGAAAACCGCAGGCGTTCGTCCTCTACAGCGGCGCCGAGGACGCCTTCGAGGCGCACCGCGGGCTCTTGGACGCCTTCGCCCGCAGCGTTTATCTGGGGCCGGACCCCGGGCTGGCGCCGCTCAACGACCTCGCCCTGCTGAGCGGGATGTACGGAGCCTTTTCCATCTGTAGCTCTGGAGGGTTGGGTGTGGCTATGAGGTTGACGCAGGGGAGAACGCGCGGGGCACCTCCGTGGTTGGGCAGGTC
>NZ_JBIVXW010000067.1:0-49981 GCF_044769405.1 Streptomyces sp. NPDC090442
TCGCCCGGAACCGCGCCGACTCCTCACCCGGCACCGACAACGCACCACGATCCGGACCCGGCAACCGCCCGGCGTAGAAGTTCAACCCGGTCAACTGCGTCCCGGCATCCCGCAACGCACCAGCCAGCGCGTCCAGTTCGGACCGCTCCGGCGTCGGGGCGTCCACCCACGGCCACCACAGCTCCACCGCCGTGAACCCCGCCGCCCGCGCGGCCGCCGGCCGCTCCAGCAACGCAAGCTCGGTGAACAAGATCGACAGATTGACGTCGAAGCGCGTGTCCGCGAAACCCATAGGGCCCGACGCTCCTTCCGAATAGCGGAACTTACTTTCTGCTTAATGGAACACTGCCCGGCGGGCCGGGAAGCTGTCAAGGGGGGCCGCGGGCAATTTCTGGTCGGCGGGCCGAACCGCGCGTAGGTTGAACCGCGTGCGATTGAGAGTTGAGTTCACGACGGAGCCGTTCGATCTGGACGAGGCGCCGGCCCATGCGGTGGTGGCGCGGGAGATCGTCACCGGCGCCCAGTTGGACGCGGTCGACGTCGGCCCCTTCGGCAACACCGCGGAGGGCGACGCCGACCGGGTGCTGGGCGCGGTCGACGCCCTGCTGCGGCGGTCCCTGGCGGCCGGCGCCACCCGGGTCTCCCTTCAGGTCAACGTGATCGGGGACGAGGCGCCGGGTGACGCTGCGCACGGCGAGGGGGACGCGACGTGACCGAGCCCGCCGACCACGCCTTCGTCCAGGCGGTCAAGCCGCTGGTGGACGCGATGGGTGGCCAGATGGTCGCCCCCGACCAGGCCACCGGCGACGACGTGGTGCTGACCTGGGAGGGGCGGGAGCGGGTGGCCGTCCGCCTCCCGCACCTTTCGGAGTCGCTCGATCACATCCTGGTCGAGCTCCAGCGCCGGCACGGCATGCCGCTCTCCGAGCTGGACCGCAAGACCAAGCAGTCGGTGGTGCGGATCCTGGAGAGCCGGGGCGCCTTCTCCGTCCGGCACGGCGTGGAGACCGTCGCCGGAGCCCTCGGCGTCAGCCGCTTCACCGTTTACAACTACCTGAACAGGGAAAGCGCCGCGAAGGACGCCGACTGAGGCGAAGGGGCCCAACTCCCCATCCAGTGGCCGAAGCCGCCGCCCGGAAACCCCGGACGGCGGCTTTTGTGTTGCCGACTTTTCAACAAAGTGTTGACGAGATGTTGCCGGAGGTCTTAGCTGTTTCCAGCCAACCAGAGCTGTCCAGCACCAGGCCACGGAGGCTTCCCGTGTCTTCGAGTACGCCCCAGGGGCTTACCCGGTTCAACGCATCCGATGCCGGCGAGGCTCAGGCCGCCCTGCACGAGGTGTGCGCCAGCCGGGCTTGGGGGAGCAAGGTCCTCGCCCGGCGCCCCTTCACCACCACCGACGCCCTGTTCGCCGCCAGCGACGCCGCCATGGCCGAGCTCTGCGCGCAGGACCTGGCCGAGGCGATGGCCGGACACCCGCCCATCGGACGGCCCACGCCGGGCGATCCCACTTCGCACCGCGAGCAGAGCGGGATGGCCGGCGCCCCGGACGACCTCAAGGCGGAGATGCTCGAACTCAACCTGGCCTACCAGGAGAAGTTCGGGCACGTCTTCCTGATCTGTGCCTCCGGCCGTACCGCTGAGCAGATGCGGGACGCGATCCGTAACCGGATCGACAACGCGCCGGAACAGGAACGCGAGATCGTCCGGGGGGAACTCGGCAAGATCAACCGCATCCGCCTGAACCGCATCGCAGAAGGAGACCCCACATGAGCAGCGAGACGGCCGCACCGACGTCGGTGTCCACGCACATCCTGGACACCAGCGTGGGCCGCCCCGCGGAGGGCGTCGCCCTCACTCTCGCGGTGCGTTCCGGCGGCGGCGCTGCGTGGACCGCCCACGGCGCCGGCAAGACCGACGCCGACGGGCGCTGCAAGGACCTGCCGGCGCTGCCGGAGGGCACCACCCACGTACGCATCGAGTTCCAGACCGAGGCGTACTTCATCTCCAACCAGCACAGCGTTTCCCACCAGCAAGCCGAGGAACAGCAGGACGCCCCCGCGCTACGGGACAGCGGAGCCTTCTTCCCGGAGGTGGCAATCACCTTTGCCGTCAAGCCGGGCGAGCACTACCACGTACCGCTGCTGCTCAACCCGTTCGGCTACTCCGTATACCGAGGGAGCTAGCACCGACATGCCCACGATTCTCGGCCAGAACCAGTACGGCAAGGCGGAAAACCGCGTCGTCAAGATCACCCGCGACGGCGCGACCCACCACATCAAGGACCTGAACGTCTCGGTCGCGCTCTCCGGCGATCTGGAGGACGTCCACCTGTCCGGCTCCAACGCCCACTGCCTGCCCACCGACACGACGAAGAACACCGTGTACGCCTTCGCCAAGGAGTACGGGATCGAGTCGGCCGAGCAGTTCGGCATCCACCTGGCCCGGCACTTCGTCGACAGCCAGGAGCCGATCAAGCGGGCCCGGATCCGGATCGAGGAGTTCGCCTGGGAGCGCATCGGGACCTCCGACGCCAACTCGCAGTTCATCGGCGCCGAGGAGGTCAAGCACTCCTTCGTCCGCAAGGGCCAGGAGACCCGGCTGACCGAGATCACCTACGACGGTGAGAACTGGCAGGTCATCTCCGGTCTGAAGGACCTGATCGTGATGAACTCCACCAACTCGGAGTTCTGGGGGTACATCAAGGACAAGTACACCACCCTCAAGGAGGCGTACGACCGCATCCTGGCCACCCAGGTGTCCAGCCGCTGGCGCTTCAACTGGACCTCCGACGAGCAGCGGATGCCCAACTGGGAGCGTTCGTACGAGCAGGTCAAGAAGCACATGCTGCAGGCCTTCGCCGAGACCTACAGCCTCTCGCTCCAGCAGACCCTGTACCAAATGGGGTCGCGCATCATCAACAACAGGTCCGAGGTGGACGAGATCCGCTTCTCGCTCCCGAACAAGCACCACTTCCTCGTGGACCTGGAGCCCTTCGGGCTCAAGAACGACAACGAGGTCTACTACGCGGCGGACCGCCCGTACGGCCTGATCGAAGCCACTGTTCTGCGCGACGGTGTCGAAGCCCTGATCCCGATGGATCTGACGAACCTTTAGCGGCTCACGACGCAACGCCGTGCCTCGCGTCCCCTCCCCACCCCGCAGCGGGGAGGGGACGCGATATCCGAGGGGATCGACCCATGGCACAGCAAGAGCAAGCCCCGCACCACCCCGTCCCACCGGTTCACCCGGTGGACGAGAAGCCGACCGTCAGGCGGCTCGTCCCCGCCGCCCTGCAACACATCGCAGCGATGTACGCCGGCGTCGTCACCCCTCCGCTCATCATCGGCCAGGCCGTCGGCCTGGACCTCGCGGGCCGGACCCGGCTCATCGCCGCCAGCCTGCTCATCGCCGGCGTCGCGACGCTCCTGCAGACGCTCGGCATCCGTCGCTTCGTGGGCAACCGCCTCCCGTTCGTCAACGCGGCCAGCTCCGCCGGCATCACCCCGATCCTCGCCATCGCCGAGAACACCGCCAAAGGGCACCAACTCCCCGCCATCTACGGGGCGGTGATGTGTGCCGGCGTCTTCTGCCTGGCGATCGGCCCGTTCTTCGGCAGACTCCTGCGCTACTTCCCGCCGTTGGTCACCGGCGTCGTCATCACCCTCATCGGGGTCACGCTGATGCCCGTACCGGTCGGCTGGGCCCAGGGCGGCGACAAGCACGCCGCCGACTTCGGCTCCATGAAGAACCTCGCCCTGGCCGGCTTCACCCTCCTCGTGGTGCTGCTCTTCCAGCGCTTCGCCAAGGGCTTCGTCAAGCAAGTCGCCCTGCTCATCGGCCTGGTCGTCGGCACCCTCGCCGCGATCCCGTTCGGCATGGCCAGCTTCGACGGGCTGCGCACCGCCCCGATCGCCGCGCTGCCCACCCCGTTCGCCTTCGGCGCCCCGGAGTTCCAGCCCGCCGCGATCCTCTCGCTGTGCATCGTCATGCTGGTGCTGATGACCGAGTCCTCGGCCGGCATGCTCGCCCTCGGCGAGATCTGCGACCGCAGGACCACCAGCGACACCATCACCCGCGGCCTGCGCACCGACGGCATCGCGACGCTCCTCGGCCCCGTCTTCGGCGGCCTGCCGACCAGTGCCTTCGCGCAGAACGTCGGCGTGGTCTCGCTGACCCGGGTCCGCAGCCGGTACGTCGTCGCGCTGGCCGGCGCGGTGCTCCTGGTCCTCGGCGCCTTCCCCGTCCTGGGCGCCGTGGTCTCCCTGGTGCCGATGCCGGTCCTCGGTGGCGCGGGCATCGTGCTGTTCGGTTCGATCGCGGTGAGCGGCATCCGCACGCTCGCCGAGGCCGGCCTTGAGGACAGCTCCAACATCATCCTGGTGGCCGTGTCGCTCGGCGCGGGAATCATCCCGCTCGCCGCGCCGACCTTCTACGCCGGGTTCCCCGCCTGGGCACAGACCGTGCTCGGCTCCGGGATCAGCGCCGGAGCCCTGGTCGCGGTCACGCTCAACCTGTTCTTCCATCATCTCGGCACCCGGAGCACCACGCGGGCAGCGGTACTGTCAGCCGCCTCGCCCGGCTCCGGCACTCAAATCCCGTAGGGCCATGCCGTGCCCAAACCGCCACGAAAGCACGAGGAAAGCAGCATGGCAGCATCGGCATCCCCTGACAGCGCGGTGCAGCAGCGCATCGTCATCGAGAACTGCGCCATCGCGACCGTCGACGCCGACGACACCGAGTACGCCAGCGGTCACGTCGTCATCGCCGACAACACCATCGAGTCCGTCGGCGCCGGCAAGGCGCCCGAGGGGCTGGCGAACGTCGTCCGCCGCGTGGACGGCACCGGCCACCTCGCCACCCCGGGCCTGATCAACACCCATCACCACTTCTACCAGTGGATCACCCGGGGCCTGGCCACCGACCACAACCTCTTCAACTGGCTGGTCGCGCTCTACCCGACCTGGGCCCGGATCGACGCGGAGATGCTCACCGCGGCCACCCACGGCTCGCTCGGCATGATGGTCAAGGGCGGCGTCACCACCGCCTCCGACCACCACTACGTCTTCCCGCGCGGCGCGGGGGACCTGGTGGCCGCCGAGCTGGCCGCGGTCGCCGACATCGGCGCCCGGATCACCCTGGCCCGCGGCTCGATGGACCGCAGCGAGAAGGACGGCGGCCTGCCGCCGGACTTCGCCGTGGAGACCACCGAGGGCGCCCTGATCGCCACCGAAGCGGCCATCGACGCGCACCACGACGCCTCGTTCGGGTCGATGGTGCACCTCGCGGCGGCGCCCTGTTCGCCGTTCTCGGTCTCCACCGAACTCCTCCGCGAGGGCGCCGCGCTCGCCCGCCGCAAGGGCGTCCGGATGCACACCCACGGCTCGGAGACCGTGGAGGAGGAGAAGTTCTGCCACGAGCTGTTCGGCATGGGCCCGACCGACTACTTCGAGTCCACCGGCTGGCTCGGCGAGGACGTGTGGATGGCGCACTGCGTCCACATGAACGACTCCGACATCGACGCCTTCGCCCGCACCAAGACCGGCGTGGCGCACTGCCCGTCCTCCAACGCCCGCCTGGCCGCCGGCATCGCCCGCGTCCCGGACATGCTCGCCGCCGGCGTCCCGGTCGGCCTGGGCGTCGACGGCACCGCCTCCAACGAGTCCGGCGAGCTCCACACCGAGCTGCGCAACGCGCTGCTCATCAACCGCCTCGGCGCCCACCGCGAGGCCGCCCTCAACGCCCGCAAGGCGCTGCGGCTGGGCACCTACGGCGGCGCCCAAGTCCTCGGCCGGAGCGCCGAGATCGGCTCCCTGGAGCCCGGCAAGCTGGCCGACCTGGTCCTGTGGAAGCTGGACGGGCTGGGCCACGCCTCGATCGCCGACCCGGTCACCGCCCTGGTCTTCGGGGCGGCCGCCCCGGTCACGCTGTCGCTGGTCAACGGCAGGCCGGTGGTCGAGGACAACCACCTCACCAACGTCGACGAGGACGCCATCGCCCGCAGCACGCGGGCCGAGGCGCAGCGTCTGGCCCGTATCGCGGCCGAGGGCTGATCCCCCGAGGACGCGGCACACCTGCAGACTCGGCCGGGAGGGACGGCTCCCGGCTGAGCTTGCGGATCCCAGCGGGGTCCGCAAGCAACCGGTCCGGGGGTGCGGGAAGACCCCGCACCCCCGGACCGACCCCCACACCCTTGCGCCACAAGCGCGGCCACCTTCCCGCTCACCAGCGCGACTTCGGCACCACGCACCACATGGCACGCCCTCCGTGACAGGCTCGCACCGCCGGCTTCCGGCGGAGCAGAAATCGACAGGAGGCCCGCAGTGGCCGCAATTACCGGGCAGAAGTCCGAGGAGGACCGGAAGCATCCGGTCGACGCGACCCTCCCGCCCTTCAAGATGTTCACCAGCGGCCTCCAACACGTGGCCGCCATGTACGCGGGTGTCGTCGCCCCGCCGATGATCGTGGGGCCCGCCTGCGGGCTCAGTCCCACCGAGACCGCGTTCCTGATGGGCGCCAGCCTCTTCACCGCGGGTCTCGCCACCCTCCTGCAGACCCTGGGGTTCTGGAAGGTCGGCGCCAAACTCCCCTTCGTCAACGGGGTTTCCTTCGCCGGTGTCACCCCCATGGTGGCCATCGCCAAGGAGCACAACCCGCACGACGCCCTGCCGGTGATCTTCGGCGCGGTCATCGTCGCCGGTGTGCTGGGCTTCCTCCTCGCCCCCTACTTCTCCAAACTGGTCCGCTTCTTCCCTCCGGTGGTCACCGGCACCGTCATCACCCTGATCGGCGTCTCGCTGCTCCCCGTCGCCTTCCGCTGGTCCGAGGGCGGCAACGAACAGGCCGCGGACTACGGCTCGTTGCGGAACATCGCGATGGCCGCGGTCACCTTCGTCATCGTGCTGGTGCTGCGGCGGGTGTTGCGCGGCTTTCTCCAGCAGATCGCCATCCTGCTCGGCCTGATCGTCGGCACGCTGATCGCGATCCCGGTCGGCATGACCGACTTCTCGGCGATCACCAAGGCCGGGCTCCTCGGCTTCCCGACGCCGTTCCACTTCGGCGCCCCGCAGTTCGACGTCGCCGCCATCGTCTCGATGTGCATCGTGATGCTGGTCTGCATGACCGAGTTCACCGCCGACATGCTCGCCCTCGGCAAGATCGTGGGCCGCCCGGCCGACGAGCGCACCATCGCCGGCGGCCTGCGCGCCGACACCCTCGGCTCGGCCGTCAGCCCGCTCTTCAACGGCTTCGCCAACAGCGCCTTCGCCCAGAACATCGGCCTGGTCGCGATGACCAAGGTCCGCAGTCGCTTCGTGGTGGCCACCAGCGGTGCGATCCTGCTCGTGCTCGGCCTGTGTCCCGTCGCCGCCTCGATCATCTCCCTGGTCCCGCTGCCCGTCCTGGGCGGCGCCGGCATCGTGCTGTTCGGCTCGGTCGCCGCCAGCGGCGTCCAGACGCTGGCCAGCGCCGCCATGGAGAAGGGCGACAACGCCCTGATCGTCGCCGCCGCGCTCGGCGTCGGCCTGATCCCCATCGCGGCCCCGGACTTCTACCACAGCTTCCCCAAGGACCTGCTGGTCGTCCTGGACTCCGGCATCAGCACCGGCTGCCTGGTCGCCATCGTCCTCAACCTCGCCTTCAACCACCTCGGGAAGCGGCCCGGCGCGGACGGCCACGAGGCGGACCCGCCGCCGGCCGAGGCCGCCCCGGAGATACCCCAACAGCCCGACCGCGGCCGGATGGACGACGGCGAGGCCGCCACCTCGCCCGCCCACTGAGCGCTCCCGCCGTCGACGAACGGCCCGTAGGCGAACGGCAACCGCCGTCCCCCTACGGGCCGTTGGGGTATCCCGTGGGTCAGCCGATGTGGTAGCTGTCCCCGTACACCTTCCAGTCCAGCGGCGTGTGCAGGTCGAGGTTGCCGTCCTTCAGGAACACCCGCTGCTCGGTGTCGACCCGGCTGGTGTCGCTGTGCGCCTCCTCCTGCTTCATCGCCCACACCCGCGCGTCGAGGAAGGCGTTGAGGTAGCTCTTCTCGTCGCCGCCCTGGGCCGGCGGCTTGGCCTTGGCCAGCGCCCGCTTCCGGATGCTGGAGAAGCTGGTCGGCTCGCTCCCGTCGCCGTGCATCACGATCGCGTCGTAGTACGCGAACTGGCCCAGCACGCCGATCCCGTCGGCCTTGCCCTGCTTGACCGCCGGGTTGAAGTACACCCGGTCCCGCTCGTCGTTCTGCGCCTTCTGGAAGTCCGGGTCGGCCGCGGCCTTCCGCCAGTCCTTGGGGTAGTCGGGGTCCAGGCCCTCGTGCGAGTCGCTGCCGTCCACCTTGCGCAGCGCCGGCAGGTACTTGGCCAGGATGTTGTCGGGCTTCCGTTTGGTGTAGAGCTCGACCAGCTCCAGCATGTCGTGGGTGCCGGAGGTGAAGCCGATGATGCCGCCCGTGTAGCCGCGGCCGTCGCCGATGTCCTCGATGTACTTGTACTGCGCCTTCCAGTCCAGCGAGGAGTTCTCCGCGCTGGAGACCAGCTGCATGGCGAGCTCCTTCTTCGCCGGGTCGTCCAGCCCGGTGGCGGCCCGCGGGGCGTGGGGGGCGGTCTGGGCCGGGGCCCGGTCGGCCGGTGCGGCGGTGGTGGCGACCGCGGTGGCGGGGACGGCGAGCAGCGCCAGGCCGAGCGCGACGCGGGTGGTGGTTCTGGCTATCGATCGGGAGCGCATGGAGTCCTCCTGTCGGAGTGGGCCGTGGGGGGTTCCCCAATCGTTAGGAACCTTTCCTACCAGACCTGTTGGGCTCCGTACAGGCGTCGGGAACGCACAACGTCCTTTGGATGGCGGGTAGTTGGGGCGATCGTCGGGCCCGTTGCCGGCTGGACGTGCGGCTCTCGGTTCCCTTGCGGCGCGGCTCCCGGCGGCCCGCCGTGTCCTCAGTCGCCGCCGCCCAGCAGCCCGCCCACCAGCGCCCGCATCTCCTCTGTCGGGTCGAACGCGCCGTCCTGAAAGGTCAGTTGACGCAGCACGACCCCCTCCAGGTGGTTCACCAGGATCCGCCCGTGCCGCTCCGGCGCCCCGGAACCCAGCAGGCGCACCCACTCCGTGCTGTGCCGCAGCACCTCCTGCCGGCCCCGGTCGAGCGACGCCCGCAGCTCCGGCCGCGCCGACGACTCCAGCAGCAGCGCCAACCGCGCGGCGGTACGGGACCGCCCCGGCCCCGCGGCATACCGGGCGAACGCGGCCATCGCCTCGATGAGTTCGTCCGGGCCGACCGGCGCCGGCCCGGTGGTCAGCGCCGCCCACTCCCGCCGCTCCAGCACCAGCAGATGCTCGGCGATGCCGTCGACCAGCGCCGCCCGGTTGCGGAAGTAGTTGGAGGTGGTCCCCGTCGGCACGCCCGCGGCCCGGTCCACGGCCTGGTACGTCAGCCGCCGCGCCCCCTGCGCCCCCAGCACCTCGACCGCCGCGTCCAGCACCTGCTCCCGCCGCCGCGCCACCCGTTCCCACCCGCCCGCTCTTATCGCGCCGTTACTCCGCCCATAGTAGAGCGAACCCCTACCGCCGACCGGTGCCGCGAGGGCGCGCCCGCGGGAGCCCACGGCGCCCCGCGCGGCGCGGGGCACCCATGGTGGCGGCGCGCCGCCAATCGCCGGCCGCCGCCCGCGACATGGCGCCGGCCGCCCCCAACGTGGCGACCTCGCCGGGCTCCATGTGCCCGATATGGTGCCGTTGGACCCGAAACCTGACAGACCGTCAACGTGTGCGCCCCGCAGGCGGGCGCCACAGAGAGGGGGCCCGCGTGCCCCACGAAGCCACCACGCCGGCATCGGCGTCGACGCCGGAAGCCACCGTCAACGGCCTGGCCGCGGCGGTACCGGACGCCGAGGCTCCGCTCTTCGGCGCCGAGGGCGGTCTCGGCAGTCCGCACGGACCCAACGGACGGGTGTCGCGCTCCGAGTTGCGCGGCGCGCTGCTCGCCGAGTGCGCCGCCGCGCACCGGGCCGGAGGCGCCGCGTGATCCCGGGGGCGTTTGACGACGAGGCCCCGAAGTCGCCCCATGGCGGTGCCCCGAAGCCGTCCGACGGCGGCGCGTCGACGCCGTCGGCCAACGGCGCGACCGTGTCGGACGACGAGGACACCGGAGGCCGCCGCTTCACCTTCCCCAGCGCCCTCACGGTCCTCGTCCTGGTCACGATCGTCATCTGGGCGCTGACCTTCGTGCTGCCCTCCGGCACCTACGCCCGCACCACCGCCGGCCGCCCCCTCCAGGGCAGCTACCACCCCGCCCCCTCCGGCCGCACCTTTCCCGAGCGCCTCGGCGACCTCTTCCTCTCCCCGGTCAACGGCCTCTACGGCGTCCGGGACACCAAGACCGGCCTGGTGGGCCCGGACCTGGTCGGCGAACTGTACGGCAGCGCCGGCGTGTTCCTCTTCGTCCTGGCCATCGGCGCCTTCATCACCGTCGTCTTCGCCACCGGCGCCCTGGACCGCGGGATCGGCCGCCTCGCCCACCGCCTCCGCGACCGCGGCGCCCTCCTCATCGCCGGCGTGATGGCGGTCTTCTCCCTCCTCGGCACCGTGGAGGGCTTCGCCGAGGAGACCCTGGGCTTCTACGGCCTGATCGTCCCGCTGATGCTGGCCCTCGGCTTCGACCGCCTGGTGGCCACCGGCGCGATCATCCTCGGCGCCGGCATCGGCGTGCTGTGCTCCACCGTCAACCCGTTCGCCACCGGCGTCGCCTCCTCCGCCGCCGAGATCTCCCTCGGCGACGGCATCGCGCTGCGCGTCGCGATGTGGCTGGTGCTGACCGCCGTCACCATCGCCTACGTCATCCGCTACGCCCGCCGGGTGCGCGCCGACCCCGACCGCTCGCTGTGCGGCTTCCTCCCCGGCGACCGCGCCCACGCCCAGAACACCCCGGACACCGCCGAACCCCCGCCGCTGACCGGCCTCCACAAGACGGTCCTGCTCGCCGTCACCCTGCTCTTCGCCTTCATGATCTTCTCGGTCATCCCGTGGTCCGGCGCCCTCACCGGCCGCGCCGACGCCACCCCCTACGCCTGGGAACTGGACTGGTCCTTCCCGGAGTTGGCCGCGATGTTCCTGGTCGGCTCGGTCCTGGTGGGGCTGCTGGCCCGGATGGGCGAGCAGCGCCTGACCGCCACCTTCGTCCAGGGCGCCGCCGACTTCATCTCGCCGGCCCTGGTCATCGTCCTGGCCCGCGGCGTCACCGTCATCATGAACAACGCCAAGGTCACCGACACCGTGCTGCACTCCATCGAGGGCGTGGTCGCCGGCACCCCCTCGGCCCTCTTCGGCGTGATCGTCTTCGTCGTCAACCTCCCCCTGGCGTTCCTGATCCCCTCCACCTCGGGCCACGCCACCCTCGCCATGCCCATCCTCGCCCCGCTCGCCGACTTCGCCGGCGTCGCCCGCCCCGTCGTCGTCACCGCCTGGCAGGCCGCCAGCGGCTGGATGAACCTCTGGGTCCCCACCACCGCCGTCGTCATGGGCGGCGTCTCCCTCGCCAAGATCGGCTACGACACCTACCTCCGCTTCGTCGCCCCCTACTTGGCCCTCCTCTCCGTCCTCATCTGCGCGTTCGTGGCGTTGGGGGCGGTCCTCACATGAACCGCCCCGCACACCGGACCGCACCCGGTCGGTCCGACCCCGATCCGTCGGCCAGGCCCTAGAGTTGCCCCGTGGCCGAAGAGACATGGAACAGCGTGGGCGGCGGCGCTGAGGTGCAGCACCTGGTGCAGGCCGGGCACATCGGAGCGGTGCACATGCACGCCGCGGGAACGCCCGCGCCCCGCCGGACCCCCTGTCAGTTACCGCCGGAGATCGGGCACTTCGAGAACCGCGAGGAGGAGCAGTCCGCGGCGTTGGAGGCCGCCGGGGCATGGCTCGACGCCCAGTCCGCGGACCGGCCCCTGATCATCGCGCTGACCGGCCTCTCCGGCGTGGGCAAGACCGAACTCGCCTTCCGGCTCGCCCGACGCCTGCACGCCCGCTGCCCCGACGGCGTGCTCTACGCCGACCTCGACGCGGACCGGCGCGCCGGCGCCGTCGACACCCACGAAGCCCTGGGCCAACTGCTGCGCACCCTGGGCGTCGAACGCGACTGGGTGGAGCGGTCGTTCGCCGCCCGCCGCGGCCAATACTGGGACGAGACCCGGCACCGCCGCCTGGTGGTGGTCCTGGACAACGTCCGCGGCTTCGAGGCGGAGGCCGCCCTGCTGCTGCCCTCCTCGCCCGGCAGCGTGGTGATCCTGGCCGGCCACCACCGCCTCGACGACCTCGAACCGGGCACGGCCGTCGAACTCCCGCTCCGCCCGCTCGCCGACGAGCACGCCGTACGGCTCCTGCTGCACACCGTCGACGACCCGGCCCTGACCGCCCGTCCGCAGACCGCCGCCGCGCTCGCCGAAGGGTGCGGCGGGCTGCCGGCCGCGCTACGGGTCGCCGGCCGCTGGGTGCGCCGCAACCGGCGCCGCGGCTGGACCCGGCTCACCACCGAACTCGCCGCGGAACTACGGGAGAAGGGGGTGCCGGACATCGAGCACGTCTGGGACACCGCATACGGGGACCTCACCCCGCAGGCCCGCGCCGCGTACCGGCTCTTCGCCGCCCTCCCCGGCGTGGCCCTCGCCCCGGAAGCCGCCACCGCCCTCCTCGGCACGGGTTCGGACGCCGCCGCGGACGCGCTGGCGGAGTTGGAGCGGGCCGGCCTGCTCGACGCCGGCCCGGACCCGGACGCCGTGGACGCCCACCCGGACGGCGACGCCCCCGCCGAACGGCTGCGGATGCACGACCTGGTCCGCGGCCACGCCCGCCGCCGGGCCGCCGCCGACGGAGCGCCGGACGAGGCGGACGACGGGCGGCGCCGACTGCTGCGCTGGCTGCTCCGCCAGGCCCAGCGCGCCGACCACCTGGCCACCGGCGGACGGTTGACCCTGGCCCCGCCGACCGCCGCGCTCCCGGACGCACCGGACCTGGACTTCCCCGACAAGCCGGCCGCCCTGCACTGGTTGCACGCCGAGCGGCGGGTCCTGCACGCCGGCGTCCACCTGGCGTCCGCCGCCGGGCTGCACGCCGAGTCCTGGGCGCTGTGCGAGCCCCTGTGGACGCACCTCCTGGACCACCCCGGCAGCGCCGACCACATCGACTCCTTCCACGCCGGCCGGGACGCCGCCCAACGCGCCGAGGACCTGCGGGCCACCATCCGGATGCGCTGCCAACTGGCGCGCCCGTTGTGGGAGAGCGAGCGGTACGAGGAGGCCGGCCGGGAGTTGGACGCCGCGGTGAGCGGTGCGGCCCTGCTCGGCACCGACGCGCAGGACCGCAAGCTGTACGCCTCGGCGCTCGAATTCCGCGGCCGGCTCCAGGCCGAACAGGGCCACTGGGCCGCCGCCGTCCCCGACTACCAGCGCTCCGCCCGCCTCCACGCGGAGATCCCGAACCCCTACGGCGTGCTGCTGCTCGGCTATCTGCTCGGGCAGGCGTGGGAGGGACTCGGCGAACTCGACCGTGCCGAGGCCGAGTTGACCCGGGCGCACGAGATGGCGGGGGAGCAGCGGCGCGAGCGGATGACCGCGCGCACCGGCTTCGCCCTCGGGCGGGTGCTGCGGCGCCGCGGCCGCCCGGAGCCGGCCCGCGCGCTCTACGAGGCCGCCCTCGACGGCGCCCGCCGACGCCGGTCCACCACCGACGAGGTGCGGGTGCTGGACGCGCTCGCCGAACTCGTCGCGGAGACCGGGGACGACGCCGCGGCCACCGCCTACCGGGAGGCCGCCCGCGCGGTCCGGGAACGGGCCGGCGGCCGCCCGCGCACCTGACCGCGACCCCGGCCGGCCGCTCAGACTTCCAGGGCGGCCTCGTCCTCGGTGGCGGGTGCCAGCCGGACGCGGTAACTCCGGCCGCCGATCCGGCAGATGAGGGTAACGGGCCAGGCCGCCTCCGTCCCGGAGCGGGCGAGCCAGGCGTGGACCGCCGACACCACGGCCGCCGGATCGGGCCGGTGGACCCGACCGGCCGCCTCCCGGGCCGCGATCCGCACGGACAGCGGCGCCCCGCCCGGCCGGCGCAGTACGCAGCGGTCGGCGGCGAGCAGCACGGCGGCGGTGCGGCGCCCCGGGTAGCGGGCGAGCGCATGGGTGGTCCAACCGCCCGCCGTCCAGGCGGTGTCACCGGATCCCGGGCGGGCGCGGCGGAGGAGCACCGCCGCCGACCGGGCGTGCCGGACGCTGGC
The DNA here is from genome assembly GCF_044769405.1 of Streptomyces sp. NPDC090442. NCBI lineage: Bacteria > Bacillati > Actinomycetota > Actinomycetes > Kitasatosporales > Streptomycetaceae > Streptomyces > Streptomyces sp. NPDC090442. The sequence continues at coordinate 14,237 of NZ_JBIVXW010000067.1, forward strand.
GGCGTCCTCCTCGACGGCCAGGTGCCCCAACGGGCCGTCCCCGCCCGGTGGATGGCGCTCGACGGTGACCGTGGTGCCGGTGACCGTGGTGCGGACCGCCCAGGCGACCGGCGCGGGGGCGGTGCGGCGCGGCGGCGGGAGCAGCCGGGGCTCGGCGGGCGCGGCAGGCGGCGACAGCCCCAACCGCCCGTATACCGCGGCCCGTAGCCGCTCCAGCGCCCGCCCCCGCTCCGCGAAGGCACCGTCGGCCAGGGCGCGGACGGACCCCGGTCGGTGCCGCGCGACGGCGGCGTCGAGGTCGTCCGGCGAGCGGAACGCGGGCACGGCGGCGAGCAGGCGCGCCATCGGGCTGCCGGGGAGCAGCTCCGTGCCGCCGTCGCAGACGGCGAGCAACGGCCGGTCCAGGGCCGCCGCGTACAGGGCCGTCGAGCCGTGATCGGTGAGCACGGCGTCCGCGGCGACCAGGACGGCGGCCCACTCCTCGTAGGGACGGGGCACCAGCAGCCCGCCGGCGACGGCCGGGGCGAGCCACTCGGCGAGGTCCTGGGCCCCGGTCTCGCTGTGGTCGTTGGGGTGCAGGACGAGCGCCACCTGGTAGGCGTCCTGCGGGAGTTCGGCGACGAGCCGGGCGGGGAGCCCGGGGTGCCGGGCGAGGAGGGACTCCGGCCCCCAGGTGGAGGTGAGGACGACCAGCCGGCGGCCGCCGGTGCCGAGCGCGGCGCGGTACCGCTCGCGCCGACCCCGGGAGGCGAGCAGCCGGTCCAGCGTGGGGTCCCCGACGACGGCGGCGCGCGGGGCCGCGGCGGGGCAGCGCTCCGTCAACGCGGCGACCTGGGCGCCGTGGGCCAGGGCGTGTAGATCCGCGAGCGGGACGCCGTCCCGTATCAGGAACGTCGCGTCCAACCCGGAGGCGGAGTCCGCCGAGCCCTCCCCGGGAAGCGACTTGCCGAAGCCCGCGCCGTGCGGCAGCAGGACGAGTGGGCCGCGGAGCCGGTCCAGGTCGCCCTTGGGGCTGGCGGCGAGGACGAGGTCGTAGGAGGTCCGGACAGCGTCGTCCCACGGCACGAGCCGGGCCCCGGCCCCGTCCAGCGCACCGAGCGCCTCGGCCGCGAAGGCGGACCCGGGGACGAGGGTGAAGTGGCGCCGGATGCGCGGGTCACCGGCGAAGACCGGCAGCGCGTCCAGGAGCCGGTGCAGCGCGACCGCCGAACGCACCGCGAACAACACCGACTTGCTGCCCGCTGCCCGCTGCCCGCTGCCCGCTTGATCAGCGTGCATCGTAGTGGCCCGGGGTGCCGCGGAGGGGGTTTTCGTGGAACGGGGGAGGGGTGCTTCGGGGGAGGCGGGCGGCATGCGGCGATGGTACTCGTGGGGTTCCTGGGGCGGCGAAGGGCCCGCGCCCACCCCCGGAGCGGTGGTGTGCGCGGGCCCGGGAGCCGTCGTCGATCAGCCCAGCAGCTCGTAGGCCGGCAGGGTCAGGAAGTCGGCGTAGTCGGCGTCCAGGGAGACCTTCAGAAGAAGGTCGTGGGCCTGCTGCCACTTGCCGGAGGCGAAGGCTGCGTCGCCCAACTCGGCTCGGATGGCGGCCAGTTCGTCGGCGGCGATGCGGCGGACCAGGTCGGCGGTGACCTTGGTGCCGGCGTGCCCCTCCTCCGCGAAGACGACGCCGGCGTCGACCCACTGCCAGATCTGGGAGCGGGAGATCTCGGCGGTGGCGGCGTCCTCCATGAGGCCGAAGATGGCGACCGCGCCGAGGCCGCGCAGCCACGCCTCGATGTAGCGGGTGCCGACCTGGACGGCGTCGACCAGGCCCTGGTAGGTGGGCTTGGCGTCCAGGGAGTCGATGGCGATGAGGTCCGCGGCGGCGACCGAGACGTCCGCGCGGAGGCGGTCCTTCTGGTTGGGCCTGTCGCCGAGGACCGCGTCGAAGGAGGCGCGGGCGATCGGGACCAGGTCCGGGTGGGCGACCCAGGAGCCGTCGAAGCCGTCGCCGGCCTCCCGGTCCTTGTCGTTCTTGACCTTGGCCAGCGCCTTCTCGTTGGCCTCCGGGTCCCGGCGGTTGGGGATGAAGGCCGCCATGCCGCCGATGGCGTGCGCCCCGCGCTTGTGGCAGGTGCGGACCAGGAGTTCGGTGTAGGCGCGCATGAACGGGGCGGTCATCGTCACCGCGTTGCGGTCCGGGAGGACGAACTTGGCGCCGCCGTCCCGGAAGTTCTTGACGATGGAGAAGAGGTAGTCCCAGCGGCCGGCGTTCAGGCCCGAGGCGTGGTCGCGCAGCTCGTAGAGGATCTCCTCCATCTCGTATGCGGCGGTGATGGTCTCGATGAGGACCGTGGCGCGGATGGTGCCCTGCGGGATGCCGACGTAGTCCTGGGCGAAGACGAAGATCTCGTTCCAGAGGCGGGCCTCCAGGTACGACTCGGTCTTCGGGAGGTAGAAGTACGGGCCCTTGCCGAGGTCCAGCAGGCGCTGCGCGTTGTGGAAGAAGTACAGGCCGAAGTCGACCAGCGCGCCGGGGACCGGGCGGCCCTCGAACTGCAGGTGGCGCTCCTCCAGGTGCCAGCCGCGCGGCCGCATCACGACGGTGGCGAGTTCCTCGGCCGGCTTGAGGGCGTAGGACTTGCCGGTGCGGGCGTCGGTGAAGTCGATCTTCCGCTGGTAGGCGTCGATCAGATTGAGCTGGCCGCCCACGACGTTCTCCCAGGTGGGAGCGGAGGCGTCCTCGAAGTCGGCGAGCCACACCTTGGCGCCGGAGTTCAGCGCGTTGATGGTCATCTTGCGGTCGGTGGGACCGGTGATCTCGACCCGGCGGTCGTTGAGCGCGGCGGGCGCCTCGGCGACCCGCCAACTGTCGTCCGCGCGGACCCGCGCGGTCTCGGGCAGGAAGTCCAGCGTGCTGGTCCGGGCGATCTCGGCGCGGCGCTCGGCGCGGCGGGCGAGCAGCTCGTCGCGGCGGGGGGTGAACCGCCGGTGCAGCTCGGCGACGAAGGTGAGTGCGGCGTCGCTGAGGGCCTCGCCCTGGCGTTCCGGCGTGTGCGCGGGGTCGACTTCGACGATGGCCAGCGGGGACGGCGCTGGTGCGGACATGAGCTGTCACTCCATTCAGCGGCGGTGCCTGGCGGCCGCCGGGGCACCTGGGCGGCACCGGGTGCCGCCAGTTCCGAGATACGGTCGCGGGCGCCGTTCGGGTACAGGGCGCTTCTGACCAGTGGAGACTAGTTTCCTTATCGCGGAACTTCAATGGTTTGTTGACATCGAGATTCTCCGAGTCGACAGAAGTGGTGATCGAATGGCTCTCGGTGCCACCGTGGTCACTCTCCATTACTCCCGCCCCGGCGGGGCTCCGCGACATCGGTTTCCCGTCAACTTCCGCCGTCGGCGGGCGTCTTGCGCGTCGCGCCCGCCCCGCCCGGCCCGTCACTCCAGCCGCGTCAGGTCGTCCGGCGTGTCGATGTCGTACGGCTCGGCCACGTCACCGCACTCGACGAGCGTCAGCGCGTCGGCGTGCCGCCGCAGATAGGCCCGCGCCCCCCGGTCGCCCTCCGCGCTCGCCGCGATGTCGGCCCACCGGTCGGCGCCGAACAGCACCGGGTGCCCCCGCTCGCCCCCGTACGCCGCGGCGGCCAGCGCCCCCCGCCCCGTGGAGGCGGCCACCACCCGGGCCACCGCGGCGGCCCCGATGCCCGGCTGGTCCACCAGCGACACCACCACGGCGTCCGCCCCCGAACCGGCCAGCGCGGCCAGCCCCGCCCGGAGCGAACTGCCCATGCCCGCCGCCCAGTTGGGGTTCACCGAGACGTGGTAGCCGGTCAGCTCCGCCCGGTCCCGTACGGCCTCCGCGGCCGCGCCCAACACGATGTGCACGGGGCCGCAGCCGCCGTCCCGCAGGACGCGGGCGGCATGCTCGACCAACGGGCGTCCCCGGTGGTCGAGCAGTGCCTTCGGCCGGCCCCCCAGCCGCCGCCCGCCGCCCGCGGCGAGCAGCAGCCCGGCCACCTTCCCCTCGGGCCGTGCGTCCCCCGCTCGCCCCCCGGCGCCTGCGCTCTCCCCTGGATGTGCCATGGCAACTGCTTACCTCATGGCGGCGTGCGGCGCCCCCGCGACCCTGGTTCAGGCCGCGCCCCCCGATGTCCGCTGGCGCGGGATCCGCGGCCGCAGCCGGTCCCGGAGCTGGTCCGTCCGCTCCTCCGTGCGCCGGCGCTCGCTGACGTAGCGGTGTATGTGCTCCTCGGTGATCTCGGACGCGTCGGCCAGGCCGTACGCCCGGCAGATGAGCTGGATGACGCTGATGCGCCGGGAGTCGGGGTCGGGGTTCGGGCCGGGGGTGGGGCCGGGGTTGGGCTCCATGGCGTTCTCCGATCCAGTGGTGCGGTGATCCGATGCGGTGCGATCCGGCGATATGCGATCCAGTGATATGCCGGATATTTCCCCGGAAGGGAGAATGCTCCATCGCGTCGCGCCATACGCCTTGTACGGGATACGCCCACGCCAACGGGCGGCCTGGGGAACGCACGTGCTGACGCATGGTCAGGGGGTGGCCGGGTACTCGCGCGCGGGACGTGCGCGGCGCGCGCAGGGGCCGTGAGGGGCGGGAGGGGCGCGCGGGAGGGGGGTGAAACCGGCCGTGGGGTAGGGGAATCGGGGGTCGAAGGGCGAAAACCAGCCAGGGGAGACGGGTGGGGGAGGTGGTGCGAAGGGTGCCTCCCGGTACCTCGGTGTGACACCCAAGGGGGCCGCGGGAGTGGGCTGGTGGCCCGTCTTGGCGCAACGGGACGGGGCGGGCGCCCCGCCGGACCGTCCCGTGGGCCGGTTTTTTGGCTCTGCGTATGGCGCGGGTGGCACAGAGTGGCGTTAACTGTCCCGCATCGCGGAACGGGCAACGGCCTTGGAGGGCGCCGCAGTTGTGGAACAGGTGAAGAGGGAAAGCCGTTCGGCCGGGGGTGCCGACGACCCGCGGGAGCGCGAGCTGCGGGCCGCGGTGGCCCGGCTCCGTCGTCAACTGGCCGCGCTCCCCGGCGAGTTATCGGATCGGTCCGCCGCCGACGAGGAACTGGCCGCGCTGGACGCGATGGTGAGCCACGGGCGGCCCGAGGTGGCCCGACTGCGCCGCTCGCTGCTGCTGATAGCCGGGGCGGTGGGCTCGGTCAGCGCGCTGTCCCCGGCGCTGGCCGAAGTGCGGGAACGGATCGACCGCTTCGGGCGGTTGCCGAGGAGGTGAGGCGGCACCGAAGGGCCGCCCCACCCGGGCGTCACCCGGGCGTCTGGTTGGCCAGCGCCACCGACAACTGGGCCGCCACGTCCTGGAGCACCGGGACGATCTTGTCGGTCGCGGCCTCCGTCACCCGGCCGGTCGGGCCGGAGATGGAAATCGCCGCGGAAGTGGGCGAGTTGGGGACCGGGACCGCCAGGCAGCGGACGCCGATCTCCTGCTCGTTGTCGTCCACGGCGTAGCCGAGGCGGCGGACGTCGGCGAGGGCGTCGAGGAAGCGCTCCGGGTCGGTGATGGTCTTCTCGGTCGCGGCGGGCATGCCGGTGCGGCCGAGCAGGGCGCGGACCTCCTCCGGCGGGTGGTCGGCCAGCAGCGCCTTGCCGACGCCGGTGGAGTGCGGCAGGACGCGGCGGCCGACCTCGGTGAACATCCGCACCGCGTGCCGGGAGGGCACCTGTGCCACATAGACGATCTCGTCGCCGTCCAGGAGCGCCATGTTGGCGGTCTCGCCGGTCTCCTCCACCAGGCGGGCCAGGAACGGTCGGGCCCAGGTGCCCAGCAGGCGGGAGGCGCTCTCGCCGAGGCGGATCAGGCGCGGCCCGAGGGCGTACCGGCGGTTGGGCTGCTGCCGGACGTAGCCGCAGGCGACCAGCGTGCGCATCAGCCGGTGGATGGTCGGCAGCGGCAGCCCGCTGCTGGCGGAGAGCTCGCTCAGGCCGACCTCGCCGCCGGCGTCGGCCATCCGCTCCAGCAGGTCGAAGGCGCGCTCAAGGGACTGGACCCCACCGCTGGCGCCTGCTGGCTTGGCATCGGCGGCGGAGGTGCTGGCGCTGGACGGCGGCACGTCGCGTTCCTTTCGGGCGGGGTCGGATCGGTCTGAAGCTCTACGCCTTGCGGGCGCCGGGCCCGACCGGAGCAGCCTACCGGTCGTGCCGCGCGGGTACACCGCGTACCGCACAGTCGTTCCCGCCGGTCAGCGCCCGTGAGTCCGGAGGGGCAGGCTCCTTGCGCAGATCTCTTGACGGTGCCAGTGGCCATAGCTACGTTCTGCTGCGCGAAACCTACTATCCATTCTGTGGAATCCTCCAAATTGCTGGAGCGTCATGCGCATTCTCGTCATGAACCCCAACACCACGGCTTCCATGACCGCTTCGATTCGCGCCACCGCCACCGCGGTCGCCGCCCCGGGCACCGAGATCCTCGCCACCGAACCCCTGTGGGGACCCGAGTCCATCGAGGGGCACTTCGAGGGGTACCTCAGCGCCGCGGCCGTCCTGGACCGGCTCGCCACCCTGGACGCCCCGTTCGACGCGCTGGTCATGGCCGGCTTCGGCGAACCGGGCCGCGAGGGGGCGCAGGAACTGCTGGACGTCCCCGTCCTGGACATCACCGAGTCCGCGGCGCAGATGGCGCTGATGCTCGGCCACGCCTACGGCATCGTCACCACCCTCGACCGCGCGGTACCGCAGATCCGGGACCGGCTGCTGACCGCCGGGCTGCTCCAGCGCTGCGCCGGCGTGCGCGGAACCGGCCTGGGCGTCCTGGAGTTGGAGGAGGACCCCGAGCGGACCGTCGCGGTGATCATCGAGACCGCGCGCCAGGTGGTCCGGGACGGCGCGGAGGTGATCTGCCTGGGGTGCGGCGGGATGGCCGGACTCCAGGAGAGGGTCGCGGCGGAACTCGGGGCGCCGGTCGTGGACGGTGTCGCCGCCGCGGTGAAGTTCGCCGAGGCGGTGGTCGGCCTCGGGTTGGCCACCAGTACGCAGCGGAGCTTCGCGCCGCCGCGCCCGAAGGTCATCGGCTCCTGGCCGCTCAGCACCCACCTCGGGCTGGCGGGCGCGGGAGACCGGGGCCGGCAACAGGGTTCCGCCCGTAGCAACGATTTTTCGCGCAAGACATCAGGCATCTGACGACTGATTCCCAAGCTCCACCCAACCTGCCTGGGAGGACACATGAGCACATCCCCGCAAGGCCGTCCGGGGCCACCGGACCCGCGGCTGTTCAACGAGGACCTCGCGCCGACCGCGAAGCGCAGCTGGGGCACGTACAGCGTCTTCGCGCTGTGGATGTCCGACACCCACGCGATCAGCAACTACGCCTTCGCCGCCAGCCTCTTCGTGCTCGGGCTGCCGGCCTGGGAGGTGTTCGCGGCGCTGCTGGCCGGCATCACGATCGTCTACTGGTTCATGAACCGGATGGGGCACGCGGGGCACCGCACCGGCGTCCCGTATCCGGTGCTGGCGAGGGCGAGTTGGGGCGTCTACGGCGCCAACATCCCGGCACTGCTGCGCGCGGTCATGGCGGTGGCCTGGTACGGCATCCAGACCTGGCTGGCCTCGACGGCCGTGGTGCTGCTGACGCTGCAGATCGCGCCGGGGCTGGACGCGTACCACCACAACTCGGTGCTGGGGCTGTCCACTCTGGGGTGGATCGCGTTCATGGTGATGTGGGGGTTGCAGGCCCTCCTGCTGACGCGCGGGATGGAGTTCATCCGCAAGGTCCAGGACTTCGCGACCGGGCCGGTGGTCTGGCTGGTGGTGCTGGCGCTGGCGCTCTACCTCGTCGTCAAGGCGCACGGCGACATCTCACTGACCCGCAGCCTGACCGGACTCAGCGGCACCGCGCAGCTCCAGCAGAGCCTGATCGCGGTCAGCCTCACGGTGGCCACGTTCCTGACGCTGGTCCTCAACTACGCCGATTTCGCCCGCTTCACGCCCAGTCACCGCTCCTACCGGCGGGGCAACCTGATCGGGCTGCCGGTGAACTTCACGGCCTTCGCGGTGGTCGCCGTCCTGGTCACCGCCGGCACCATCGCGGTCTTCGGCGAGGCGATCTACGACCCGGTGAAGGTGATCCAGAAGATCGACAACCCGGTCGTGACCATCGTCGGCGCGCTCGCCTTCATCGTGGCCACCATCGGCATCAACGTCGTGGCCAACTTCGTCTCGCCCGCCTACGACTTCGCCAACCTGCTGCCGAAGTACCTGGACTTCAGGCGCGGCGGCATGATCACCGCGGTGCTGGCGGTGCTGGTCCTGCCCTGGAAGCTGTACTCCTCGGCGCTGGTGATCCAGTACTTCCTGGGAGCGCTGGGCGCCTTCCTCGGCCCGCTGGTGGCGATCCTGCTCGTCGACTACTACGCGGTGCGGCGGGGGCGGATCGATGTCGATGCGCTGTTTTCGGCCGACGCCGCCGGCGCCTACTACTACCGCAGGGGCTACAACCCCAAGGCCATGATCGCGTTCCTGCCGGCCGCCGCGGTCTCCGCCACGCTGGCGCTGGTTCCGGTCTTCCACGCCGTGGCGCCGTTCTCCTGGATCTTCGGGATGTCGGTCGCCGGGCTGCTCTACGCGGCGCTCTCGGGCCGCGAGCGGGCCGCCGCCGGCACCGGGCCGATCCCGCAGGACATCATCCCGTCGCAGGTCAGGGGTGAGGCGCGGGAGGCGGCGGCGCATCCGGAGCGGGCCGACGCGATCGCCGGCCCGGCCGCCGCACAGGGGTCTTGACGGGCCGGGTTTCGAAGTGAAAACTCATTCAACAGATTGTTGAATTTCTGTATACCGGTGGTCCGTACCGGAATTCCCGGCTTCAGGGGAGGTGTGTCCGGAGTGGCACGGCCCCCGGCAGCCGTGCCCCGCGCGGGCCGACCGGCGACCATGGAACAACGATATGGGAGGTACCGGGTGTCCGAAACAGAGCTGGTGCTGCGTTCCACTCGCGTCGTCACCCCGGAGGGGACGCGCGCCGCCTCCGTCACCGTCAAGGACGGCAAGATCGTGGCCGTCCTGCCGCACGACGCGGCGGCCCCGGCCGGGGCCCGGGTCACGGACTTCGGCGACGACGTCCTGCTGCCCGGCCTGGTGGACACCCACGTACACGTCAACGACCCCGGCCGCACCCACTGGGAGGGCTTCTGGACGGCCACCCGCGCCGCCGCGGCCGGCGGGATCACCACCCTCGTGGACATGCCGCTCAACAGCCTCCCGCCCACCACCACCGTCGCCAACCTCGACACCAAGCGCGAGGTCGCCCGCACCAAGGCCCATATCGACGTCGGCTTCTGGGGCGGCGCGATCCCCGGCAACGTCAAGGACCTGCGCCCGCTGCACGAGTCCGGGGCCTTCGGCTTCAAGTGCTTCCTGTCGCCCTCCGGCGTCGACGAGTTCCCGCAGGTCGACCGGGAGCAACTGGCCGCCGCGCTCGGCGAGATCGCCGGCTTCGGCGGGCTGCTGATCGTGCACGCCGAGGATCCCGGCCACCTGGACGCCGCCCCCGAGGTGCACGGCCCCAAGTACGCCGACTTCCTCGCCTCCCGCCCCCGCGCCTCCGAGAACGACGCCATCGCCGGCCTGATCGACCTGGCCCGGAAGTTGGACGCGCGGGTGCACGTGCTGCACCTCTCCTCCGGCGACGCGCTGCCGATGATCGCCGCCGCCCGCGCCGAGGGCGTCCAGATCACCGTCGAGACCTGCCCGCACTTCCTCACCCTCACCGCCGAGGAAGTCCCGGACGGCGCCACCGAGTTCAAGTGCTGCCCGCCGATCCGCGAGGCCGGCAACCAGGACGTGCTCTGGCAGGGCCTGGCCGACGGCACCATCGACTGCATCGTCTCCGACCACTCGCCCTCCACCCTCGACCTCAAGACCCCCGACTTCGGCACGGCCTGGGGCGGCATCTCCTCCCTCCAACTCGGCCTGCCGGCCATCTGGACCGCCGCCCGCGAGCGCGGCCACACCCTGGACGACGTGGTCCGTTGGATGTCCGCCGCCCCGGCGCGGCTCGTCGGCCTCGACGCCAAGGGCGCCATCGCGCCCGGCAAGGACGCCGACTTCGCCGTGCTGGCGCCGGAGGCGACCTTCACCGTCGACCCGGCCGAGCTCCAACACCGCAACAAGATCACCGCCTACGCCGGGAAGACCTTCCACGGCGTGGTCCGCTCCACCTGGCTGCGCGGCCGGCAGATCAACGACGGCACCACCCTCGTCGAGCCCACCGGCGAGCTGCTCGAAAGGCCGCGCGCATGACCACCGGCGAACTGCCCCACTACACCGGCGATGCCAGCCCCTACGGGGGCGGCGACCCGCATGCCGACTACCGCACCCCGGGTGCGGCCGGCTTCCCCTTCTCCCACCTGCCCGACCTCGCCGACCGGCGGCTCGGTGCCGGAGTGCTCGCCGCCAACGACGAGTTCTTCGCCGAGCGGGAGAACCTGCTGAAGCCGGACCCGGCGGTCTTCGACCCCGAGCACTTCGGCCACAAGGGCAAGGTCATGGACGGCTGGGAGACCCGGCGCCGGCGCGGTGCCGACGGCGACCACCCCTTCCCGTCCGAGGAGGACCACGACTGGGCGCTGATACGGCTCGGCGCCCCCGGCGTGATCCGCGGCATCGTCGTCGACACCGCGCACTTCCGTGGCAACTACCCGCAGTCGGTGAGCATCGAGGGCGCCTGCGTCGAGGGCTCCCCGTCGCCGGCCGAGCTCCTCGCCGAGGGCGTCGCCTGGACCACCCTCGTCCCGCGCACCGCCATCGGCGGGCACGCCGCCAACGGCTTCGCCGTCCACGCCGAGCGCCGCTTCACCCACCTCCGCCTCAACCAGCACCCCGACGGCGGCATCGCCCGCCTCCGGGTCCACGGCGAGGTCGTCCCCGCGCCCCGCTGGCTCGCCGCGCTGGGCACCTTCGACCTCGTCGCGCTGGAGAACGGCGGCCGCGTCGAGGACGCCTCGGACCGCTTCTACTCCTCGCCGACCAACACCATCCGGCCAGGCCGCTCCCGCAAGATGGACGACGGCTGGGAGACCCGGCGCCGCCGCGGCAGCGGCAACGACTGGGTGCGCTACCGCCTCACCGAGCGGTCCGTGATCCGCGCGGTGGAGATCGACACCGGCTACCTCAAGGGCAACGCGGCCGGCTGGGCCGCGCTCCTCGGGCGCGACGGCGAGGACGGCGAGTGGACCGAACTGCTGCCCCGCACCCGGCTCCAGCCCGACACCGTCCACCGCTTCCTGTTGGACGACGCCCCGGCCGCCACCCATGTCCGGCTCGACATCTTCCCCGACGGCGGCATCGCGCGGCTCCGGCTGCACGGCTCGCTGACCGCGGAGGGAGCGGACCGGCTGGCCGCCCGATACCGCCAACTGGGCGCAGAGCAGGGGAAGTTGGACGGCAGGCGATGATCCTGCCCCGCCGGAACGGGCGGTTGCCATGGCCCTGATGGGCATCGCCTCAGATGCCTCTCAGGGCCGCCAGCCCGTCGTCGCCGCCCACGGCTCGGCGACCTCGATCACCAGGTCCACCACCGGGTCCTTGACGTCGGCGTACGCGCCGAGCTCGGGGACCCGGTGCGCCAACTCCCGTTTGAACCGGGCGTACGCCGGCACCGCCTCCGGATGCGCCCGGAACCAGTCCCGGAAGAGCAGCGCCAGCCGCTCGTTGGGCGAACCGGCCCGCCGCACATGGAGGTTGACGTCCGGCCCGGGGCCACCGCGCCGCGACCAGAACCGCTTCGCCCAGCGCTCCGGGGCGTCCGCCCGGCCCGCCGGAACGTGATCGCGCAGATGCGGGGCCGGCTCGAACCCCGCCCCGGCCAGCGGTCCGTCGAAGGCCACCGCCGCCTCCGCCAGATCCGCCACGCTCACCTGGAGGTCGAAGACCGGCTTGGCGGCCATCCCCGGCACCGACGTGCTCCCGATGTGGTCGGCGCGCAGCGCCAACGGGCCCAGCAGCGCCCGCAGCCCCTCCGCCAGCGCGGCCCCCTCGGCCGCCCAGCCGGGATCGGGGGCGTCCACCACCGGCTTCGGCTCGTGCCCGCCCGCCTCCGCGATCAGCCGCAGGAACCCCTCGTGCAGCGGCCCGTTGGTGACCAGCACCGAGCCGTCGCCCGTCGGCACCGGGGCGCCGCCCAGGTCCGTGATCCGGCCGCCGGCCTCCGCCACGACCACCGCCAGCGCGGCACGCTCCCCGTACGTCACCGGGCCGACGCTCAGCCAGGCGTCCGCCCGGCCGGTGACCACGTCCAACGCCCCGCCCCCAAAGGCCGCCAGCGCCACCCGCCGGTGCACCGCCGTCAGCAGCGGCTCCGGCCAGCCCGCCGGGCCGTCCGTCAGCGTCCGCGCGCCCGTCAACTCCGCGCGCCCGCCGGTCCGCACCGGCCGGCCGCCCGACGGCTCCCCGCCGCCGTCCAGCAGCCGGCAGCCCAGCCCGCGCCCGGCGGCCACCGTCCGCACGCCCAGCGGGAGTTGGACCACGCCGAGCGACGGGCCGGAGGCGTCCTCGTAGGCCAGGCAGAGCGGCCGGGCCGGATCGTCGGTACGGGGCGGTGGGGCGATCATCCAGCGCGGGCCGGCCGAATCCGGGCGCGCCCCGACCGTCCCGCCGCACACCGCCACGTCCGGGAACGCGGCCGTCAGCTCCGCCCGTAACAACCCCGCCGCCTCCACCGCCTCCGGAGGGCCGTGCTCCGGGCCCGCGCCGTCGTCCGCGCCTCGTGGCGCCCAGGCCCCGAACGTCGCGGCGGCCCGCCGCCCCGCCCGCGCCGTCAACTCCGCCGCGCGCGCCAGCATTTCCCCGTCCGCCATCCGTGCCCCCACCGCCGGTCCTCCCCGCCGTGATCCGTTCCGTCACGCGGGAAACGGATCACTCGTCCAGCGAGTTCCAGAACATCGCCTCGTACGCCTGAAGGAGTTGCCCGTAGCGGTGCGCCAGCTCCGGACGCGCCTGCCCGGTGTCCAGGCCCTGCTGCACCGCCGCCCGGGTCGCGGTCGCCACCTCCGGCGCCGGCTCGGCGAACAGGGTGAAGAAGCCGTCGGTCGCCGCGGGGAAGCCGTAGTGCTCCCGCAGCGCGGTGCGGACCGTGGCGCAGTAGCCGCCCCAGGCCGCGAAGTTGGCGGTGAGCGCGACCACCACGTCGGCCGGCTCGGCGCCCAGCGCCAGGCGGGCCACGTACGACGGGTACGCCTGGCAGCCGGGGAGCGGCCGGTACCCGGCGATGTCCCGGTCGGTGAGCGCGCAGGCGTCCGTCAGCCCGGCCAGCCGCTCCAGGGCGAGGGACTCGCCCTCGGCGAGCAGGTCGAAGTAGTCCGCCACCGGTGGATCGCCGTCCGCGCGGCGCGCCAGGTGCTGGAAGCTGAGCCGGTCGGAGGTGATGAGGTGGCGCTGTTCCAGGGCGAACGCGGCGAACACCGAACGCGGCGCCTGTCCCGCGGCGATCCGTTGGACGAGCCGGTTGGCGCCGTCCTCCGGGGCGAGCGCGCGGACCGCCTCCTCCAGGACGGTGGTGGCGCTCGGACGCGGGGCGTTGATGTCCAGGCGGTGCGCAGCGCTGCCACTCGGTGCGCTGGCGGACGTCGGGCGGTCGGGTCGGACCATGGCGGTCTCCTCTCGTAAGGGGCGAGGCGGCGGCCGGTGCCTGGGTGCGGGCGCCGGCCACCAGGGGCGTGGACGGGGCCGGATCACCTCATTGCGCGCGGCGCCCGGCCAGTGCGTCCCGGACGAAGGCGTCCAGCACCCCGTCGCCGACCACCACCGGGATCCGCTTCCCCGTCATGTCCACATAGACGTACGACTTCGCCCGCGCCACCAACCCCGGGATGTGCTCCCGCAGGTGCCGGGCCGACGCCCGCTTGCCCGTCCGGGTCACCTCGATCAGCCGCAGGGCCTCACGGGCTGCCACGCCCCAGGCCCGGGTGGCGTCCAACCAGGGCGCGCACTCGTGGACGAAGCGGCGGTCGGCGAGCCGGTCGCGCAGCACACCGGGCGCGTCCCGCAGGTCGCGCAGTACCGCGTCCAGCCGCCGCGCGCCGCCGCCCCTGCGGAACTGGGCCAGGGCGGCGGCCAGTTCGGGAGCCTGGTGCGGGTTGATCCCCGAGGCGTAGTTGACGTCCGCGAAGGCCTGCAGGGCGTGGGCGGTGCGGGCGTCGCCACCGGCCAGCTCCGCGATGGCGCGGTCCCAGGAGGCCCGCGCGTCGTACGCCTGGTCGTTCCAGGCGTAGTCGGCGGCGGTGGCCAGGGCCAGTTCGGACGCGGCGGGCTGGATCATCGGGTTCGCGGTGAACCCGGCGAGCCGGGCCGGCAGTCCGCGGCCCCGCCCGTTGAGCGGCCCGAGCATCAGCCGCTTGGTGACGTAGTCGTTGACCGGGTAGTTGTCCCAGAGCAGGATCGGGTGCCCGAAGAGCGTGCGGGCCTGCTGGGCCTGCGCGGCGCTGATGGTGGGCGCGAGCACGTCCACGCCCGTCCACTCCACCGGGATGTTCCGGTCCAGTCGGGCGGCGAGCGCGGCCTTGTACGGGGTCGCCTTGAGGTCGTGGTACTCGGTCGGCACCATCTGGAGCGGTCGGGCGCCCGGATGGCGGGCGATGAACTCCCGGTTGACGCGGTTGAGCAACTGGGCCTGCGCCCTCCCGGCCGCGCCGCCGCCGGTTCCGAACTTCCGCCGGTCCGCGGCGCAGTGCCAGGTGGTGTAGGTGATGTCGTCCAGCGGCACCGCGAAGGTCCGCACCCCGATGCCCCACAGGGTCGCGAACTTCCGTGTCAGGGCCCGGACGTCGGCGTCCGAGCCGTAGCAGACGGACAGCCCGGGGGAGAGCGCGTAGCTGAACTCCACGTGCCGGGCCCGGGCCCGGTCCACCAGCTCCTTGATCTGGGCCAGTTGGCGTGCCGGATAGGGGTCGCGCCACTTCTGCCGCAGGTAGGCGTCGTTCTTGGGCGAGTAGACGTAGAGGTTCATCTTGTGCCGGGCGGCGAAGTCGAGTTGGCCCAGGCGGGCGGCGTGCGACCACGGGGTGCCGTAGAAGCCCTCGACGACGCCGCGGAGCCGGGTCGCCGGCCAGTCCCGTACGACGGTGCCGCGCACCTGGGCGCCCGGGTGGGCGCGGTGCGGCAGCAACTGGCCCAGCGTCTGGGCGGCGTAGTAGGTGCCGGTGGCGTCCCTGCCGGCCAGCGCGATCCGGCCGCGGCCGGCGGCCAGCGCGTAGCCCTCCGCGGGGAGCCCGGCGGCGCCGCGCGCCCCCAGCTCCCTCAGGGCGCGGTCCGCGCCCGGCCCGTCCACGTAGACGGTCAGCCGCCCGCTCCCGGGGACGGCCCGCGGCTCCCGTACGACGTGTCGGGCGCCGGCCGCCCTCAGGGACCGTGCCACCAGCGCCAGCGCCGGGGCGTCGGTGCCCCGTTGGGCGACGAGGGCCACGGTCGGGGTGATCGTGAGGCGGTCGCCGCGGTCGCGAACGGACCGCGGGACGGGGGAGAGGGCGGCGGTCGTGGAGCCGTCCAGGGCGTCGTCGACCCTCCGGGGCGGCGCGGCGCGGGACGGTCCCATCCCCGTCAACGGGAGCGTGGCGAGGGCCACCGCGAGGGCGGCGACGGCGGCGGTGCGCGTACGGTGCATCCTTCGGTCCTCCTCGGTGTGGCGGGGCTCTCCGAGGAGTGTGCTGCGTGCCGCGGGCCCGGGGAACGCCGCCGGGCAGGGCGCGGCACCAGGGTTCACCCGATCGCGGGTCGGGACGAACTGGTCCGCGACCGCGGCGGCCGGGGCCTGTCCTAGCGGTTCTTGGCGATCAGCACCAGCAGGCTCATGAAGGCCAGCAGCGCGTGGGTGGCGACGACGTAGATGAAGACCCGGACGTACACGCCGCGCGGTGGCTTGGTCTCGACGTAGCGGCGGGAGGTCGGGGGGACGGGCGTCGACGGGGCGGGGGTGGTGTCGTCAGGCATGGCGGATCGACCTTCCCTTCCGGAACGGTGAAGTGGACGGTGGTGGGCGGGCGGACGGCGCGGGCTCAGCCGCCGCGGCCGTGCGGGGTGCCGCCGCCGAGGCACAGCTCGGCGGCGCCGCTCTGGAGCAGGGTGTGCACGAACAGCAGCTCCGTCCCGCCGGGTGCGGCGGCCGCCAGCCGGTGCGGGGTGAGCGAGTCGAAGTGCGCGGCGTCCCCCGGGTCCAGCACGTGCACCGCCTCGCCGAGGGTCAGCCGCAGGCGGCCCCCGAGGACGTAGAGCCACTCCTCGCCGGGGTGCACCCGGACCAGGTCGCCCTGCGCCCGCTGCGGCACGTGCACCCGCAGCGCCTGCATGGCGCGTCCGGCGCCGCCCACGGTCCAGTACGTCCAGCCGCCGGCCTCCGAGGGCTCGGCGCGGCCGGCCCGCAGGATCGGGTCCCGCTCCGGGGCGGCCTCGCCGAGCAGGTCGGATACCGTGGTGCCGTACGTCCGGGCCAGTGCCAGCAGCATCGGCAGCGACGGCTGTCGTTGGCCGGTTTCCAGCCGCGACAGGTGCGCGGGCGACAGTCCCACCCGTTGGGCCGCGGTCTCCAGCGTGAGCCCGTTGCGTCGCCGCAGGTCGCGCAGGCGCGGGGCGACGGTGGACAGCTCCTCCGGGGCGGTGCCGGAGGGCTCGTCGGGGAGCTCGGTCATGCTTCCGGTATAGCCAGCCTTCGCCTCAGAGGCAAAAGATTTGCCTCTGAGGCAAAAATGCGCGGGGCGTTTCAGCCGCCGGTCAGGCGGCGTCCTGGGGGTACCAGCGCAGCTCGACGGTGTTGCCGTCCGGGTCGGCGACGTAGAGGGACTGTGCGTCGCCGCGGGCGCCGTACCGGCCGACCGGGCCCTCCAGCACGGTGAAGGCGCCGGAGTCGATGACCTCCCGCCAGTCCAACGGGTCGACGACCAGACAGATGTGGTCCACGTTGGTGCCGGCGCGGTCGCCGGTGATCAGGTCGATGAGGGTGCTCGGGCTCACCCGCACCGACGGGAACGGGGCCTCGCCGGCCCGCCAGGCGTCCACCCGGACCGGCTCCAGGCCGAGCGGCCCGCAGTAGAAGTCCAAGGAGCGCTCGATGTCCCGCACCTTGAGCACCAGATGGTCGAAGTCCTTGACGCGCATGGGGAGTTCCTCCTGAGAAGTCATGGTGGGGGTGCGGGGTGGCGCGTGGGTGGCGGGCGGTCGACGGGAGCGGGCGTGTTGCGGTGGCGGTGCGGTGTCCGTGTGAACTCCCGGGAAACATAAGCTCCTTGGGATTGACAGGATGATGTCTACGCGCGTCATTCTGGTGCGCATGAGAATCCCCCCACGGATTACCCGTATCGGCGCCGCGGGCGCCCTCGCGTCGGCCCTCCTCCTCGGCGGTACGGCGGTCGCCGCGACGCCCGTCGCCCCGGCCCACCACGCCGCGGTCCACACCGCGGCCGTCCACGTCAACTCGGTCGGCAAGGTCTGCAATTCCCAGTTGCCGTCCCAGGCGCACGACACCCTCGACCTGATCGCCAAGGGTGGCCCGTTCCCGTACCCGAAGGACGGCACCGTCTTCGACAACCGCGAGGGCGTCCTGCCGTCCCAGGACAAGGGCTACTACCACGAGTACACCGTGGTCACGCCCGACGCGCCGAACCGCGGTGCCCGGCGCATCGTCACCGGCGAGCAGCAGCAGGAGGACTACTACACCTCTGACCACTACAAGACGTTCAACCTCGTCGACTTCGGCTGCTGAGGCTGAAGCGGCGTCGCCCGCGCGCGGGCGGTACCCACGGCGGCCGGGGTGCTCAGGCACCCCGGCCGCCGTCGTGCTCCCCAAGCCCCCCGGTCCCGCCGGCCACTTCCCGCACTCCACCGCCCATTCTCGGCAGAAGGGGCGCACGGGGGCGCACCCCGAGAGAGGATTGTCAGTGGTTGCCGGTAGCGTTTCGGCAGAAACGAGGAATGGGCGGGCATCGACGGCATACGGACCATGAGCGGTCAGCCGGCGCGGCGCGCCCCGAAAGTGCTGGGTCTGTCGTGAGCCGCGTCACAGCGGCGAGGGCGTCGGAGAAGAAGGAAGGACGGCGAACTGCCGTGTATCGCTGGGAGATCACCCGGGCCGCACTGGCGCAGCGCGTCTTCGCCATCGTCCGCAGCAAGACGTACGACGAGGCGAGCGCCACCGCCGACACCTTGCTCTCGGCCGGCATCACGAGCCTGGAGATATCCCTGACCACGCCGTTCGCCCTGGAGGCGGTCACCACCCTCTCCCGCGAGTTGGGTGACGACGCGGTCATCGGCGCCGGCACGGTCCTCGACGCCGCGTCGGCCCGGATGGCGGTGGACGCCGGCGCCCGCTTCCTGGTCGCCCCCACCCTGGACGCCTCGGTCATCCACACCGGCCACCGCTACGGCGTCCCGGTCTTCGCCGGCGTCTCGACGCCCACCGAGATCGTGCGCGGCCTGGAGTTGGGCGCCGACGCCCTCAAGCTCTTCCCGGCATCCGGCTATCACCCGTCCTGGGTCAGCGACGTCCGTGCCGCCCTGCCGCAGGCGCCGCTGGTGCCCACCGGTGGGGTGACGCTGGAGACCGCCCCCGAGTGGATAGCGGCCGGCGCGGTCGCCGTCGGCATGGGCGCGGCCCTCTCGGAGGGCGACCGGGAGACGGTCGGCAAGCGCGCCGCGGACCTCCTGGCCCGGCTCGCCGACGCGGTGCCGGAACAGCCCGGCGAGGACGGCGCGTTGGACCCGTACGGGGCCTGACGGGAGCCGGGGGGGACCGGCACGTCCTGACGGGGGAGACGGGCGGGCAGCGGTCGGCAGGCGGTCGTCCCACGGGCCGGGCGGGGGCTTCACCCGGCCGTCGCGCTCTGCCACCCTGAGCGCTCCGGCCACCCGATCAGGAGTCAGCCCACGATGAAGCGCGCCGCGATCCTCCCTGCCCTCGCCTGCCTGCTCGCCCTCGCCGCCGCGGCCCCGGCGGCCTCCCGCGCCCCCGCCCCGACCGCGGGCACCGCCACCGAGGTCGGGGCCCAGCGCGACCGGCAGCGGCCGGCCACGCTCCTGGACGCCGTCCCGCGCCGTGGGGTGCTGAGGGTCTGCACCACCGGCGACTACCGCCCCTTCAGCTACCGCGACCCGGCGACGGGCCGGTACGACGGCGTGGACATCGACATGGCCCAGGACCTCGCCAAGAGCCTGGACGCCACGGCCCGTTACGTTCCCACGACCTGGGGCGGGTTAGTCGGCGACCTGACGTCCGGGCGCTGCGACATCGGCATGGGCGGCGTCTCGATCACCCTGGCCCGCGCCCGGTCCGTCTACTTCAGCGAGCCGACCCGCACCGACGGCAAGACCCCCATCGTCCGCTGCGCCGACCAGGACACGTACCGGACGCTGGACCAGATCGACCGCCCCGGCACCCGCGTGGTGGTCAACCCCGGCGGCACCAACGAGCAGTTCGCTCGCGCCCACCTCAGGCGCGCCACCCTCACCGTCCACCCGGACAACACCACGATCTTCGACGAGATCATCGCCGGCCGCGCCGACGTGATGATGACCGACGCCAGCGAGACCCGCTACCAGGCCAAGATCCACCCCCAACTGTGCGCGGTCCACCCGGACAAGCCGTTCACCTTCTCCGAGAAGGGCTACGCGCTGCCTCGCGGCGACGACCAGTTCAAGGCGTATGTGGACCAGTGGGTGCACCTCGCCACGCACGACGGGACGTACCGGAAGTACGAGGACGCCTGGATGAAGTAGCCGGGCGACGTGGCTGGATGAAGCGGGAGGCGCGGGCCGGTGGTTGGGGGATCGACAGTGAGGGCGCGGCGACCGGAGAGTCTGGTTCCGTTCAGTCGGTCGGCGGTCGGCGGTGGCCCAGGACGTTGACCACCCGCCCGTCCGGGGCCTCGACGAAGAAGCGGCGCACGCCCCACTCCTCGTCCCGCAACGGGTGCACGATCCGCGCGCCGGACGCCCGCACCGCCTCGTACGCCGCGTCCACGTCCGCGACCTCGACGCTCAGGTCGGGGACGACCGGCGCGGTCGCGTCGTGCGTCAGGAAGGACAACTGCGCGGCGGGCTCGGTGGGGGAGGCCAGCGTCATCACCCAGCCGTGGTTCATCACCTCCTCCAGGCCGAGCAGGCCGTAGAAGGCCCGGTGGCCGGCCATGGCCTCGGGGGCGTCGCCCTCGGCGAGGCGGAGGTTGGGGACGATGCGGCGTACGGACACGGGGCGGCTCCTTCGTGGCAGGGGCAGCGGGCCGACGGGGCCGGCGGGTTGACGGGATGCTACGCCGGCGGCCCGGCCCGCCGGACCGCTTCGACGGCTTCGCGCAGCGCGGTCCGGTGGTCGTCCGCCCGCCAGGCCAGCGCCAGTTGGCTGGGGGACAGGCCGACCACGGGGCGGGCGACCACGCCGGGGCGCCGGTAGATCGCGGCGTTCCCGGCGGCCAGGAGGACCACGCCCAACCCCTCCTCCACCGCCTCGAACGTCTCGTCCGCGCCGGCCACCACGGCCCCGATCCGCACCGGCCGGCCGCCCCGCTCGTCCGTCGCGAGCCAGTGGTCGCGCAGCGCACCCGCGCTCTCCGGGAGCGCGAGGAACGGCTCGTCGAGCAGCTCGGCGAACGGGACCTCGGCGGCGTCCGCGAGCCGGTGCCCGGCCGGCAGCGCCACCCACCGCGGCTCGGTGGCCACCACCTCGACGGTGAACGCCTCCTGGCCCGGGAACGGCAGCCACAGCAGCGCCAGATCGGCGGTGCCGCCGGCGAGCCCGGCGGTGCCGTCGTCCCAGGAGACCTGCCGCACCTGTATGCGCCAGTTGGGGCGGCGCTCGGCGAACTGCGCCCGGATGGCGGGGAGGAGGCCGCGGCCCACACTGGTCGAGACGCCCAGGGTCAGCACCGCGGCCGCGGCGGCCGCCGCGTCGCTCACCGCGCGTTGCGTCTCGTCCCAGAGGCCGAGCAGCTCCCGCGCCCGGGGCAGCAGCGCGGCGCCGGCCTCGGTGAGCGTCACCGTGCGCCGGTCGCGGTGGAAGAGCCGGACCCGCAGGCCCGTCTCCAGTTGGCGGATCTGCTTGCTGAGCGCCGGCTGGGAGATGAACAGCCGCTCGGCGGCCCGGGTGAAGTTCAACTCCTCGGCGGTGGCGAGGAAGTAGCGCAGATCGCGAAGGTGGGCGTCCATAACCCTTGGCTATCAGAAAAGACCTTGGACGGGGGGCGGAATCCGGCCGCAGGATCACTGCATGGACTCCTCCCCCAAGCCGCAACTCGCCGCAAAACAGCACTCGTTGGGACTTGCCCCGGCCCCGGCACCTGCCCCGGCCGCCGGTGCCACCCCGGGCGCCACCGGTTCGGTGCCCCGCAGCCGCTGGGGCCGCCTGGTCGCCACCGTCGTGGTGACCATCGCGGCCATCACCCCCGGCCTGATGGCGCCCGCCCTCGCGGCGCCCGTCCAGCGCACGCTGCACCTCTCCGGCACCGCCTTCGGCGCGGCCGTCACCTGCTTCTTCGCCTTCACCGCGGTGGGCTCCCCGGTGGCCCGCCGGATCGTGCCGCGGATGCCGGTCCGGGCCGTGCTCGGCGGTGTCGCCCTGCTCGCGGCCGCGGTGCTCGCCGGCCTGGCGCTGGTCGGGCAACTGTGGCAACTGTGCCTGCTGTTGGCGCTCGCCGGGCTCGGCAACGCCTTCACTCAGCCGGCCGCGGCCCGGGTGATCGCCACCGACATCGCGCCCGGTCGACACTCCTTCGCCGGCGGCCTGTTCGGCGCCTCGCTCGGCGCCGGGCCGTTCCTGCCCGGGCTGTTGGTGACGCTGGTCGCGGCGCCGCACGGCTGGCGGCCCGCGCTGTGGACGGCGGCCGGGCTGGCCCTGCTGACGCTGATCGCCGCGGCGCTGGCCCGGCCGGCGGGAGTCGGGGCGGTCGGGGCGGAGCGGCCGGCCGGCGGGCCGACCGGGCGGGTCGCCGCGGGACCGTCGCCGCGCACCGTCGGCCGGGTGGTGGTCGCCTGGAGTCTGGCCGCGGCGCTGGCGACCATCGGCAGCAACGTCGGCTCGGCCTACTTCATCCAGATCGGCACCGCCTCGGGATTCGCCCCGGCCACCGCCGGCACGCTCCAGATGGTGGCCAGCCTGCTCGGCGTCGCGGTGCGCCTCGGCTCGGGCGGCCTGGCGGACCGGGCGCCGCACCGGATCCCCTGGACCGTCACCGTGATGATGCTCACCGGCACCGCCGGGCTCGCCACCATCGTCGCGGGCACCCCGGTGGCGTTCCTGATCGGCGCGCTGCTCGCGGTGGCCGGCGGCTGGGGCTGGACCGGGCTGCTGCTCGCCGCCACCATGCGGCTGCTGCCGGGGGAGAGCGCCCGGGCGGGGGCGGCGATGCAGGGTGGGCTGTTCGCCGGCGGCGCCGTCGGGCCGCTGTCGTTCGGCGTGCTCTCCGGCCACTTCGGCATCCCGACGACGGTCGGCATCGCCGCGGTCGGCCCGCTGCTGGGCGCGCTGCTGCTGTTCGTCGGAATCCGGGCGCTGGCCAAGGACGCGGCGGGCCGGCCCGCCGCGGACGCGCCGGAACCCGCGGCGGCCATACGGGCGGACGACGCCCGCGAGCGGTGACCGCCCGCCCGCGACCGGCCAGGTATTCCGCACCGCCCCGCCCCGTCCGCGACCCACCCCGGAGCGACCCATGCCGTCCACCGCCCCCGTCTCCCTCGTCACCGGCGCCACCCGCGGCATCGGCCGCGAGGTGAGCCGCCAACTCGCCGAGCGCGGCCACACCGTGCTGCTCACCGGCCGCGACCCGGGCGCCGCCCGGCGGACGGTCGAGGAACTGCGCGCCGCGGCCCGCCCCGACGCCGACCTCCGCCCGCTGCCCCTGGACGTCACCGACGACCGCAGCGTGGCACGCGCCGCCGCCGAGGTCGCCGACGCCTTCGGCCGGCTGGACGTACTGGTCAACAACGCCGGGAGCGGCTACGACACCTGGCAGCGGGCCGTCACCGCCGATCTGGCGGTGGTGCGCGAGGTGGCCGAGACCAACCTCTACGGGCCGTGGCGGATGGCCATCGCGTTCGCGCCGCTGCTGCGCGCCTCGGCCCACCCCCGGCTGGTCAACGTCTCCAGCGAGGCCGCCTCGCTGACGAACATGGGCGGCGGCACCCCCGCGTACTCCGCCTCCAAGGCCGCGCTCAACGCGCTGACCAGGATGCTCGCCGCGGAACTGCGGGCGGACGGCGTGCTGGTCAACGCGGTCTGCCCGGGCTGGGTGGCCACCGACATGGGCGGCGCCGGCGGCCGGCCGGTCGCGGAGGGCGCGGCCAGTGTCCTGTACGCGGCGACGCTGCCCGACGACGGGCCGACCGGCGGCTTCTTCCGCGACAGCCGGCCGCTGCCCTGGTAGCCCGGCCCGCCCGACGTGCACCTCCGGGCCGCGGCTTCCGCACCTTCCGGCCCCTCTGACCGTCCTTGTCCGGACAATGTGACCTCCGGACTTCCCGTCATCTGTGCGGCCGGATACGCTCGCGAGCGTGGGGAAACGCGATACAGAAGCCGCGGGCGGCGAGAGCCCCGTCCAGTTCAGCGTGGACCGGAACAGTCCGGTCCCGTTGTACTTCCAGTTGTCGCAGCAACTGGAGGCGGCGATCGAGAACGGCCGGCTGGCCCCCGGCAGCCTGCTCGGCAACGAGATCGAGCTGGCCGGCCGGCTCGGCCTGTCCCGGCCCACCGTGCGCCAGGCGATCCAGTCGCTGGTCGACAAGGGCCTGCTGGTCCGCCGCCGCGGCATCGGCACCCAGGTCGTGCACAGCCAGGTCAAGCGCCCGCTGGAGCTCAGCAGCCTCTACGACGACCTGGAGGCGGCCGGGCAGAAGCCGGCCACCCGCGTCCTGCTGAACACCACCACCGAGGCGGACGCCGAGGTCGCCGCCGCCCTGGGGATCGCCGAGGGCACGGAGGTCGCTCTGGTCGAGCGGCTGCGGCTGACCCACGGCGAGCCCGTGGCCCATCTGCGCAACCACCTTCCCCTCGGCCTGCTGGGGCTGGCGACCGCCGACCTGGAGGAGACCGGCCTGTACCGCCTGATGCGGGCCGCCGGCATCACCCTGCACAGCGCCCGGCAGGCCGTCGGCGCCCGCGCGGCGACCGCCGACGAGGCCGCCCGGCTCGACGAGCCCGAGGGCGCGCCCCTGCTCACGATGGAGCGCACCACCTTCGACGACACCGGACGCCCGGTGGAGTTCGGCTCGCACGTCTACCGCGCGTCCCGTTACGCCTTCGAGTTCCAGCTGCTGGTCCGGCCGTGAGGCGCGAGGCCGTACGGTAAAGGTCGGCCCGGGACACCCCGCGGCCCGTCGCCGGAGTGCGTACCATCCGGCACCGGCCCCCTACGGCCGGGCCCCGTGAATCGGTACAGAACGCCGGTAACGGATACTTGGTCGGTTGCCCGGCCCGGTCGCCCGGCGTCGCGGCGACACCAGACAGACCCGGGACAGCGACAAGAGCGGGAGAGGCGTTTCCTCGTGGCAAGGGTTGGAAGAAGAGGACGCGTCGTGGGCGCCGTGCTGGCAGCGGTGCTCGGCGTCTCCCTCGCGGGGTGCAGCAGCACCGGCGGCAAGCGCGCCGAGGAACGCGCGGCGCAGGCCGCCGGGGGCAAGGCCGCCGTGCACACCCCCCGGTGGACGTTCGCGATGGTCACCCACTCGGGAGACGGCGACACCTTCTGGGACATCGTGCAGAACGGCGCCCAGCAGGCCGCGGTCAAGGACAACATCAACTTCGTCTACGCGCACGACAAGGAGGCCCAGCGGCAGAGCCAGCTCGTGCAGTCCTACATCGACCAGAAGGTCGACGGGCTGATCGTCTCGCTGGCCAAGCCGGACGCCATGAAGGACGTGGTGCGCAAGGCCGAGAAGGCCGGCATCCCGGTCATCACGGTGAACTCCGGCGCCGCCGAGTCCAAGGCGTTCGGCGCGCTGACCCACATCGGCCAGGACGAGACGGTGGCCGGCGAGGCGGTCGGCGAGGAGCTGACCAAGCGCGGGAAGAAGAAGGCCCTGTGCGTCCTGCACGAGCAGGGCAACGTCGGTCACGAGCAGCGCTGCGACGGCGCGGCGAAGACCTTCAAGGGCGAGATGCAGAAGCTGTACGTGGACGGCACCAACATGCCCGACGTGCAGGCGTCCATCGAGTCCAAGCTCCAGGCCGACCCGGCCATCGACGCCGTGGTCACCCTCGGCGCGCCGTTCGCCCCCACCGCCGTCCAGGCCAAGGAGCAGGCCGGCAGCAAGGTCGAGATCGACACCTTCGACCTCAACGCCCAGGTGGCGAACGGCCTGAAGGACGGTTCCCTGGGCTTCGCCGTCGACCAGCAGCCCTACCTCCAGGGCTACCAGGCGGTCGACCTGCTGTGGCTCTACAAGTACAACTCCGACATCCTCGGCGGCGGCAAGCCGGTGCTCACCGGACCCCAGGTGATCACCAAGAAGGACGCCGCCGCGCTGCAGGAGTACACGAAGCGGGGGACCCGATGAGCGCCGCCGACGCACCCGCCAGGCAGCCCGCCCCGACCGGGGGTCCCGGCGACGAGCGGCTGGTGCACCGCTCCCTGGCCCGCCGGCTGATGAGCCGCCCCGAGCTGGGCTCGGTGGTCGGCGCGATCGCCGTCTTCCTCTTCTTCTCGTTGATCGCCGAGCCGTTCCTGCGGCCCGCCAGCCTCTCCACGGTGCTGTACGCGTCGTCGACGATCGGCATCATGGCCGTCCCGGTGGCGCTGCTGATGATCGGCGGGGAGTTCGACCTGTCGGCCGGCGTGATGGTGGTCAGCTCGGCGCTGGTCTCGTCGATGTTCAGCTACCAGATGACCGCCAACACCTGGGTCGGCGTCGGGGTTTCGCTGCTGGTGACCCTCGCCATCGGGGTCTTCAACGGGGTGCTGCTGACCCGGACGAAGCTGCCCAGCTTCGTCATCACGCTGGGCACCTTCTTCATGCTCACCGGCCTCAACCTCGGCTTCACCAAGCTGATCAGCGGCACCGTGTCGACCAAGTCCATCGCCGACATGGAGGGCTTCGACTCCGCCCGCGCGCTCTTCGCCTCGCACCTGACCATCGGCGGTGTGGACATCCAGATCACCATCGTGTGGTGGCTGGCGCTGGTCGCGGTCGCCACCTGGGTCCTGCTGCGGACCCGGGCCGGCAACTGGATCTTCGCGGTGGGCGGCAACGCGGACGCGGCCCGCGCGGTCGGCGTCCCGGTCACCCGCACCAAGATCGGCCTCTACATGGGCGTCGCGTTCTGCGCCTGGATCTCGGGCCAGCACCTGCTGTTCTCGTTCGACGCGATCCAGTCCGGCGACGGCGTCGGCAACGAGTTCCTCTACATCATCGCGGCGGCGGTCGGCGGCTGTCTGATGACCGGCGGCTTCGGCTCAGCGATCGGCGCCGCGGTCGGCGCGCTGATCTTCGGCATGGCCAGCAAGGGCATCGTCTACGCGCAGTGGAACCCGGACTGGTACAAGTTCTTCCTCGGCGTGATGCTGCTGCTCGCCACGCTCCTGAACGCCTGGGTCCGCAAGCGCGCGGAGGACAAGTCATGACGGCCCTCGTCGAACTCGATGACGTCAGCAAGTTCTACGGCAACGTCAAGGCGTTGACCGGGGTGTCACTGGAGGTGCACGCGGGCGAGATCACCTGCGTGCTCGGCGACAACGGCGCCGGCAAGTCCACCCTCATCAAGATCATCGCGGGGCTGCACCAGCACGACGCCGGCGCCTTCCGGATAGAGGGCGAGGAGGCCCGGCTCGGCTCCCCGCGCGAGGCCCTGGACCGTGGCATCGCCACCGTCTACCAGGATCTGGCGGTGGTGCCGCTGATGCCGGTGTGGCGGAACTTCTTCCTGGGCTCCGAGCCGACCACCGGCGTCGGCCCGTTCCGCCGGCTCGACGTCCGCACCATGCGCGAGACCACCCGCGCCGAGCTGCTGCGGATGGGCATCGACCTGCGCGACGTCGACCAGCCCATCGGCACCCTCTCCGGCGGTGAGCGGCAGTGCGTCGCGATCGCCCGCGCCGTCTACTTCGGCGCCAAGGTCCTCGTCCTGGACGAGCCGACCGCGGCGCTCGGCGTCAAGCAGTCCGGCGTGGTGCTCAAGTACGTCGCGGCCGCCCGGGACGCCGGGCTCGGCGTGGTGTTGATCACCCACAACCCGCACCACGCCTACCTGGTCGGCGACCGCTTCGTGCTGCTCAAGCGCGGCACCATGGCCGGCAGCCACCTCAAGTCGGAGATCGCGCTGGAGGAGCTGACCCGGCAGATGGCCGGCGGCAGCGAGCTGGAGCAGCTCAGCCACGAGCTGTCCCGCTCCGCCCCCGCGGAGTTCCCCGGGGGTCACCGGCCCGAGTGAACCCGTGCGCGCCCCGCGCCGGCTCCTGGCCGATGCGGGGCGCACGGCCCGGCACCGCGGTGCGCCGGACGGCGCGGGTGATGCACAATCGCACCGGACCATCCAAGGAGGCCCCCGCCTCCCCGAGACCCGCAGGGACGAGACGACTCTTGCCCGCACGCAGCCGTCGAGACCGAAACGGCAGCCACCACGGCTGTCCCGGCAGCCGTACCCGCGACGAGGTCCGAGGGGTGATCCGATGAGCATGTACCGGGACCGGGCACACCGCGGCACCGCCCGCGCCACCGTCCTGCGCACCGTCGGCGCCCGCGAGCGCCGCTCGCACCTGACCGCCCCCCGGGTGCCCACCGTCGGCATCGACATCGGCGGCACCAAGGTCATGGCCGGGGTGGTCGACGCCGACGGCAACATCCTGGAGAAGGTCCGTGCCGAGACACCGGACAAGTCCAAGAGCCCCAAGGTCGTCGAGGACACCATCACCGAGCTGGTGCTGGACCTCTCCGACCGGCACGACGTGCACGCCGTGGGCATCGGTGCCGCCGGCTGGGTGGACGCCGACCGCTCCCGGGTGCTCTTCGCCCCGCACCTGAACTGGCGCAACGAGCCGCTGCGGGACCGCCTCGCCGAGCGCCTCGCGGTCCCGGTCATGGTCGACAACGACGCCAACACCGCCGCCTGGGCGGAGTGGCGGTTCGGTGCCGGTCGAGGCGAGGACCACCTCGTCATGATCACGCTCGGCACCGGCATCGGCGGCGCCATCCTGGAGGACGGCGCGATAAAGCGCGGCAAGTACGGGGTGGCCGGCGAGTTCGGCCACATGCAGGTGGTCCCCGGCGGCCACCGCTGCCCGTGCGGCAACCGCGGCTGCTGGGAGCAGTACAGCTCCGGCAACGCCCTGGTCCGCGAGGCGCGGGAGCTGGCTGCCGCCGACTCCCCGGTCGCGTACAACATCATCGAGCGGGTCGGCGGACGGATCGGCGACATCACCGGCCCGTTGATCACCGAGCTGGCCCGCGAGGGCGACGCGATGTGCGTCGAGCTCCTCCAGGACATCGGCCAGTGGCTCGGCGTCGGCATCGCCAACCTCGCCGCCGCCCTCGACCCCTCCTGCTTCGTCATCGGCGGTGGCGTCAGCGCCGCCGACGACCTGCTGATCGGCCCCGCCCGGGACGCCTTCAAGCGCCACCTCACCGGCCGCGGCTACCGCCCCGAGGCCACCATCGCCAAGGCCCAACTGGGCCCCGAGGCCGGGATGGTGGGCGCCGCCGACCTCGCCCGCCTGGTGGCCCGCCGCTTCCGGCGCGCCAACCGCCGCCGCGCGGAGCGCTACGAACGCTACGAACGGTCGGGCCGCCGATGACCGACCCGGACCAGCAGCCCCGGCACGACGAGCACGCCGCGGGCCCCGCGCCCCGCGCCCGGACCCGCCGCCCCTTCCTGATGGCGCTGGTGATCTTCCTGCTGATCACCATCCCGGCCGGCTACTTCGTCATCTCCGCCCAGCAGAGCCGGGACGGCGGCGAGGACAAGGAGTCCGAGGCCGCCGCCACCGGGCTGACCAACGCCTTCCCCTCCCGGTTGCAGCAGCGGATCTACGACGTCCCGGTGCCGCTCGGCTCC
This sequence comes from Streptomyces sp. NPDC090442, assembly GCF_044769405.1. NCBI lineage: Bacteria > Bacillati > Actinomycetota > Actinomycetes > Kitasatosporales > Streptomycetaceae > Streptomyces > Streptomyces sp. NPDC090442. The sequence continues at coordinate 43,182 of NZ_JBIVXW010000067.1, forward strand.
ACGCCCGTCTACTACTACGAGACCAACTCCTGGAAGACCAGCTCCCTGTTCGTGCAGTTCCGCACCAACGACTACGGGCTGACGGCGTACCTCAAGGCGGTCGGCTCCCACACCGCCGCCCTGAAGAAGGGCGCGATCACCATCGCGCCCGCACAGGCCGCCAAGGTCGGCTGGGACTTCCACGTCGACTGGCCGTGGCAGGGAACCACGGTCAACCGGCCGGCGCCGCAGCCCGCGCAGCGGATCATGGTGAGCTTCGACGAGCCCGGGCACCCGGTCGTTTACACCGTTTCGACCGTCCATTTCTGATCTGCGCTTCGTTTTTGACGAACGCTTCCTGACCCGGGTGTCAGGATCGTGTCATCGAATGGGTAGCTTGGGTCGCGTGAGCGAGAAGACCCTTCAGCACCGGATCGACGGCCCCGAAGGCGCCCCCGTCCTCGTCCTGGGGGCCCGCCCTCGGGACGACCTGGCACAGGTTGTCGTAAGCGTCTTATGACGTCCACGTGGTCTAGGCCGTGGCTGTTTGTGCAGGTGGGGGCCTTGTGGTCCAGCTGCATCGACGGGGTTGGTGAGATGCGCGTGATAGCAAGTGAGTGGTGAGGAACCCCCGTCGGCTGGCTCCGGCGGGGGTTCCCGTGTTCGAGGGCGGGCCTGGTGAGTGGTGTCCGACGCGGGTTCGTGTGTCCCGGAGTCGCAGGCGGTGCGTAGCGAACGCCAACGCAACGACCAGGAGCCTCGTCTCTTCGCGCCACCCCGCTGACCAGCACCCGCGATCCCGGATGAAAGAGACTCACTGAAATGCTGACGCATGGACGCTCATGCCGTGCTACTGTTGATCCCAGTTGCAGTTGTGGTTCCCATAGCGCCTTTGATGGCTTTATGCCGTCGGGCGCTTTTATATTTCCGGTGCTGTTTTCCGGACGGGGTAATCATCGCGGCGACGCCGGGGTTCGCGCAGTGCGGGCCCCCAGGCACTGCCCCGAAGGAGATTTAACATGGCTACCGGTACCGTGAAGTGGTTCAACGCGGAAAAGGGTTTCGGCTTCATCGAGCAGGAGGGTGGCGGCCCTGACGTCTTCGCCCACTACTCGAACATTGCCACCCAGGGCTTCCGCGAGCTTCAGGAAGGCCAGAAGGTGAACTTCGACGTCACGCAGGGCCAGAAGGGCCCGCAGGCGGAGAACATTGTTCCTGCCTGACGCTGACGCATAACAGGTAGCTGGGGCCCGCACTGATGCGGGCCTCAGCTCGTTGCTGTTTCCAAAGCTTTTTATATCCGACGCGCCATGGCGGTGTGTGACGGCTCGCCTGACTTCAGGCAGTGTACTGCCGTCCCGTATGGTGCGGCCGGCTTCGTTCCAGGTTTTTATCCGGCTCGTTCTTGCGATTCATTCGGCCTATTTCTGCTGAGAACTCCTCGATACGTGCCATATCGAGGAAGGTTCTCCATGAACCGCTCAGCTCGCACGAATGACCGCTACCCCAACCCTCGTAAGGGCGGCTCCGCCGGTTCCGACCGGGGTGCCCGAGTCCGCCCGCAAGGTCAGGGACGCCCCGGCAGCCGTTCCGGCGGACACGGGCGCCACGGCTCCACGCCGCAGGGGGAGTTCGCACTGCCCGTCACCATCACCCCGGCCCTGACCACGGCTGCCAGCTTCGACGAACTCGACATGCCCGCCGAACTGCTGAGGACGCTCACCGGCCTTCGCGTGAGCGAGCCGTTCCCGATCCAGGCGGCCACGCTGCCGAACTCCCTTGCAGGCCGGGACGTCCTGGGCCGCGGACGCACCGGATCGGGCAAGACGCTCGCCTTCGGCCTGGCGCTGCTGGCGCGCACCGCCGGACGGCGAGCCGAGCCCCGACAGCCACTGGCCCTGATCCTTGTCCCGACCCGCGAGCTGGCCCAGCAGGTCACGGACGCGCTCACGCCGTACGCCCGGTCCCTGAAGCTGCGGCTGGCCACGGTGGTCGGCGGTATGTCGATCGGCCGGCAGGCCGGTGCACTGCGCGCCGGCGCCGAGGTGGTCATCGCGACCCCGGGCCGCCTCAAGGACCTGATCGAGCGCAAGGACTGCCGCCTGGACCGGGTGACCATCACCGTCCTGGACGAGGCTGACCAGATGGCCGACATGGGATTCATGCCCCAGGTGACCGAACTGCTCGACCAGGTACACGCGGACGGCCAGCGGATGCTGTTCTCGGCCACCCTGGACCGCAACGTCGACCTCCTCGTCCGCCGCTATCTCCACGACCCCGTGGTCCACTCGGTCGACCCGTCGGCGGGCGCGGTCGCCACGATGGAACACCACGTGCTGCACATACACGGCGCAGACAAGTACGCCACCACGACCGAGATCGCGGCCCGGGACGGCCGGGTGATCATGTTCCTGGACACCAAGCACGCCGTCGACAAGCTCACCACGCACCTGCTGAACAGCGGTGTACGTGCCGCAGCGCTGCACGGCGGCAAGTCCCAGCCCCAGCGCACCCGCACCCTGGCCCGGTTCAAGACCGGCGAGGTCACAGCGCTGGTGGCCACCAACGTCGCGGCCCGCGGCATCCACGTCGACAACCTCGATCTGGTGGTCAACGTCGACCCGCCCAGCGACCACAAGGACTACCTGCACCGCGGCGGCCGCACCGCTCGTGCCGGCGAGTCCGGCCGCGTCGTCACCCTGGTCCTGCCCAACCAGCGCCGCGACATGGCGCGCCTCATGGCGGACGCGGGCATCACCCCGCAGACCACCCAGGTCCGCTCCGGCGAGGCTGAACTGAGCCGCATCACCGGCGCCCAGGCCCCCTCCGGCGTCCCTGTCAGTGGAGGCACGCCGGCCGCGCAGCGCCCCCAGCGCGGCGGCGCCCCGTTCCGTGGCCGGGGCACCACCCCGGGCCGGCCCGGCCGCTCAGGGGGTGAGTCCCGTCGCGCCGCCGAGGCCCGCCAGCTGGCCGAGGCCCGTAAGGCCGCACGGGTCCGTCGTTCCTCATGACGTCGCGCCCCGCGGGGGTTCTCAGGTTCTGCCGCAGCCATTCCGGGGGAAATGGTCTCCGAGGGGAATCCGGAATTTCCTCGTTGATCTATTGAAGGGCTCAGTGGCGTCGGCCGGGGACGGCCTTCAGCCGGGACAGTCGGTACGTCCCTGCCGCCCGCCCTTCATCCAGTCAGCGGCGCCGCACAAGGTGCGGACGGGGAGCCCGCCGATGGCCCGCATCCGGGCGACGTGCTCGTCGAGGGCCTCGAAGTCGTACCGTCCGGGCTTCGGTTCGGGGTTCTCTGCGCTCCAGCCCATGATGTGCTGGTTCTGCGGCAGGGGCCGCGCGGAGAGCAGGTCGGCAGCCCCCCGCGTTGCCTCCGGCGCGCCGTGGTCCGTGCTGTACTGGGTATGGGTGAAGCCCCATCTGGGCCGACCTCCCTTGCGGCCCGACGCCATCGTCAGCGGCAGGGCGGCCAGGGCTACCGCACCGCTCGCGCCGAGCAGGGTGGTGAGCCGCCAACACCCTGGGCTCGCACCGGACATCACCGGTTGTTCCGCATCAGGTTGTTGGAAGCGTCTTCTGGCGTCCATGTGGTCTAGGTCGGGTCCGTTTGTGCAGGTGGGGTTCTTGTGGTCCACCTGCGTCGACGGTGTTGGTGGGACGCGTGTGATAGCAAGTGAGAGGTGAGGGACCCTCGTCGGCTGCCGGCGGGGGTTCCTGCGTTCGAGGACTGCCTGGTTCGCGGTGTTCGGTGCGATCTTGCTGTGCTCGGGCTCACCGTTCTCGACGCAGCGGAAGGGGCGAGACGGCGGCTGGGACGACGCAGCGGGGGCGCGTTTTGGCGGCTGGGGCTTGCGATGCGCGCGGGCGCGCTGTTCCGTAGCGATGAAGATCCCGGGGGCGCGTGGACGCTGCTGGGCTTCAACGGGTGCTCCCTCGACGAGAGGCAGCGGTGTACTGGTGAGCGGCAGATGGAAGAGATGACAGCGATGCTGCCGTCGTGCCGTGATCTGGCTCCTGAGATTTCTGACCAAAGTGTCCTGACGATCCTATGTCGTTCGCGGGGCGAGGCAGTGCGCACAGACGCTGGTTCGGGGGAGTGTGTCTGGAGGGCTGCTGTGCGTGAGAATCTGCACCGTTTCACTGACGACCGCTCCTCCGGGCCAGTGGCGACGCTGATGTGCAACTACTGACGGGAGCGGATGAACGATCGAATCAACAAGCTCTGTTCATCCCATGGATCACCCTTCTCCGGATGCAGACGAGGTGATTCTTGGGGTTGACACGCACCGAGATGTTCACGTGGCTGCCGTGATTTCGACGACGGGGAAGACCCTGGCCATTGAGAGCTTCCCGGCCACCGCGACCGGATATTGTCAACTTGCGCAGTGGGCATCCCGGTTAGGTCTCTTTCGGCGTGCCGGGGTAGAGGGATCTGGCAACTATGGGGCGGCGCTGTCCCGGTATCTGCTGTCGCAAGGTATCGACGTCATCGAGGCCCCTGGGCCGGGGCGTTCGGCTCGTCGCCGGCGGAGCAAAACCGACCAGGGTGATGCAGAAGCTGCCGCCCGTGGCGTGCTCAGTGGCCGTGCGTGTTCCCGGGTGAAGTCGGGGAACGGCCCGGTAGAGATCGCGCGTATGTACATCGTGGCCAGGGAATCCGCTGTCAAAGCCTGTACCCAGGCCACCAACCAGCTCAAAGCGGTCCTGGTCACTGCCGATCCAGCGCTGCGGGAAGAGCTGGCCGGCTTGAAGCGCCGAGCTCTCATTCGTGCCTGTGTGTTGCTCGGCGAAGTGAGGTTCCCCTCGTAACGTGGAGTCCGTGATACCAGGGAAAGTTGAGGTCCATGGGGTCCAAGCAACAGAAGTACGACGCCGACTTCCGTGAGGGTGCCGTACACATCCTGATCGAGACGAGGAAGGCGATCCCCGAGGTCGCCGAAGAACTCGGGGTGCACCCGGGGACGCTGCACAGCTGGTCTCGCGGTGGCGCCGCAACGGCTCGGCTTCCTCTGACCGGCCCGCGCCAGCCGCGCAGGGTGGCCGGCTGCGGGAGGCCGAACGCGCCGAGCTGGAGCGGCTGCGGCGGGAGATGAGTGAGAAGAGCAAGAAGCCCCCGCCGGAAGTGCTCCGGCGGGGGCTTCTATGCGAGCTGGGTCACGCCAGCGTGCGGCGCGCGTCGTGGACTTCGCTGTACTCAGGCTCACCGCTTTCTAGTACGCGGAGCAGGGATGCGGTGACGACACGTGTGCTGCGGCCGATGCGCAGCACACGGCAGGGGAACTCCCCGCGCCGGACCAGGTCGTAGCCCTTGGCCCGCGAGAACCCGAAGGCCCTGGAAGCGTCTTCGATGCTGCCGGTTCCGCCCCAGGTGGTGCGGATGTGGGAGGGGCTGTACAGGGAGTCCATGTCCGGCATCACGTCGTTCTGGCTGTGCATCTGTGGATCTTCGTCCCTTTCGAAAAGGTATCGGTAGCGGAAATATCCCTGGGCCCTGCGACGTTCACTTCTGGCATCGTGATCGTGCAGGGGGAGTGGTGGCGCTGAAGCTGTTCAACACGCAATGCGGTGTGACCGAGGTCGTGCCGCGTCTTGCTGAGGTCGAGGCGGATATACAGGGCCTCGTCGAGGCGCACATGGAGACGATGCTGGGTGTCACGTTCCTGGCGGGCGAGTACGTCATCGACTGCGTCGACGGCGGTCGTATCGATTCGCTGGGACTCGACGAGAACGGTGCACCGGTCATCATCGAGTACAAGCGAGGTACCGCCGCCGGGGTAATCAACCAGGGCCTGTATTACATGGCTTGGCTCACGGCCCATAAGGACGCCTTCCGGAACCTGGTCCGTGACCGGCTCGGTGTCACGGCCGCGTCCCAGATCCTGTGGAGCGCACCGCGGCTTATCTGCGTGGCCGGCGACTTCACGCGTTACGACGCGCACGCCGTTCGCGAGCACCGGCGCAGCATCGACCTGGTCCGCTACCGGTACTTCGGCAGCGGCCACTTCGGCCTGGAGACCGTGGCTTCGGTCACCGGGCAGTTGGCCGCTTCCCAGCGGGTTCGCCGGCGCGTGGCCGGGCTGCCGACCGCCCGATGGCAGGGCGGCGCGATGACCGAGCTGGCTGCGGCGGTCGACGAGGCACTGGTCGGCCTCGGAGGAGGCATCACACGGGTGCAGCGCAAGCAGTACACCGCCTACCAGCGGCTGCGGAACTTCGCCTGCGTCTGCCCGCCGCAGCAGACCAAGCTCCTCGTCTACCTCAAAGCGGACCCCAAGGAGGTCGACCTCGTTCCCGGCTTCACGCGGGATGTGACGGGGCTCGGCCACCACGGCACCGGCGACCTGGAGGTGCAACTGCGTACGGAGCGGGATCTGGAGCGCGCGCAAGATCTGTTCCGCCTCAGCTACGCCGCGGCGTGACGGGCCAGGAACAGGTACTGCATGCCGTGTGGCGGTGACGTTATAGATCGTCGCTGTGCTGCCTTTCGACGGGCGGTCAGGAAGTGGCGGTGGAGCTACAAGTATTCGGCGGATCCCCGGTTTCGGTAACCGGGGATCCGCCGCTATATTGCCGCCGCCTTCCCGCGCGGCCCTGAATGGACTGCTACTGCTCTCGGTCCTCTGCTGGGGTTGGCTTCCGGTGTCGACCTCGGCTTTTCCCCAGCGCGGGGCGATCCCATTCGGCGGCTTTCTGTTCGGCCGGCTGCGGTGGGTACAGCACGGTCTTGGAGCCTTTTCCATCTGTAGCTCTGGAGGGTTGGGTGTGGCTATGAGGTTGACGCAGGGGAGAACGCGCGGGGCACCTCCGTGGTTGGGCAGGTC